>NZ_CATKPV010000058.1:0-61664 GCF_949768135.1 Bacillus sp. IT-79MI2 | reverse complement strand
TAATGGGAGCCGCGCTTTTTCTTAAGAATACGTTTTTTCTTTCTTCTTTTGCTCTTTCACAAGTTCCGTCAGCAATTCAATAATCTCATCATTCTCTTCTTTTAAACCAACAGTAATACGAATACCATCTGGCAAGCCAAACGCAGCACCTGAACGAACAATATACCCTTTTCTCATTAATCTTTCAAATGCTTCATTACCGGGAATCCCAAGCCTTAAGAAGATGAAATTTGTTTGTGATGGATAGTAAAAAACGTCGTACTCCTTACAGAACGTATAATATTGATTTAATCCTTCAGCATTTTGCTTCACGCACTCTTGTAAAAATTCTTGATCTTCTATCGCTGCCAAACCAACAGCTTGCGCAATAGCTGATGTATTAAATGGTAATCTTGCTACTTCTAATTGCTGTATGAGTTTTTCATTCCCTACAGCATAACCAATACGAAAAGCAGCTAAGCCATATGCTTTTGAAAATGTACGTAACACCATGAGATTTTCATACTCTTCAAGAAGTGGCAATGTTTGTGGATACTCTTTCGCTCCTGCATATTCATAGTATGCTTCATCCATAATTACGAGTGTTGACTTCGGAACCGCCTCTAAAAATGAAAGTAATTTTTGCTTTTCTACATATGTTCCTGTTGGATTGTTCGGATTACAAATCCATACGATTTGCGTTTGTTCATCAATTTGCTTTAGCATCGTGTCCAAGTCATGAATACCATCCTTAAGTGGCACTTCACGAACCTCTGCCCCTTCAATTACAGCATGGTGATAGTATTGTGAAAATGTTGGATTTGCCATCACAACATTTGTACCTTTTTCTAATAAAGCGCGACTAATCATTTGAATTACTTCATCCAGACCGCTACCAAATAAAAGTTGCTCTGGTTTCACATGAAGGTGTGCGGCTACTTTTTCACGAAGTTCAAAAGCTGCTCCATCTGGATATAAAGCATATTGTGTGCTTAATGAAGCTAAAGCTTCCGTTACACGTTTTGAACAGCCAAACGGGTTTTCATTAGATGCTAATTTTACAATTTTAGATAATCCATATTCTCTTTTTACTTCTTCAATGTTTTTGCCAGGTACATATGCTTTCAAAGTTAACAATTGCTCTTTTACTCTCATTTTGATTCCCCCTGTCATTTTACTAGATTAGACCGCAGTACAATCGCCTTTTCTGCATGTATACACTCTACTTCATGCTGCAACTTTTTTGTCGTGACTGTCATTATCACACGAATACACTTCTGCAAAGCATTCGGTACATCTATTTCTTTTACACACATCACCGGTAATAAGTAAAGCCTTCCAAGTCGCTGCCTGAAAACATGCATTTATGTCAGCTGTTGTAGAAATTAACACCGATACAATATCAGCCGGATAGATTCCATTGTCATTTGCTATTCTCTTCACTAAACGCTCTGTTGCAGTCAATATCTCCTCAGCTTCATTATGTTCGACTGTAATCGCGCCGCGAATTGCGCGAATCAAATAGATTCCTCATCTCTTTGAAATGCTTCTAATGTAGTATGAACAGTCTCATCTGAAATAGATACGACATTCAACACCCCATATTCCTGCATAAGTACCATACGAATTATTCCTGCGTTCGCTTTTTTATCTTGCTTCATCACTTGCACAAGACGTTCTATATTTAGATTCCTTGGCATAGGTGGATAACCATACTGAGAAAACCACCGCTTAATTTCCTTATAACCAAGGTCTACTTTATAAATTTGTTCACTTAAGAATATCGCGAATAACATACCAATTGCTACTCCATCACCATGAGTAATTTCCCCATATCCCATCTCTTTTTCAAGAGCATGTCCTAATGTATGTCCAAAATTCAAGTGAGCACGCACACCTTTTTCAGTTTCGTCTTGCGCTACAATATTTGCTTTTACAGGAATTGCTCGCTGTAATATATAAATTAATTTTTCATCCCGTATATCTTCTAATGTTTTCACTTCTCGCTTTAACCAATGATATAATTCAACATCACCGATAAAAGCATGTTTAATCGCTTCAGCAAATCCTGAACGCCACTCTTTTTCCGGTAATGAATTTAAAAATGGTGTATGATATAGAACTGCTTCTGGCTGATGAAACGCTCCGATCATATTTTTTCCTAGAGGGTGATTAATGGCAACTTTTCCACCAACTGCGCTGTCATGTGCCAGTAACGTTGTTGGAACTTGAATAAAGCGAATACCGCGCATAAATGTCGCCGCAACAAAACCCGCTAAATCACCGATCATTCCTCCTCCAAGTGCAACAACTAAAGAATGTCGATCCATCCCATTTTCAAGCGCTGACGTATGAGCCGCATAAAAGTTTTCAAATGATTTTTCTTTCTCTCCACTTGGAACAACAAATGAAAAAACATGTTTTTCTACTTGCAATGCATCCATAACTTCTTCTAAATGAAATGATGCGACAGATTCATCAGAAATGACCATTACATTAGAAACAGTCGGTTCCATATTTCGAACAAGCGCTGTCAAATGTGACAACGCATCTTTTCCTACATATACATCATACTCTTTAGACTGCGTCTGAATATGTATTTTCTCCATTAAAATTCCCTCGCATATTCATTATGTTTCTTAATATTTTCACGAATACAATCCATACGATCTGCTCCAAATTGTTCCACTAGAGCTACTGCTAGTTCCCATGCAACAACTGCTTCCGCCACAACACTAGCTGCTGGTACAGCACAACTATCAGAACGTTCAATGCTCGCTGAAAAAGATTCTTTCGTATCAATATCAACACTTTGAAGCGGCTTATATAGCGTTGGAATGGGTTTCATGACGCCGCGTACGACAACCGGCATACCTGTTGTCATGCCACCTTCTAATCCACCAGCATGATTTGTTCGTCTCGTATACCCTTTTTCTTGATCCCAAAGAATTTCATCGTGTACTTGACTTCCTGGCTTATGTGCCGCTTCAAATCCAATGCCAATTTCCACACCTTTAAAAGCATTTATACTCATTACTGCCGCTGCTAATTTCGCATCGAGTTTTTGGTCATAATGCACATAGCTCCCTACTCCAATTGGCATTCCCTCTACAATAACTTCAACAATTCCACCAATAGAATCTCCACTTGTTTTTGCATCATCAATTGCCTGCATCATCTTTTTAGATGCTTCCTCATCTAAACAACGAACCGGGGATGCTTCTGTAATTTCTTGTAGTTGTTCTATTGAGTCATATGTAAGCTTTTCTGCCTGCACACCGCCAATTTCAATTACATGTCCAGCAACCTTTACACCTAACTCTGCTAAAAGTCTTTTCGCAACAGCTCCTGCTGCAACTCGAACTGTTGTTTCACGTGCTGAAGAGCGTTCAAGTACATTTCTCATATCACGGTGTCCATATTTAATTGCACCATTTAAATCAGCATGACCAGGTCTCGGTCTTGTAATTTGTCTTTTCATTTCTTTTGCTTCTTGTTCAGTTAACGGATCTACTCCCATAATCTTTGTCCAATGGGTAAAATCTCGATTTTCGACAACGAGTGCAATTGGAGACCCAAGCGTAAGTCCATGTCTAACACCACTGACAATTTGTGCTTGATCTTTTTCAATCTGCATACGTCTGCCACGTCCGTAACCTTTCTGCCTTCTTGCTAATTCTTCATTTATATCATCTGCTACTAAAGATAACCCTGCTGGAATACCTTCCAAAATTGCCGTAAGCTGCGGACCGTGAGATTCACCCGCTGTGATGTATCGCATCGGATATTCCCCTTTTCTTGTAATTATTTTATCCACATTAATGATAGGATGAGGATCTGACCGCTTCTACGCATGAGCGGATGCTCTCTCCCACCTAAAAAGAAAGGTTTTATGTCTTGTTCAAAAGTTATTCTTCCTTCATAGAAGTTTTACTTTATGTATCAATATATCATACCGGGCCTTACTTCGTAACTATTTGAAACCAAAAAAGTGCAAGAAGAGTATTCACACTCTCCTTGCACTTTTCACTATTATCACAGTAATTAAAGCGTTTACAAATTATTTTAAAATAATTAGTAAATCCATTGATTCATTAATTTTGAGTAGTCTACTAATTCTTCTTCTTTAAAGAAAATACCAATCTCACGTTCTGCACTTTCTAGAGAATCAGAACCATGGATAATATTTTTCGCAACTGTTACACCAAAATCGCCACGAATTGTACCTAGTGCCGCTTCATGAGGTCTTGTTTTACCCATCATATTACGAGCAGTATCTACTACACCTTCCCCTTGCCATACCATTGCAAAAACAGGACCAGATGTAATGAAATCTACTAATTCACCAAAGAAAGGTTTTTCTGTGTGCTCAGCGTAATGTTTTCCTGCAATTTCTGGAGTAACTTGCATTAATTTCGCACCAACTAATTGAAAGCCCTTTTTCTCAAAACGAGCTACAATTTCCCCAATGAAGGCACGTTGTACGCCGTCTGGTTTTACCATTAGAAATGTTTTTTCCATAAAAAATCTCTCCACTTCTGAATTATGTATGTAATTGTATATCCCCACACACATATTAACACCCTTATCACAATTGTGCAATAGTTTTGAAATAGAGAGATTATTTTATTTGTAAAAGAAAGTCATTAAAATTTTCGTTTTCCAATATACTTTGCAACATTTTGCAACGCATATTTTGCCTGTCCACGTGGCAAAGGTTTTATTACCTCTAATGCTTTATGTAAATAACGTTCACTAAATGCAAATGCCCGATCAATTGCTGGACTTGTTTTAATATCATGAATAATTTCTTTCATCTCACTTGCAGTTGTATTTTCATGTACGGATACAATTTTTGCACGAAGCTCTGGATCTTCCATTGCATACAAAGCTGGAAGTGTGACATTTCCTTGCAATAAATCTCCACCAGCAGGTTTTCCTAATTTTTCTTCTGTTGAAACGAAATCTAAAATATCATCAATAATTTGATACGACATTCCAACAAAATAACCATACCAAAACAAACGATTTACAGTATCACGACTTGCCCCAGAAGCAATGGCTCCCAACTGACAACTAGCCGCAATCAACAATGCTGTTTTTCTCTTAATTCGTCGTAAATACGTTCTTAAATTTTGATTATAATCATACTTATCCTTAATTTGTTCGATTTCACCCTTACACACTTCCAAAATTGTATACGACAATGCCTGGTGAGCTTCTGGAACTTCTAAATTCGTAATGCACTCTAGAGACTTTGCAAACAAATAATCTCCCGTATACATCGCAATACGATCTCCCCATTTTGCATTTACAGTTGCACTACTTCTTCGTAAGAGCGCTGCGTCAATTACATCATCATGAACAAGCGAAGCCATATGGATGAGCTCTAGAGCAACTGCAACATGTTTAATTGCATCTAACTTGTAGTCTCCGAATTTCCCCGCAAGTAGCACAAATACAGGACGAATTCGTTTACCACCAGCTTCGATAAGCTGTAATGCCGCATCTTCTATTAGTTGTTGCTCTGAGGCAACAACCTTTTTTAATTCTTTTTCTATTACATCAATATCCGATCGTAAAAAAGAGTACATAAGTTGTAACTTCATATTGTTCACCTTAACCTAAAAACGTCTTTTTTCTATTTTAATTTCGGTTTTAATCCTAAGTGCATAGCTGCTACACCAAAAGTAAATGGTTTCACTTGCACATGCTCAAGTCCTGCCGATTCAAACATCTTCGCTAATTCTTTCATCCCTGGGAATGTGCTAGCAGACTCCTGAAGCCATGAATATTCCTTATAGCTTTTTGCAAACATTTTGCCAAACAAAGGCATAATGTATTTGAAATACAAAATATACATATGGCGAAAACCAATCATCGTTGGTTGAGATGTTTCTAAACAAATCACTTTCCCGCCTGGCTTTACTACTCGCGTCATTTCTTTTAATACGTGCATATAATCAGGAACATTACGAAGACCAAATCCGATTGTTACATAATCAAATGTACCATCTTCAAATGGAAGTTCCATCGCATTCCCATGCATAAGTTCCACATGCTTTAAATTTAAAGCTTCTACTTTCTCTTTTCCAACAGATAGCATATTTTCACTAAAGTCTAATCCATATACTTTCCCAGTCGTTCCAACAGCATCAGCAAGTGCAATTGTCCAATCAGCAGTTCCACAACACACATCTAACGCCTTGCTTCCAGGCTGTACATCCATAATTCGCATCGTTTCTTTTCGCCATGCTTTATGCCTTTGAAAACTTATAACTGAATTCATTACATCGTATTTATCAGAGATTTTTTCAAATACGTCATGTACTCTTTCTTCTTTTGATTGTTGCATGCGCTTACCCTTCTTCCAATATAAAATTGCTTATGTTTTCAATTTATCTTGTAATGCGGAAACTATCTCATCAATTTCTTTATGGCTTTGAAGAAATGATTTTTCTTGTTCATCCATTTTTTTCAACCACTCTGTAAAGACCGTTTCCACATTTCTGTCATCATCATTTGATAGAGTTGCTTGAACCGCTTGAAAAACAGGTGCAGTTTTTCTTTTAGCATGCAATTGATACTCTTTTTGAAGACGCTTATTCCCTAGCATATACGCTATAAACGGTTTCCAATGTGATAAATGAAAATGATCACATGTTTTTTGTAAAAGTGCCGATTCGATTGTCATAACACTTTTGACTACTTCATCAGCTGTTTCATATGCCCTCTGATATAACATAATTTTATGTTCATTAATTTCTTTAATCCCTTCGGCAAGTGCACGAATTAATACAATATCACAATTCATTGAAAGTAAATAATAATACAATCCACTATAGTAATCACCTGCAAGTACTGTAAGCTGACGACGCTTATGAAATCCACTTGCTTCTTCATCTGCTTTGTTTGATACTTTTTCATGTGTATCAAGAGCGATTTGTACAAGCATAATCGTTAAAACATAGTGATCAATTTGTTCTTTATGTAAATTTGCATTTTTTAAAGCAGCGTATAAGAGCACTACCTTTTCTTCATCAATAAATGGTTCTTCAATATAGTTTATAAAATAAGGATGGCGCAGTTTTGATAGCAACTGCTCCTTTATATCCGCATACCCTCCGTAGATGTCACACACAAAAAATCACCCTTGTTTTCTAATTCATAAAACCTATTATAACACATACATTCTATTTTCTATAACCAAAACTTGGGGAATCAAGATAAACCATACGTTAGATTTCTATTCATACAATACGCATAAAAAACAAAAACTCATTCACCTATAAGTTTATGGACAGCTATCAAAATATATGTAATTTTTTAAAGACTATATCTCTCACTCCATAAACACACATTAAAATGGAATTCTCATCTCTCCTTGCTCATTATAAGAATTTAGATTTCACAGGCAGTAATCCCCACCTAGTTTTGTTGGATACAGACAGTATTTCCTACAAACAACCGGAATCAAAAGTAAAATAATATAAATAAAAAAGAAAAGCAGTTTCCCGCTTTCCTTTACTTTGCCTTAATAAAAGACAAAATTTCGCTACGTGCCGCTGCATCATTTTCTAACACACCGCGCACTGCTGTAGTTACCGTTTTTGCACCAGGCTTTTTCACACCGCGCATTGTCATACACATATGTTCCGCTTCAACAACTACCATAACACCATGTGGTTCTAGCACTTCCATAATAGAATTAGCCACTGTTGACGTAATACGTTCTTGAAGTTGTGGACGACGTGCAATTGTATCTACAGTACGAGCTAATTTACTTAAACCTGTTACTTTTCCACCACGTGGAATATATGCAACATGAGCAACTCCGTAAAACGGAACAAGATGGTGCTCACACATCGAATAAAATGGAATATCTTTTACTAATACAAGCTCCTCGTGCTCTTCTCCAAACACTTTATGCAAATGCTCCTTTGGATCTTCATGCATACCTGAAAATACTTCTGCATACATTTTCGCAACACGTTTCGGTGTATCAAGTACTCCCTCACGATTTGGATCGTCTCCAATTGCCTCTAGAATAAGACGCACTGCTTGCTCGATTTGTTCTAAGTTAACTTTTGCCATCCGCTTAACCCTCCCGAAAAACCTAAAAGTGATACGAACACATTCTAGCATATTTATGATTTTAAAAGCAAAAAGAAGAGTTTCCAAAAAGGAAACTCTTCTTCCCTGTTAATATGTAAGGATTATTTAACCGCATCTTTTAACGCTTTACCAGGTTTGAATGCAGGTACTTTACTTGCAGCGATTTCAATTTCCTCACCAGTTTGTGGGTTGCGTCCTTTACGAGCCGCACGCTCACGAACTTCGAAGTTACCGAATCCGATCAATTGTACTTTATCACCTTGTTTTAAAGCTTCTAAGATAGAATCAAAAACAGCGTCAACTGCTTTTGTTGCGTCCTTTTTAGAAAGGGAACTTGCTTCTGCAACAGCATTGATTAAATCTGTCTTGTTCATGCCATTCACCTCCTCCCAAAGATAAGACTGTATAATGATCATAAAATGAGTCTTACTTTCATTTGTAGGCAATTTTTACAAATTCTATACTACAAAGATGTAGATAAATCATTATCAACGCCTATATTATACGATTCTCCTGTATAATTCAATATTTTTAAAGAAATTGTTACCTCGAAAATGTGAAAAAACGATGAAACTTGACAATATGCTACAAAATATTAGATAATGGCTATTTCTTTTCTCCCCTCCGCCTATCTTCCTCACTTTTCTCTGAATCTTGAGACTGGAGTCTTACAGACTACAAATAGCGGGATAAAAAAGCAAAAACCCCCTGCTCGAGGGGGGGGGCCTTATAAAATAATGGCAATCAATCCGCCAGATCCTTCGTTAATAATTCTTTCTAGCGTTTCTTTTAATTTGTAACGAGCATTTTCAGGCATTAAAGATAATTTTGCTTGAATTCCTTCTCGAACAATTGAACTAAGCGAGCGTCCAAAGATATCAGAATTCCATATAGAAAGCGGATCATCCTCAAAATCTTGCATTAAGTAGCGGACAAGCTCTTCACTTTGCTTTTCAGTGCCAATAATTGGCTCAAATGTAGATTCAACATCAACTTTAATCATATGAATAGACGGTGCAACTGCCTTTAATTTCACACCGAATCGCGATCCATGACGAATAATTTCTGGCTCATCTAGGCTCATATCAGCTAAGGCCGGCGCAGCTACGCCATATCCTGTTTGTTTGACCATTCTTAAAGCCTCTGAAACTTGATCATACTCCGTTTTTGCATGAGAAAAATCAAGCATAAGCTTTAATAAATGATCTTTCCCTCTAATTTCTACACCTACAACTTCTTTTAATATTTGATCGTACAATTCATCTGGTGCATATAAATCAATCTCTGCAACGCCCTGCCCCATATCAATCCCAGCTAAACTCGCTCGATCAATAAACTCATATTGACTAAATTGCCAAACAACACGATCTACATCACGAAGCCTTTTTATATCTTTAACTGTCTCTTGAACAGCTTCTTGATAACTTTGACGTAACCAATGTCCCTCATTTAATACCATAACCCAGCTTGGTAGATTCACATTCACTTCCAAAACAGGGAATTCAAATAAAGCTTCACGAAGTACATTGTAAACATCTGTTTCTCTTAAACTCTCCACACTCATTGCTAATACAGGAATATCATGCTCCTCTGATAAACTTTGACGTAACTGTTCTGTATCTGGATGATACGGCTGTACTGTATTAATAATCATGATAAACGGTTTACCCACTTCTTTTAACTCATTGATAACACGTTCTTCTGCTTCTATATAATCTCGTCTTGGAATTTCTCCAATCGTTCCATCAGTTGTAATGACAACCCCAATAGTAGAATGTTCTTGAATCACCTTACGCGTTCCAATTTCAGCAGCCTCATGAAACGGGATGGGTTCTTCATACCAAGGTGTATTAATCATGCGTGGGCCATTCTCATCTTCATATCCTTTCGCT
Organism: Bacillus sp. IT-79MI2; assembly: GCF_949768135.1. Taxonomy (NCBI): domain Bacteria; kingdom Bacillati; phylum Bacillota; class Bacilli; order Caryophanales; family Bacillaceae; genus Bacillus; species Bacillus sp. IT-79MI2. The sequence continues at coordinate 51,678 of NZ_CATKPV010000058.1, read as the reverse complement.
CCAGGAACCGTATAACCAACACAATCTACTAATCGAATATTTACTTCAAGACCGTCATCAACATGGATGGAAACCGCTTGGTTTGGAACAAATTTCGGTTCTGTTGTCATAATCGTACGTCCAGCAGCACTTTGAGGTAATTCATCTTGTGCTCGCTGACGATCTGAATCATTTTCGATATTCGGAATAACAACAAGCTCCATAAATTTTTTAATAAACGTTGATTTTCCTGTTCGAACAGCTCCTACAACCCCTAAATAAATATCACCGCCTGTGCGCTCAGCAATATCTTTAAAAATATCGACCTTTTCCAAGTGATTCCCTCCCTCAAAATTTTTGGGAATAATCCAATTTGTATTCACATACAATATCCTTCACTGATGTCTCCTATCATATGAAATAACATAAAAATATTCTAGAAGTGTGGACAATATATCATATGATTTTGTCCTAAATTCATATGACTATTTAAAAAGAACTTTTTGTTTGCATCATAAGTTGTAATACATGAAAAAACCTTTCTTCTAGAACTTATTCGCTAGAAGAAAGGTTCATGACTTATCATTTAAAAAAAATTGGTTCTCCGTTTCTTACTGTATACGGTAAAGAGTATGCGGGCACAAATGGTGTATCTTTTAAAAGCATATTACGAATATCTTCCCCCTCTTTCAACTTTTCTCCGTTTTTTTGTAACATTTCATATAAATCCATTCGATAATCAACAAAAATCTCCCCTTTTTCATTAATTACAAGCGGTAATCCCTTTCCAGAATATGGGCTTGTCACTTGAGGTACATCTTTATATCCCATCTTTTTGAAATCTAGCTCATAAACACCATCTGCAATAACCTTTTTAAAAGGAGGATATTGATGTTCATCACGATACATTTGCAATTTCAACTTAACATCCCGAATTTGTTCTGCCATTCTTACATCGATTAATTTTACCGTTGGATTTGTTTCTACATCTACTAATACATATTGATATACACCACCACTTTCATATGCATTTCCAGGTGCTTCTTGTATATAACGTGGTGCAATTTTTTGAAAATCAATTGGATATTTTTGATAAATTGGTGTGCTCATATCACGCGTTTTAATTGGCAATAAACCATTATTTTGTTCCTTATATGTATTGACTGCCTTTTGTACAGCTTGCAGCTGATCTTCATAAGGGACAGCATTCTGTTTCATATTTTCTCTAGGATACATACATCCTGACAAAAGGCTTATACAACAAAATATTAAAATAATATAGTTTTTTTTCACAGACAATCCATCCTTTATTTTCTCGCTCACATCTATTAAATCTTGTTTATTCATTTCCACCTACCTCCCCACAATCTATTTGAAAACAAAGAGTGGCGATTATTCATTCTTATTGTTCGACTGGCCCACTAAATACAACGAGAAAAATAACAATCCCAGATACAACCATAAGTGTATAAGCAACCAGCGCTGTAATACCTTTCAAAATTTTATTCTTTATTTTATGCCTACTTAATAAAATAAAAGCTACTGCAATAAACATGAATCCCATTGCTCCTAAAGAAAACCACATTTTTATAAGTCCTTCAGACATATACACACCCCTTAATTATCAATCTATTTTTATACTATTTTAACAAATTAAAAATTTTAAACAAATAGAAAAATAATATAAGACCATTCTTTTTAGCTGGTAGAGAGCATCCGGCCATACATAGAAGCGGTGAAGGCACTGAAAAAGTGTTTGCTTTGAAAAAATAACACGAATTTTATCAATATGTTGAAAAGAAAAAGGAGTCCATTACCTGTATATAGTAGGTGATGAACTCCTTTTTCTTATGAAGTAGACTTTTTCAGTGGCCTAAGAAGCGGTTAGATCCTTTTTCTGCCCCATGCCAAGTGAAAACAGAGGGAGAAAGCGGGTGGAGACTTCCTTTTATTTTCACAGCTGAGACTTATATGTTGGAGAATATTTATGTATACGTACAAATTGAAAAAAACGGCAGAAAGCGTTTCTTTTCGGGCGGGAGAGAGCATCCGACCATGCATAGAAGCGGTCAGACCCTCTTCCTGTCCATGCCAAGTGAAAACAAATAGATAAAATGAGTGTAGGTCACCTTTCGTTCTTCATAATGGTGAATTATATATTGAAAAATCAAAATGTAAATAAAAAAACAAAAATAAAACCGAAGCGAATGTATCATCTTCGCTTCGGTTGACCAAATACGCCCACAAACAGCCCCAATCCCATTTCTTCATAGCTATCGTATGCAATCCTCGAACCCTTTGTTTCGCATGCTTTATTTTTTAAACATTTTACTTAACGAGCTAAAGTCTGTTGGCATATTATTATTAATAATCGCTTTTACAATTTGATCTTCTTGCTCTTTTGGTACCTCTCGCCCTGCCATTACTGCGACCTGATGGATTAATTGACGTAGTACTTTCTCATCGCGTAAATTTGCATTTTGTACAGATGATGCTAATTTAAAAATATCGTCTTTATTTACTTTCGCTTCTTTTTCAATATTATTGAAAATGTTATTATCCATTTTCTTCACCCTCTCTTCAAGTTACAATCCATCGTATGCAAAAAGAAATAAATGGTGAAAAAACCCAGAAAAACAAAAAGCTGTATACGTGCTTTTTTCACGCATACAGCTTTTATTTACAATAAATCAGGTATCGCTTCAACTTCATGTTTACGAACACGCCCCATCAATGACCCTACTGCATCTTTCACATTATTTCCATTGAATAGTACATCATATAACGCTGCCGTAATTGGCATTTCAACTTTCATTTTCTCAGCCATCTCATATGCAGCTTTCGTTGTTCGTACACCTTCAACTACCATACCCATACTATCTAATACTTCTTCTAATGAATATCCTTTTCCAAGCATATTTCCCGCACGCCAATTTCGGCTATGGACACTTGTACAAGTTACAATCAAGTCACCCATTCCCGTTAAACCAGCAAATGTTAATGGATTACCACCCATCTTTCTTCCTAAACGAGCGATTTCCGTTAAACCACGTGTCATAAGAGCTGCTTTTGCATTATCACCTAATCCAAGGCCATCCGTTATACCCGCGGCTAGTGCAATAATATTTTTTAATGCCCCACCGAGCTCTACTCCGACAATATCAGGATTCGTATATACTCGGAAATAACTATTCATAAACAAGTCTTGTACTTCTTCAGCTGATTCCATACGTTTAGCAGCTGAAGTAACAGTTGTCGCTTGACGAAGCCCTACCTCTTCCGCATGGCTTGGTCCTGATAGGACAACAACATCACGAATAAGATGCGCTGGAATTTCTTCTTCAATCATTTCTGAAATACGTTTTGAAGTTCCCGGTTCAATCCCTTTACTTGCATGAATCCAAGTAATTGGCTGTGAAACAATTTCTTTCATATTTTGCAATACTTCCCGGTACGCTTTCGTTGGCACGACTAAAAGTACTGTATCTACATCTACTAATGCCTCTTCTAAAGAAGAGTAGGCTACGATTGTGCTTGGCAATGTAATTCCTGGGAGATACCGGCTGTTCTCATGTTTCATATTGATTTCATCCATGAGCTCAGAACGATTTCCCCAAATACGTACATCATGACCATTGTCAGCTAATACCATCGCTAACGCTGTGCCCCAGCTACCTGCTCCTACTACTGTGATTTTTTTCATAAAATCACATCCTCTCCATTAGTCTCTTGCTCTAGAAATAATTCGGATTGGCGTTCCTACGAAGCCAAACGACTCACGCAAACGATTCTTTAAGAAGCGCTCATATGAAAAGTGCATTAATTCTGGATCATTTACAAATACAACAAATGTTGGTGGTTTCACCGCGACTTGCGTTGCGTAGAAGATTTTCAAACGTTGTCCATTATGCGTTGGTGTTGGATTCATTGCAACAGCATCCATAATCACGTCGTTTAATACGTTTGTTTGTACACGAATACTATGACTTTCATTAACTTCATTAATAACTGGTAATAATGTCTGTGTACGTTTTTTCGTTTTCGCAGATAAGAATACAATCGGTGCATAATCCAAGAATTGGAAGTGCGCACGAATATTTTCTTCAAATGCCTTCATTGTCTTTTCATCTTTTTTTACTGCGTCCCACTTATTCACAACGATAATAACTGCTCGTCCTGAGTCATGTGCATAACCAGCAATTTTTTTATCTTGTTCAATAATTCCTTCTTCACCATCTAAAACGACTAAAACAACGTCAGATCGTTCAATCGCTCTCAATGCACGAAGTACACTATACTTTTCAGTACTCTCGTATACTTTCCCTTTTTTACGCATCCCCGCTGTATCAATAATAACGTAATCTTGACCATCTTTACTATATGGTGTATCAACAGCATCACGGGTCGTTCCTGCTACGTTACTTACAATTACACGCTCTTGACCAAGCAATGCATTTACAAGTGATGATTTCCCTACATTTGGACGCCCAATTAATGAGAAACGAATTGTTTCGTCATCATATGCCTCTTCTTCAATCTTAGGGAAATGCTTTGCTGCTTCATCTAATAAATCACCTAAACCTAATCCGTGTGTACCTGAAATTGGGAATGGCTCACCAAATCCTAATGCATAGAAATCATAAATATCATTACGCATCTCTGGATTATCAACCTTATTCACCGCTAGTACAACCGGCTTTTTAGAACGATATAAAATCTTTGCTACTTCTTCATCTGCAGCTGTTACACCATCACGGCCATTTGTCATAAAAATGATAACATCCGCTTCATCAATCGCAACTTCCGCTTGTTGACGAATTTGTGTCAAAAACGGCTCGTCTCCAATATCAATTCCACCTGTATCAATAATGTTAAATTCATGATTTAACCATTCTCCCGCACTATAAATACGATCTCGCGTTACGCCTGGGATATCTTCTACAATTGAAACTCTCTCTCCAACAATTCTATTGAAAATAGTAGATTTCCCTACGTTCGGGCGTCCTACTATTGCCACTACTGGTTTCGGCATATAATTTCATCCTTTCAACTTGCTTCTGTTTATTATGTAAAAAACCCTTCTTTGTGCAAGAAGGGATTTGCATTCCAGAATATTTCTCATCGTATCAAAACATCTCATATTATAACACACGTTACTAATGTTTCACAATAATATATACATTCTCTTGTAAGCGGTGTGCAATACCGTCTAAAATCGCTTCTAAATTATTTGCTACAAATTCCATTTCTTCTTTTGAGTCACAAGTAAATAAAGGTGCTCCCCCAGCAAACTTTTCTGGCGTCGTTGTAATTACAGCAAGAATATAGCTTTCTAACATCATTGTATATCTCCCCTTCCTTTTGGGGCCTCTGATGACATATGAACCGCACTTTCTAATGTTGGTACATTCCCTATTACTGCAATCGCTTTTTTTACATCTTGATCTTGCGGGAGTACAAATACCCCTACTCTTCCATCTTCTAAATCGCGCTTAGCTAAGGGGACTAACGCCGGGGTTCCAGAATCTCTAAATATGCCTAATGCAACCGATACATCATGCAAGATTGCTTGTCGTTGTCCAAGATTGGAGATTGTTACTCTTGCGTCAATAGACTTAGGCTTTAAAATAAAGCCCATTCCATACTTCATAATTTCTTCTTGCCTTGCGGGCAATCCAATATTCATAATATAAATATTATCAATATATAGTCCTGCTCCCTCAAAGTGGAGAGGAACATGCTCAATGTCTACAAGATCATGTAACCTTTTACCAGACATCAATATTTTGGCAATAAAGAATCCCGCTGTGCCAGCAACTACACCAGCTATCCACGAATGAAACCCTATATATGTAAATGTTGTCACAAATGCTGTTAACATCGCTAAATAGTTGCGACTTTCAAATACAAGAGCTATCCCCTCAATATATGTGTTTCCACGCGGTACAAGCTCATACCCATCTAATTGCTGCAGTGTATTCCTTTCCATATTTCGAACATCTCGAAATTGAGACGCAGCTAATGTTAAGAAAGTAATCGCTGAAAAATCCTTCTTCAAAATGGATGGAATAGCAATTGCTCCTAAAGCTGCTGCAATTAATCCCATAGCAATGTGAATGATTTTTCCATGTAAACGTGTCGGATACTGCCTCGTATCTGTACGAAGCATCAAAATTCGCGTTACTGTTCCAGCAATGACGCCACATAAAATGGCTGGTGTATATTCAGTCATGTATTACCCTTGCCTTTCTTTTACATGTTTTTTTCTAAATTGTCCTCTATACGCCGATAATTTTGCGATATAAGACATCATCATAACCAGTAGTGTAGAAACAGCAATGATATCAAAGAATGTCAAACCACCAAATTCGTATGGGAAATGAAGCCTGCGAAAAATAAATGTTACCAATATTTCTCCTTGTAGTGCTCCGGCATATAAAGAACATAGACGCAATAGACGATCTCGATGTAATAAAATTGATGCATATACAAGAGTACCGCTTAACATAAAAATTCTATCAATAACAATCCAAATCGGATCATACACCTCTAATAAATGAAAGCTTGTATATAGCATAGCAATGATAAGTGCCGACAATAAGGCATACATTTTTTTCCACACAGAATATAGAGCAATCCCCAAAAAGGAAATAATACCGAGTATAAGAGCGTTTATTGATACAGTGAAAGAAGCAATAGATACCGTTATCTGTGAACAAATAATAAATATTAATATAGCAGCACTAACTTTCCAACGAATTTCATCTTTTTTCAAAAAAAACGTTGTAACAACCCAGCCCACCCACGCTAAAAAATAAAAATAACTTCCATCCATATTTTCTCCTCCTATCATTTCCATTATGGGAACTTTTTATAAAAACTAATCCTTTTCTTCTTTTTGCATAGTTTTTCTTATAACAGCAACACTTTCTATTAAGGAGGTGTAGATAACGATGGGAAAAGACCGCCAAGAAAAGAAACTAAAACAGTCGCGCAGTGTCGAGTCTGACCGCGACCAATCGCTGCAATATCCTGGAGCAACGAGTCTTGATACACCAGAACAAGCTCGCAAGCAAAATCAGCATTAAACAAAATGAAAAAACAGCCGACATCGGCTGTTTTTTCATTTCCCCACAATTCATTATGTTATTAATCCATTTTCCAACGCTTTCTTTATTGCTTCTACACGATTAGAAACTTGGAGCTTAGTATATATATTAATAATGAGAGTACTTTTCCCAGCTCCATTCGGACCAAGAAAACATAGAATTTCACCTTCCCATACAGAAAATGAAATATTAGATAGTGCTTTAAAAGTTTCATAGCACTTCGTTACTTTATCCACTTCAATAATCTTATTCATTTCATTCCATCTTCCCCTTTCCTCTTCATTGTACAAGGCGGGTACAAAAAAAAATCAACCGAACGGTTGATTTTTTTTTCTTATCTTATTCTGATTTATAAATAACCTGCAAAAAAACTTAAAAAACATTACCTATTGCTATAGCGCATCGTATCAATCCCACGTTGCGATAACCAATGATACGTGTCACCCTTCACAATAAGCGGCACTCGCTGAAGCTCAGAGAGTGTTCTCGCTCCAAGAGCCGTCATTATAAATTGTAAATCTGTATGTAAAAGTTCTATTTCATCCATTAATTTCTGGGTACCATCATTCATCAATATACGTAAAAAATATCCGGCAAAAGCAGTCGCCTGTGCCCCCAGGGCAATCGCTTTTGCTATATCCAGTGCAGTTTGTATACCACCAGATGCAATAAGAGAGAGGTTTTTATTTGTAGAGGATGCTTCTATGATTGAAGCTGCCGTCTGAATGCCCCAATCGTTAAAATAAGAAAGCATTCGCTTCCTTCGCTCATTTTCAACTGCAGCAAAATTTGTGCCACCATAACCACCAACATCTACAGCCGTAACACCAACATTAGTTAGCTGCTGTACCGTTTCTTTACTCATACCAAAACCTACTTCTTTTACTATAACTGGAACCGGAGAACTTGTAACAATTTGTTCAATCCGCTCTAATACGCCTGTAAAATCCCGATCACCTTCTGGCATCGTTAGTTCTTGAATGACATTCAAATGAATTTGCAAAGCATTCGCTTCAACCATATCAACCGCTCGTTTTGCCTGTTCAACGCTCGCTTCACTACCCAAATTTGCAAAAACGATTCCATTTGGATTTACCTTTCGAACAATTCGATAAGAAGATGCTTCTGTTTCATCTTTTAACGCAGCCATTTGAGAACCAACAGCCATCGCAAGGTTGTGATGCTTAGCCACGTGTGCTAACTGTTCATTAATATGTAATGTGTGATCTCCACCACCACCAGTCATCGCATTGATAAAAATCGGCGAACTTAATGAAAGTTCGCCGATTTCCGTTTCAAATGTAATGCTTTCATAACTTGAATTTGGCAAGCTTTGATGGACAAAAGCAATGTCATGAAAGCCATGTATACGAGACTGTCCGGTGGAAAGAGCGTATTCAATATGTTCTAATTTTCGTTTTGCCCTTACCACTTGTACCCCTCTTTATTTCTTTAATTTTTTCAGTTGTTCACCAATAATATCACTAAATTGGAAAGTTGCAGACTCGGAAGTCGGCTCATATTGGCTATAATCTTCTGTTTCATTATTTTCTTCAACAGCTTCTTTTATACTTAAAGAAATGCGTTTTTCTGCTGCATGTACTTCAAGTACTTTCACTTTCACTTCTTGTCCCATTTCTAATACTTCATTTGGATTTTTTACGTGACGATTTGCAATTTGTGATACATGCACAAGTCCTTCTACACCTGGTAAAATTTCAACGAAAGCACCAAATGTAACAATTCGTTTCACTATACCTTCTCGAATATCACCCGCTTTAACTTCAGCAGAAACGTTTTCCCAAGGTCCTGGCTGAGCCGCTTTAATCGATAAAGAAATACGCTGCGTATCTGCATCAACCGATAATACTTTGACTTTTACACTTTGTCCTTGTGTTAACACATCAGAAGGCTGTTCAACGCGGTCATGAGAAATTTGTGAAATGTGTACTAAACCATCTACATCACCAACATTCACAAAAGCACCAAAGTCAGTTAATCGCTGAACTGTACCTTCCACAACGTCTCCTTCTTTTAAAGAAGAAATCGCTTCTTTTTTCTTTGATTCTAATTCTTGTTCTACAACTGCTTTATGTGAAAGAATAACACGATTTTTTTCACGATCTAATTCAACAATTTTCACCGCTAATGTTTTTCCTTTATAATCAGTAAAATCTTCTACATAGTGCATTTCTACAAGTGAAGCTGGAATAAATCCACGGACACCAAGATCCACAACTAAACCACCATTCACAATATCTTTTACAGTAACATCAAAAACCTCACCTGAAGTGAATTTTTCTTGCAACTCTACCCATGCTTTTTCTGCATCAACAGCACGTTTCGATAATACAAGATCATCATCTTCTAATTTAATAACTTTTAATTCAAGATTTTGATCTAATTTTACAACATCGCTCGCTTTTTCAATATGAACGTTAGCTAATTCACTAATCGGAATAACGCCATCTGTTTTGTATCCAACATTTACAAGAACTTGTTTTTCTTCAACCTTTGTTACAGAACCTGTAACAACGTCACCCACTTGTAATGCTTTTGAATCCACAACTTCTTCATTCATTTTTTCTACCATGGAAATACCTCCCTACAGAATTGACAAAGCTTTTTTATGTATATACGAAATGAAAACAAATGTTTTCATTTGCATGTTATAAGAAATTTTTAGCATATACTCGCTTCCAATACATACAACAACCTATTTTTTGCTATACACTTCATAGAAGATATAGAAGCCTATATAAATAGTATACAGCAAAATCTCCTTGAATAAAGTATGTTTTAAAATATAATAGCGAATATATTCTGACAGTTCCTCTTCTTTTACTAACTTCTTACAAATTGACTTATTTGTCAAGGAAAGTGTTTCACTATTCTCTGTTATACCAATATTTTTAAAATAAAAAAAGAAAGAGGATTCCCTCTTTCTTTATTTTGCAAACGCTCCAGAAACAATATCCATAATTCTTTGGACAACTTCTTCAATTGATAAAGAAGTTGTATCTAACTCCAATGCATCATCCGCTTTTTTTAACGGAGAAACTTCGCGCTCTGAATCTAATTTATCACGCTTGGCAATTTCTTTTTTCAATTGCTCCAAACTAGAAGCGAAGCCTTTCTTCGTATTTTCAAGGTGTCTACGCTCCGCTCTCTCTTGAACAGAAGCAAGCATAAAAATCTTCACTTCCGCATTAGGTAGCACATGCGTACCAATATCACGACCATCCATTACCACCCCGCCCTTTTCTGCTAGAGCTTGTTGGCGGCGCACCATCTCTTCGCGAACAAGACGATGCTTGGCAACAATTGATACGCGATTTGTTACATTCGGTGTACGAATCGCTTCAGATACATCCTTGCCGTTTAAGAAAACTAGTTGTGTATTTTCACCTTGCTGAAAATCAATATTCACATTTTTTAAAACTTCCATTAAACTTTCTTCATTTTCAATATCTACATTTTGTTCCAGCGCAGCGTATGTAAGCGTACGATACATTGCACCTGTGTCAATATAGACATAAGAAAGTTCTTTCGCAACAACCTTTGCAACTGTGCTTTTTCCAGCAGCTGCTGGACCATCTATCGCAATTGAAATTCGTTTATCCACTGTAACACCTCATTTTTTTCACTTATAAAACAAAATGAAAAGCAGGTACAAATCCCCTGCTTCTCTATACTTGTTTCATACCGATTAAATCCTCAATTATTGTAGCACAATCCTCACTAGAAGAAAATGAAAACTACTTATTGACTTGTAAAATATCAGTTATATTTTCACTTGTAACTCCTTCATAATAAACGATTTTTGATAAATATTTCACTGTGGATTCTTGCATGAAAAGCAATTGAATAATGCAGAGACAAATAAATTGAATCAATAATATACGAATTAAAGCTCCCTCAATTTTTTTCAAAGAAATATCCTCTTTTCATTTTTCTCACTCATTCTAACAACTCACAATAAAAAAATTAAGAATCCATTCCCTTTAATTATTTCCAATATAAAGTAGTCAACTTTATTTTCATTTCTAATACAAACTTTTATACATTTCCATTGTCGAATCTAGTAAAAACATGGTATGTTCTAAATGTATTTTTTGACTAGAAAGGGGTATAAGCATTGAAAAAAATCCTAGTTTTACACACAGGTGGAACAATCGCAATGGAGGAAGATAAAGAAACTGGGGTTGTACAACCAGGGGAACAAAATCCTCTTTTAAAATTCATTCCAAATTTAACGGATGATATTGATTTAATTGTTGAAGATGTCTTTCATCTTCCATCTCCTCATATGACTCCTAGCGAGATGTTACAATTACAAATCATCATTGACGAAAGAGTAAAACATGAAGATATCCATGGTGTTGTCATTACACATGGTACAGATACATTAGAGGAAACCGCATACTTTTTAGATTTAACTGTACAAGCGAACATTCCAATCGTTGTAACAGGTGCAATGCGCTCTAGCAATGAATTGGGTGCTGACGGCTTATATAACTTTTTATCAGCTGTAAAGGTTGCAAGTAGCAGCGAAGCGCTTGGAAAAGGTGTTCTTGTCGTGTTAAACGACGAAATTCACTGTGCAACAAATGTAACAAAAACACATACAAGTAATGTTGCAACATTCCAAAGCCCTCAATACGGACCAATCGGTATGGTGACAAAACGCGGCGTTGTCTTCCATCACGCTCTCGTCCATCATGAAACATACATGGTTGGGCAAATTTCTAAAAATGTTGTTGTGTTAAAGGCATACGCTGGTATGGATGATACATTATTAGCAGCAATTGAAAACCTACCGGTCGATGGGATTGTAATCGAAGCACTTGGTCAAGGTAATTTACCACCACGAACGCTTTCTAGTTTACAGCGCTTAATAATTAAAGGAATTCCAATTGTTCTCGTTTCCCGCTGCTTTAATGGAATTGTCCAAGACGTATATTCCTATGAGGGTGGAGGAAAACAATTAAAAGATATGGGAATTGTTTTCACATACGGTTTAAATGCCCAAAAAGCTCGTATTAAACTACTTGTTGCTTTAGAATGTACTCATTCTAAAGATAAAATCCAGCAAATGTTTATGCACAATTAAAAAATAAGCTGTCGAAAAATTCGACAGCTTATTTTTGTTCTCTTGATACAACTGTTTGTGTAATTGCTCCACCATGAAATCTTCCATTCTCAATAAAAATTTCATTCGCATTATTTCCAGCTGCAATAACACCCGCAATAAAGATATTCTCCACATTCGTTTCCATTGTTTCTTCTGTATACATTGGGCGCCCTGTTTCTTTATCAATTTCTACTCCTATTTTTGTTAAGAAACTATGATCTGGATGGTACCCCGTCATCGCAAACACAAAATCATTTTGAATCGTAAATGACTCTCCGTTACTTGTATACGTAAGTGTATGTTCGGTAATTTCTTTTACGTGAGCATGAAACTGAATTTGAATCGTGCCATTACGCACTAACGCTTCAAATTCAGGTAAAATCCACGGCTTAATACTCTGCGAATATTCTCCCCCGCGATATAACACCGTTACACGTGCTCCAGCTTTTACAAGTTCGAGCGCAGCATCTACACTTGAATTTTTCCCTCCTATTACAACTACATCTCGGTCAAAATAAGGATGTCCTTCTTTAAAATAATGAGATACTTTCTCCAATTTTTCTCCAGGAACGTTCATATAGTTTGGATTATCATAATATCCCGTTGCCACTACGATATATTTCGCAGCGTATGTTTCCGTATTCCCATCACGCTTCGTCGTACTTACTCTAAAGAAGTCCCCATCTTTTTGCACTTGTTCTACGCGTTCAAATGCATTTACTCGTACACCTTTACGCTTTACCACTTCACGATAATACGCAAGCGCTTGATTACGAACTGGCTTGCGGTTTTCTGTAATAAAAGCAACATCACCAATCTCTAACTTTTCACTAGAGGAAAAAAACGTTTGATGAGTCGGATAATGATAAATCGCATTCACAATATTTCCTTTTTCAATTACTAGTGGATTGATTCCCTGTTGCTGCAGTGAAATCGCTGCTGCTAATCCACACGGTCCGCCCCCGATTATAATAGCTGTTTCTTTTTGCATACTTGGTTCACTCCTAGTCTTCTGCCTCAATCTCTATTTATTACAAAACAAGAAAAAACCTACTTTCAGCAGTAGGCACCTATCTTTATTGTATTCATTTTTCATATATTTGTCATCTAAACGATACATACATTCGATAGACGTCCGCTAAAAATTGTCTAAATCGGATTCCTTGTTGTCCCAATACATTTTCTGGATCAATCTTTCTCTTCGGATCGAGTTTTTTATGAGATACAATATCTGTTTTAGGATTCAAATTGAATGTATGACATAAATAGGCATGGTACCATGTAAATCGCGTGTAAGAATCCCAAAAATTAATACTACCTCCGTAACACATTTCAACACCAATTGCCGCTTTGTTCGCATCATAACCAAACAAATCATTGTCTGTTGGTACATTATATCTTACATGATACGCTACCTCATCAATTGGGATAATTTCTAAAATGGTTGTATCATCTACAAAAGTATGCGCCGATGCTTTTGGTTGTATTTCGTTAAAGTAATCACGATTTCCTATCGCATTGCTGCCAGGATTCCCTGTATCATGACTTACAATAAACCTCACCTTCGAAAGGCGGATTCCTGGTCGTGAGCTTCCGTACCCAATATAATTTCGCTCTATAGGGAACATCACCATATTTATCAACTCCGCTCTAGAAAATTACCTTTCTTCCTTATATATGTATTCAACCTCGATATCTATATAGCACATTTCTTACGCAAAGAGAAAATCGAAAATATTTGAAGTAAATACCATAAATAGTAAAATACTTACAGCAGTTCCATAAAACCCATAAAACCAAACACGATCTTCTTTTGTATCTAAACCGAAAAATTTATTTACGGATTGTAACAAAGATGAACGTTTCACATGTTTTTTCCGTAAAACCTCTACCCGTTCCATAACATCTGTTGGCATCATAAATCTTTGGTCTGCTGTCATTTTCATTATTAATCTCTCCTTATCTTGTTTCCGTTTTGTTTATCTAAAGAGAGTATAGCACAAACGTTCTAATAGAACAAATGTTCTTTTTTGTTTTTTTGTAATCGAGCATCCATTTTTAACAATATTACACCTATTAACAGTAATTATTTAACTGAACCACTTTAATAGAGATACCAAATTTCCGCATATACTTCATTTTCCCTGAGATCGAAGTGTAGGCGGGATTCACTTGAAAAACAGCCACCCCCCTTTTATCCGCACGACCCAGAATTGCGCTTGTCATTTTCTCATACGCAAACATACTCTTCATTCGATTTGCTCGTTTATTTCCATAACGATACCCTGTTTTCGATTGGGTTGTATCTAACTTCTCGATGACAATCGGCTTATTATACCGCTCCGCTAAGTCCACTAAGCGAATCGCCTCCACTTCGATGATCTTTGTGATTTGTCCGGTGGATTTACCTAGAATCGAAAAATGGAGGGAACCGCTTCCTTTATAATTCCCATCCTTTGTTACATTCGCCCACGCAAAATGCTCGAGATTACAATCTACACCAATCGCGCCGTCTGATCTACTGTAATTCGTATGAGGGTTTTCGGGCACATCGACTAAACATTTCACAATACAATACGGACCATAGTCTTCCACAGACCATGCAATCGGTTTGCCATGCTTTTTCTTATGCTTACACTGTAATTGGGTTGTGATTACTTTCTCAATGACTTCTTGTCCATACGGGAACGTAACAGCTGGAAACATAAGTGTTTTTCCGGAACTTGTCGTCATCCATAATCCCTTTGTCTCAGGCACATACTGAAACACAAAATTCCCATGTTTGGCATCTTTACGGCCAGATAGTATCAGTTGTTTATTTCGAGCACGGGAAAATAATGCTTTCCATTTGTCGTGGTTACGTACAAACTCATCGATGGTAAATTGAGAGCGAAACAGTTTTTTGCTTCCAAATACTGAGCTTGGAACATTCATTTTATATGTTGTAAGTTTCTGCGTTAAACGGTATTGTCTGTGGGTTAAAAGGCCGATTTTCGCCTGAATCCTTTTGATTTGAACATCTAAGTATTGGTGCTCAAACAGATATTCATTCAGCCAAATCAATGTGTCTTTTTTACGGGATAAGGAAATGAGGTTGTTGTGCTTCGCGAAGCGAGTGTTTTTTGGAAACGTCAGCTTTCCTTTCACACAACTTTGTTTGATTTTACGAAGGTTTGTCCGTTCTTGTTTCAACTTTTTCTTGAGTTTCTTTAGCTTCTCTTGCGTTTGTTTCTCATATCGTTTTTGTAACGCCATTAAACCTGTAAACAACGCCCTTGCTTCTTGCACTGCACTGTTTGCATAGTAATCATTCAATTGATAGTTCCGCTTGAGAACAAGATGAAGACTATCCGCATGCATCTTGCGGTTCCAACGTTTTTCCTGAACGATCGTTCGAAATGCAAATCGTTTCGCCCGATTAAATGTTTCGATTGTCTGTGTGACTGCATCTACCATCTCATGGGGTAAACCTGTCTTATAGATCCGTTTCGAAAAATACGCTTTCTTCACCTGTTTTCACCTCATTTTATTTGATAAGATCATTATACAACAAAACAAACATACGTTCTACAAAAAAGACGTTTTCTTTAAAAAGAAAAAACCGATTCATTCCCCACCTTCACTTCGTTTAGAGGAGGGGGTCTTCTCGGTTAAAATGATAAAAAAACGTGGTTTCCTTGAAGGAAACCACGTTCTCTCTAAACTCTTTATTCTATTATACCCAGCCTCTAAAGCGGCTAGCTTCTGCCATTTTACGTACACCAACCATATAGGCTGCTAAACGCATGTTCACTTTACGAACTTGTGATGTTTCGTAAATAGAATCGAATGATCTTACCATTACTTTTTCTAAACGTTGTTCTACTTCTTCTTCTGACCAGTAGTAACCTTGGTTATTTTGTACCCATTCGAAGTAAGATACAGTAACACCACCAGCACTTGCTAATACATCAGGAACAAGTAAAATACCGCGTTCTGTTAAAATTTTAGTTGCTTCTAATGTAGTTGGACCATTTGCTGCTTCTACAACAATTTTCGCTTTAATATCCGCAGCATTCTCTTCTGTAATTTGGTTCTCGATTGCAGCTGGAACTAAAATATCACAATCAAGTTCTAATAGCTCTTTGTTTGAAATTGTATTGTTAAACAATTTCGTTACTGTTCCGAAGCTGTCACGACGATCTAGTAAGTAGTCGATATCCAATCCATTTGGATCATGTAGTGCACCGTAAGCATCAGAAATCGCAATTACTTTTGCACCGGCATCATGCATAAATTTAGCTAAGAAGCTACCAGCGTTCCCAAACCCTTGGACAACAACGCGAGCGCCTTTAATATCGATACCGCGTTTTTTCGCAGCTTCGCGAATACAGATTGTTACACCTTTTGCAGTTGCTGTTTCACGCCCGTGAGATCCACCTAATACAAGCGGTTTACCTGTAATAAATCCAGGTGAATTAAATTCATCGATGCGGCTATATTCATCCATCATCCATGCCATAATTTGTGAGTTTGTAAATACATCTGGAGCAGGAATATCTTTTGTTGGACCAACAATCTGGCTAATTGCTCGTACATATCCACGGCTTAATCTTTCTAATTCACGGAAAGACATTTCACGTGGATCACAAATGATACCACCTTTACCTCCACCATATGGTAAATCAACAATACCACATTTTAAACTCATCCAAATAGAAAGTGCTTTCACTTCGTTTTCTGTTACGTTTGGATGGAAGCGAATTCCACCTTTCGTTGGACCAACAGCATCATTGTGCTGTGCGCGATATCCTGTAAATATTTTAACAGTCCCGTCATCCATACGAACTGGAATTTTCACTGTCATCATACGAATTGGTTCTTTCAGTAATTCATATACCTCGTTTGGATAACCCAACTTTTCTAGGGCTTCGTTAATAACAATTTGAGTTGAATTCAACAATTCAAAATGTTGCTCCCTTTGTTGTGTTTGTGTTTGAGCTCCCTTTTCGGCTACCATAGTAAGTAAACCCCCTGTAATTTCACTTGTTTAGTAAACCTTCATTGCCTAGTATACACCGTTAAATTTGGAATGCAATAGAAAACGCTAACAAATGTATACAAACTATTCTTTATTGCAAGCGTTTTCACTATTATTATAGTCCTTTTATTGCTTTTAGAAAAGTAAAATACTTAAATATTTAAATGTTTTTTATATCACAATGTATTTTAGTCTCTCTAATATCGCGAAATACTAACAAAACCTCAAGCTATTTCTACTAGCTGAGGTTTTGTTTTAAGACAAAATACTTGTATATTTGCTGAATTGCTTGAGAATCCATTAATTCTTTTCCATATTCCATAATACGATAAATTGTTGCTGTAGAAGAATTACCGTATTCTGCTAAAATCGCAATAATATCTGCCTTTAATAATGGTGTTTCTTCTTCCATCCAAAGATAAAAACGCCCATCCCATGTGTAAAGTTTCCCTCCGGTTACACCGAGATTATACAAACGATTTGCCAACGTAATCACATCTTCAAACGTTGCAAATTCATACAATATATGTTCACTCTCATCTAGAGTTACTTGCATCTCAATAAACTCATCACGAAACTCATCTTCTGTATCGGTTTCGTGATTTTCTTTTGTGACAATTACAACCATTCCTTGTGCTTGTAAAGAAAAAACTTCAACCGCAATTGGACCATCCGCTTCAAATCCAAGTTCTTTATTTGCTTCTTGCATCATATCGCGAAATAACTGTTGCACTTTCGGAGCATTTTTCCATAAATCCTCCTTCGTCAATCCTCGTTCAGATAAATCGTCAAACGTTAGGAAAATTTTGATTTTATTATAATTTAAACGTTCCAGCCTCATCTTGTAACCTCCCTACGTAACCGTTGTATCTAATTTTTATTATATGAAATAGAAAATAGATGGTTCTTTTCGAACAACTATTCCGACGTATTTAACCATTTATCCCATTCTTTTTTTGTATCACCAATGAACACATTTTGAAGTCCGATCTTGTCTTCATCTGAAACAAACTCACTTGCAAATCCAACAAGCCCTATGCAGATCTTTGAATTCTGACTTTGCAACTTCTTAATCAAATTTAGTGCGCCTTTCAAATATCGCTCTTTTGAACATGATATAAACACATATTTGGGTGCAAATTGCTTAATAACTGTATGAATCTCATCTTCCTCTAGGCCTGTCCCAAAATATGTTGCTTGATAGCCTTTCAAACGTAAATATATTGTGAAAACAAAAAGGTTTAATGTATTCAATTCTCCTGGTGCGCATATAGCCAAAGCTTTTGGCAAAATAAAATTAGTATGCGTATTATGATAAATCATTCCAATGCGTGAACATAAAAATGAATCTATATACCGCTCTTGTACAGCTGTTATCTCATCATTTCTCCGCATAGTCTCCAATTTATCAATAATCTTAACAAATATATGAGTGATTACTTTTTCTGTTGTATAAATAACAAATGCCTCGTTTAATAATTCACGGGCATGTTTTTCATCAAATTTTAACAAATAATGAAGGATATCGTCTACTAAAAACACTTCTGTACTGTACGCTACTTCAACTAAATTGTGATTTTGCAATCGATTGCTTTCTAATAACTGGACTGCTTGACCAATTGTAAATCCTTCATTCACTTTATGCATTAACCATTTTAAAATTCTCACATGCTCTTCTGTATATAGGCGATGCCCAGCATCATTGCGCTTTGGAGCAATAATATGATATCGTCTCTCCCAAGCCCGCAGCGTACTTGGCTGAATTCCAAGCATATTCGAAACTGCTTTTATATTATATTTTCCTTTTAAAGTTGGCATGTTTTCCCACCTTTAAACCGAACATCTCTTATTTTTTTCCTTGCAACGTAATTAAGTGCGTTTGGGCTGGAGCTCGAAAACGTAGTGGTATCAATGTCGTTCCATACCCATTACTCACAAATAAAGTTGTATTCGGATACTTATATACGCCGCCTTTTAGATATCGTTTAAAATGAAATAGACGAATTTGTCCCCCATGGGTATGACCACTTAATACGAGGGAAATTTGTTCTTGTCCAGACATTTTGTTTACAATAACAGGGTTGTGACTAATAAGAATACGAAAGCCATTTTCTTGACAATCTGCTAGTGCCAAGTCTAAACGATCCCGTTCTAATCCAACATCATCCACCCCTAATAAGCAAAGCTTGTCGCCAGAATCTGATTCAAACAGCACTCTTGTATTATCTAAAATTTTCACACCATGTTCTAGTAATAACGCATCTAGTTCATGATAGTCAATTTCATAATCATTATTTCCCCATACAAAATATATAGGACCAATTTTACTTAATGTTTGAACATTAGCAGCAATTTGTGATAACGATACACCTTTCTCAGCTAAATCACCGCCAATAATAACAAAATCAGCTTTTCCTTTTACATTTTCAATTAAAGAAGGCGAAACAATTCTCCTATGAATATCTGAAATGAAAAATATTCTGACCTTTCCAAAGCTTTCCGGGAAATTTACAAATGATAAAGTGTGTTCTAGCAATGTATTACGCAATGCTTCTCTATACATCATAAAAAGACAAATAAAGCCAATACATATGAACGTGCCACCTAAAATCCACAACATATATTTTTCTCAACTTCCCTCTCAACAATATGTAATTTTATCAAGCTATATTGCAATAAAGATGGATAAAATCTCATCCGATACAAAAGACTTCATTCACCTTTTCAATCACTCATATAAAAATTATTTTACAGCTACTATTCCTTCTCCGTTTTCTTTTTGACAGGAATTTTCAATTCTTTTCCCACTTCTAACTGATTGTCTTGTAAATTGTTATAACTTTTAATGATTGTAGCCCCATCTTCATTGGGAAAATACTGTTTCCCAATACTTTCAAATGTCTCACCTTCTTTTACAATATGCGTTTCAAATTTTTCTGACTGCTTCTTTTTTCCTTCACCATGTTTATTTGAATCGAAAAAAATCACTTCAAACGCATTTGTTCCAGGGACATCATTCTCTTTTGCACTTTTTACTTCGATATACTTATCCGTATACCATAAAATACTAAGTGGTAACAAAATAAATAAAAATGTTAAAACTCGAACAAAAAAGTGGTTAATCTTAAATTTAGATTTTTTCTTTTCTTTATTTCTATGAACCTCACTTCGCGGCGGTAAACCTTCTTCTGTTTGTTCTTCTTCCAATTCTTCTTCAAAATCGGGAATTTGTTTCCTCATGCTGTTCACCACCACCTTTCATTTATTTTCTTAATTGAAGTCCCATTATAAAATCAACAAGAAAGTGTGCAAAAATTGTTATAAACAAATTTCCTGTCCATTGAAACACATATCCAAATACAAAACTAATCATACATACAAAGCAAAATAAGAATGGCTTCATCACATATCGAATATGTAAAACAGCAAAAATAAGGCTCGCAATTACAAGTCCGAAATGCGTCTGTAACACACCCCGAAATAAAAATTCTTCAGCAAATCCAATAACAAACGTAATAACTAATAATTGTATGACAGAAATCCCTTGGAACATCCGCTCATTAATTCCACCATCATCAAACCACGATTCTGGGAACACTTGCATTGCAATATAATCAAATAAGATGACACCACCCGCAACTCCACTGCCTATTATAAGGATGGAAACAGGTTCCCATTTCCACATATCATAAAATTCATCCCTATTTGGAAATAATATACAGGCTGATGCGCAGCCAACACCTATTATTATTAATTGTGTTATATAGAGGTTAAGCCGTATTTCTTTCGGACCTATGTCTTCAATACTACGCCTTTGAATGTTCATCATTCCTCCGTTCTCTCATACCAAAGAGCAATTGTAACTCTGCTTCCCAATTATAGTCGAAAATTGATTGTCTTGCTCGTCTTTTTTTATAATCTTCTTTGGAAATACCGCAGTAGTCACAGCAGTTTTTCACCTCAGCTTCCTTCTTATATCCAAATTGATGTAGCATTTGTTCCCGTCTACACCCTTTAAACTGGAGCCACGATTTCATATTTTCTAATTGCCTATATTTATTCCGAAGACGCCCGTCCACTTCTAACATCAATTTTTTCATTTTCTCATCTGACAAGGATTCCATAATGAGCTTCTTCTGTTGTATGATTTTCATCTTTTCTAAATGATAACGTACAAAACGCCAATGCTGCTCACTAAACCTTGCGGCATTATAACAAATTTCTTCCACATCTTGCATTGGCAATACTTTCGTTTGGAACATCTTCTCTTGTAGTAAGGAAAATAAAAATTGAATTTGCTGTTTATTTGGTAATTCATCCTCAATGATAGAAACTGGTAGATCATGATCCAATGGACTACAAAGTAGAATCGCAATACTCATCTCTCCATCTCTTCCCGCTCTACCGATTTCTTGTAAATAAGAAGCAATATTTGCTGGATAATGAAAATGAATAATATATCTTGTATTTGGCTTGTTTACCCCCATACCAAATGCACTTGTACATATAACAAGCTGCAGTTGATCATTCATAAATTGCTGCTGAATTAACATCCGCTCTTCATGTTCCATTCCACCATGATAAAATGCAACATCTGCTATACCTTTACTCCTTAAATATTCTGTCAGGCGCTCCGTCCAAGCCCTGCTAGAACAATAAATAATTCCTGGTCCTTGTAAATAAGTAACTTGCGTGAGAAGCGCTTCCTTTTTTTCTTCTATTGTTTGTACAAATTGTACTTCCATTGCAATATTTGGACGATCAATCGAATACACATGCTCTGCTACAGTCGTAAGTTTTAAACTTTTTATAATATCTTGTAATACTTCTTTTGTTGCAGTAGCTGTTAATGCTAATACCGGAGGATGTCCAATAGCCGCTATAACTTGATCTAATTTTTTATAGTCTGTTCTAAAATCGTAACCCCATTGCGAAATACAATGTGCTTCATCAACGACAAATAGCGAAATATGAATCTTTTTTAGTTCTCTTATTATTGCTTCAGTTTGCAGCATTTCAGGCGAGACAAAAACAAATTTATAAGAAGATAATCTTTTTATCGCTTCTTTTTTCTCAGTTAATGTACGGAAACTATTAAACGCAATCACACGATCCTTTACTATATATTTAAGCTGCGTTACCTGATCTTCCATTAAGGATAGTAATGGAGAAACAATCAGTACTGTTCCATCTTGCATAAGACCTGGAAGTTGATAGCACATTGATTTTCCTCTTCCAGTTGGAAGCATCGCCACAACATCTTTTCCTTGCAACAAATCCACAATAACCTCTTTCTGCCCTTGACGAAATTCGTTATAACCAAACCACTTATACAGATAATCCTCAAGTCTCATTTACACCCTCCATCTGCGCTAACACAAGACGAATTTCAAAATAAGAAACTGTTTCTCCTACCGCTTGCTTTAATACACGCAACTTACGTGTTTGTAATGTTTCAATAATGCGCTGCACATGCTTAATTTTATTTTTCCCCATGAACATTTCAATAGAAAAATCTCGTTCTCGTAATGCAATTTCAACAAAATGATCCTCTATTGTTGCAACCTTTAAATTTCTAATTGTTGCAATCTCCTCTAAAGAACGCCCTTGTCCCCAAAGCTGATATGTTTTCTTTGTTGATAAACTAAACAAATCTGCCCTTTCATTCGGATAAGAAATAATCTCTGTTAATAATGGAAAATCTTTTTCATTATCTCGAACAGATTGAATAAAGAAATGAATGGTACCCCAAAATAAAAGATATACACGAAATACATCTTGGTTTGTAATTTCTGCAAGTTGTTTTAATGTATATCCAATCCGTTCATATCCTGTTAGTCGATATGTAAAAATTGTTGCTTCTATTGGCAAGGTATCTTTCAACAGCATATGTATCTCTTTCCATAAACCTTCCGCAAGTCTACTTCTTGCATACGGTATCCCGGTGAGAAACCGCTTGACCCACATCATTACCTCTGTATCTTGTTGAATAGGAATAAATTTCGCATTCTGTTGTTGTAAGTTTGACACAGTTTGAATAATTAATGAAAGTCGTTTCCAAAAGATTTCACCAATATCACCATAGTGTAAACCATGTAAATACTGTGGAAAAGAAAGTGTTTTTTTCCAAGTTTCCAGTTGTTCCTTTCCAGCATCAGTTAAAATGTACGTATTTCCATGTACATTCTGAATCCATTCTTTATGCAATACATGTTCAATTTCCTGATCATAATCAGAACGTTGTAATGATTTGTATATTCCAAACAGAAAAGAAATGTGAAATATATTTCCGTCTTGTAGTGTTTGTGAAGAACGTTTTCCTTTTAAAAGGTGATAAATGGAAGAAACAGTTCGTTCACCATTTAATTGTTTTATACAATACAATAAAGTATATTGTAACTGCATCACCGCTTCCACCTTTCAATTACATTTATCTTGCTATGCGCTGGCAGTAACAGCCTAATTGGTGAAGGCCTCCCATCAGCCGGAGGTGAAAAGCTTCCATTGATGGAAGCTTCACTTTATATTGTCTATTGTATCAAACTGTACAGCATTTAGGCATTTTGAAAATCTTGTGAAATAAATCAAAAATAAGTTGACACTCTAATTGATAAGCATTATCATTATAATTTTATGTTGAAAAGTTTGAAAAACCGTTTTACAATAAGGTTATAATTTTTATGGCGACTATTTTCACATACATATTATCAGGAGGGAAAGAAATATGGCAAAATATACAATTGTTGATAAAGACACTTGCATCGCATGTGGAGCTTGCGGAGCTGCTGCACCAGACATTTATGACTACGATGATGAAGGTATTGCATTTGTAACATTAGATGATAACCAAGGTATCGTTGAAATTCCAGATGTATTAATTGACGACATGATGGACGCATTTGAAGGTTGCCCAACTGACTCAATTAAAGTTGCTGACGAATCATTCGATGGCGACGCTTTAAAATTCGAATAGTCTTTTTTATTAACTTCAAAAGATCCCCCTCATTTTATGAGGGGGATCTTTTGTTATTGATCTAACTCACAAATAAAAAGACCATCAGCGGTACTCTCCCGCTGATGGTCAAAGTTTCTATGCATTTTTCATTTTTGCAAATACCCACACTTTCAAACGTGAGAACAGCGCTACAAATACAACTGTTACAACAATTCCCTTAATTAAATTAAATGGCAGAATTGCCGCTACAATCATTTGTCGCATACCACTACTAGACATAGCAGGCTGATTTAAAAACCAAGTGTAAGCTGGTAAAATGATGAAATAATTTAACACACTCATAATGATAGACATAGTAACCGTCCCTAACATTAACCCTGTTGTTAAACTTTTTACTGTACGATACTTTCGGAATAAGAAAGTTGCTGGTCCAATAAATAAACATCCCGCAATAAAGTTCGCTATTTCTCCAACTGGAACCCCCGTTAAACTTCCTTGAATTCCATAGTGAAGAATATTTTTTATTCCTTCTACAACTACACCTGCAATCGGACTAAAAATAATCGCTGCAATTAAAGCTGGCACATCACTAAAGTCAATTTTTAAAAACGGCGGAAGTCCTGGAAATGGAAAATCCAACATCATAAGCAAATACGCAATACTACTAAGCATCGCTACACTTACCATTTGTACTACACTGTTCTTTTGTTTCATCATTCTCTCTCCTTTTCCATCGATCATCTCATGGAAAGTGGAAAGGTTCCGCTATGCCTATTTATTCATGATACGAAAAAACCCTTTGCGTATAACACAAAGGGAGAATTTTTAGGCACATCAAACAGACGTTCAAATACCTATCTTTTTTGAACGCTTGAACCTCCATCTTCTCCCATCCAGACTATACTGTCGGCTTTGGAATCTCACCAAATCCTGCCTTAACGGCTCGCGGGCTTAGAACGAAAAACAACTGTTCATCACCGCCGGTCGGGATTTTCACCCTGCCCCGAAGATAGACCGATATTCTATTTTCTTCACCATTATACAACAACATCATACAGTTGTGAATAAAAATGTTTATAACTTACGAATAGTAAGCATCACTCTATATAAGATTCGTCTTATTAATACTCAATAAAAAAGCTATCGAATTATTTGACAACACAATCCATATTTTTTACAATCTGACTTTTTCCCGCGTAATTCCCTAGTCATTCATACAGAAAAGTGATAAGATGTTGAATTGTTAAGATAAGAGCATTTTCTTAATACGGAGGAAATGTCATGAAGAAAGAAAAAAGACACTCTATTCAAGAAACCATGAAAAAAAACTTAAGAAAAGAATACTTTTATTTAAAAAAGGAATTACTTTTCTACTGTCCAATTGATTTAGGCGCATTTTCAAGAGAAACATACTATGCTACTTTTGACAAAGAAGGAATTAGTGTATATCAGTATGATAAAACAACAGAAAGTAAACTAAAGCTATGCGAGCGTCATCTGTGGAAAAGTTGGGATAAAGTGAAAATTGATCACTATTTAACAACATCACAATTTGTTTTCCAAGGAAAGCGTAATTGGATTCTTTCTCTCTTCCATAAAGGAAAAGAAGCCAAAAAAATAATAGAAGAACATACTTCTTTACAAACAGAAGTTGTTTCCCGATCCTTTTTGAAAAAGCTCCCTGGTTTTCGTTCCAATACAACTTTAAACAAATACATTGGTAGCATCTGTTATACCGCACTTATTGCATTTTTATTAAAATGGATTATTCCATTCCAACAAGTACAAGTTGCCTTGTATGCTTTTTCTATCGGTTGTATGCTTCTTGGTCTACTTTGCTTTACAATTGGACTAATTGAACCAACCATTGTATTATTTCGAACGAACGAAAAAACAAGAGCAAAGGTCTTTTATTATTATAGCTATTTAGCCATTTCTGGATTTATATGTGTCTTTATTTTTTGGTAAAAAAAAGAGCTAGTCCTACTAGCCCTTTTTTTAATTCATATATAATTTTTGATTTGGATAAATTCGATCTTGTTGTAATGCATTTTTTACTTTTATCTCATGAACAGTCATGCCAAACCTACGGGCAATACTGACCAATGTATCCCCTTTTTGCACAATATACATCGATGATGAAACCACTTGATCCCTTTCTTCGTTTAAAACAAACAATGGATTCATTGCATTTCTTTTCCCAAATGTCCAAGCACCTTTATGAACTTCTAAGTGCAGATGTGCACCTCGTGATTCACCTGTGTTTCCCACTTCACCAATTACCTCACCTCTTGTAATATGATTCCCTTGAAATACATATCTCTTATTTAGATGGGCGTAAACGGCCTCATATTCTCCATGCTTAATAAACACTACATTTCCATAACTATTTGAAAAATAGGATTTTGTCACCGTTCCACCTCGGATAGCTGCAATCGGCGTTCCGATTGGAGCAGCTATATCAATACCATAGTGTTTTCCATTTCTTGTTCCAAAATAGTCACTAATTCTTCCATCTACCGGCCATGTCCATCGCCCGTCCTCAGCATAAACATATAATTGAGAACTAAAAAACAATCCAAAGACAAGTATCCCGACTTTTAAGCCTTTCATATACATCCTCCGTTTTTTAATAACCGCCACACTTTCTCTATTGTGGTATATTACGGAAAAAAGTATACAAAAAAGAAAGTGAATTACTCCACTTCCTTTTTACGAAAAACAATTGCACTTCGTTTATATTCAACATCTTTCACCATAAGGCGAGCATTTATCACCCTAGCTATTGCGAATAAATAATCAGATAATCGATTGACATATCGTAATACAACTTCATTTATTTCCTCTTGCTTTCCTAATGATACAATATTGCGCTCAGCTCTTCGCGTTACCGTACGTGCAACATGGATCACCACAGATGCTGGGCTCCCGCCAGGTAAAATAAAACACTCTAATGGTGGCGCTTCTTCTATGTAGTGATCAATTCGTCCTTCTAAATATATGACCATTTCTTCTGTTACTTTATAAGGTAATTTTTGCTGCACAATTGCTAAATCCCCACCGCAATCAAACAATTCATGCTGAATCTTTTCAAGCTCCTCATGTATGTCTTGAAAGCATTCTTCTTGAAGCATAGTCATCGCATATCCAATATGAGAATTCGCCTCATCAATTGTTCCATATGCTTCTACACGAATATGATCTTTATCAACTCGTCCACCTATAATACTCGTTTGTCCTTTATCTCCTGTTTTCGTATATAGTTTCAAATATTCTACACCTCTCTTTTAAATTTTTATTCATTACACGATCCATCAAATGTAAGTATACATTGAAAAAACGGCTTAAACCTTTCTTTTTTTGATGAGAGAGAGCATCCGACTATGCGTAGAAACGATCAGTACCCTTTAGCCCCATGCCATGTGAAAACAGAAGGAGAAAATGAGCGGAGGCCTTCTTTTGTTTTCATAGCCGTGACTTATATGCCAGCAAATCAACATGGATTTATTCTTTCCTTAGTCTAAGCTTCTTGTCTTTCAATCAGCTTTCATAGAGAGACTACCATCTACAAATAGTACAATAAAACAAAAAGCTCTAATATTCTTCATTCCATTGAGAAAATATTATAAACTCAAAAAGAATAAAAAATACTAGAACTTCAGTATTCGCTCACAACAATATCACTTATATTGATTGACCTGGTAAATATACAGAGAATATTGTTCCTTCTCCAACGACACTTGATATAGAAATTTTACCATTATGCCCTTGTACAATATTTTTAGCAATTGCAAGCCCTAAACCAGTACCACCTGTTTTCCCACGTGTTCTTGCTTTATCAGCTTTATAAAAACGATCAAACAAGAACGGAATGTCTTCTTCAGGAATACCAGCACCTGAATCTTGCACTTCAAACATCAGTCCATTATTTTTCGTATCAATAATAAGCTCAACATGACCACCTGCATTTGTATGCCTGATTGCATTGTCAATTAAGTTCGTTAATACTTGCTCCATACGATCTGGATCAAACGAATGTTGCTCAATTGGATTACGGAAATCAACTGTTAACTGCACATTTTTTTCTTTTGCAATCCCTTGAAATTTGCGTCCAATCTTCTCAACAAATGGATGAATATCCACTTCAGATATATGCAATTCAACATGACCACTTTCCATACGCGCTAAATCTAAAAGCTCATTCACAAGGCGACCTAAACGAACTGACTCATCATAAATAATTTGTACAAATTCATTTATTTCTTCTTTTGTTTGAACAATATCATCCAAGATTGCCTCACTATACCCTTGGAGCATAACCATCGGTGTGCGCAATTCATGAGACACATTCGCAATAAAATCTTGACGCATTTTTTCAAGGCGACGTTCTTCTGTCATATCACGAAGCACCGCCACAGCACCGCGAATTTTTGTTTGATTATATAGCGGCGTCATAAGGACAACGTAGTTACCCTTTTGTAAATTAATTTCAATGACTTGCTGTTGCTCACTTTCTACTACCAGATGAAACAACTCAACAAGTTCCGGCGGTAAATTCCTACTTAATTCCAACTCTTTTTCTTCTTGCCAAACTTGTAAAAAATGCTCCGCCGGCGGATTGATAACAACAACCTCACACTCTTGATTCAGCGTTACAACCCCATCTGCCATACTGCTTAAGATACTAGAAAGTTGTTCTTTTTCTTGCTGTAGTGCATTAATATTAAACTTTAATTGTTTTCCCATTTGATTTAACGCCGTTGCTAGCTCTCCTATCTCGTCTTGCGAAACCATAGGTGCTTTCGTATCAAATTTCCCGCGCGCTACTTCAAAGGCCACTTCACGCATTTTACGAAGTGGAGCTGTAATTCGTGTCGATAAGAAAAATGCAAAGAACGTTGTTAAAATAATCGCAATTCCCGCTGATAAAAAAATAAAATCTGTCGCTTTTTCCATACCTTGTTTCGGAACTTGCAATGATTGATACACAAACACCGCACTATGATTTGATGATTGCAGCGGCTTGCCAACAATCATAATATCATTTTCAGAGTTTTTCTTCGTTTTGTCATCAGACACTTTTTTTATTTTTTCTTTATTTTCTTTTTTATCTATAAAAACAGCTGCTAAATCTTTATCCTTTTTCAGATCTTCTATTGTAAGATCCACCAATCCTTCTTGTTTCGGTGAAGAAGAAACTTCATGATCCCCTTTTACAATAATAATTCGTGAGAGTGGATCGGCAAACTTATACGCAATATTCTCAATCGTCTTTTCGTCTGCACCTTCTTCTATTAATTCTGAAACACTTGTCGCTACTTTTGTAAGCCTTGTTTCACTCATTTCAATATAGTAATTATCAAAAAACTGTGAAAGCAAAATGGCAACAAAGCCAAGAACAAATGAAACAAGAAGCAATATGGTCATCCATAGCTTTCCTACTACACTTCTCCAAAGCATCAGTCGTTCACAACCTCAAACTTATAACCAACACCCCATACAGTTACGATCATCTTCGCTGCATCAGCTGATTTTTTACTTAATTTTTCACGTAAACGCTTTACGTGCGTATCTACTGTACGCAGGTCTCCAAAGAATTCATATTGCCATACCTCTTTTAATAATTGCTCACGATCAAATACTTTATCAGGAGCCTTTGCTAAAAATAGTAACAATTCATATTCCTTTGGTGTTAAATTGACTTCATCACCATCAGCAGTAACGCGATGCGCATCGTTATCAATTGTTAAATGCGGGAATACAATAATATCTTTTGTTGTTGTATCTTGTGTAAAGAATGTTGTTGTCACAGAACGTCGCAAGACCGCTTTTACACGAAGAACTACTTCACGTGGACTAAACGGCTTTACAATATAATCATCCGAGCCAACTTCAAATCCTTGCACCCTGTTTACTTCTTCACCTTTAGCTGTCAGCATAATAATTGGTGTTGCTTTTTTCTCGCGAATCCCTTTACACACTTCAATTCCATCTTTTCCAGGCATCATGATATCCAATAAGATTAAATCATAGTCATTTT
Source organism: Bacillus sp. IT-79MI2 (assembly GCF_949768135.1). Classification (NCBI taxonomy): domain Bacteria; kingdom Bacillati; phylum Bacillota; class Bacilli; order Caryophanales; family Bacillaceae; genus Bacillus; species Bacillus sp. IT-79MI2. The sequence goes on along the minus strand of NZ_CATKPV010000058.1, from coordinate 21,441 downwards.
GCAATGCTTTTTCTAAGGCTGTATCACCATTGTCAGCCTCATCGATTGTATATTGTTCTCTTTCTAAATACATTTTTAATAAACGACGAATACGATCTTCATCATCCACAATTAAAATTCTTGGTTCATTTTCCATTGCTTCCCGCTGCCCGAAAAAAACATGACAACGGTTCACACCTACCTCTCTACAATATAATACTGTTTTTACTTTTATCTCATAATAGATAATTCTAAAGCGTCCGACTTCCACCTTAACAATTATACTTCACAAGAATAATAAAGTTTGTTCATTTCTTTTCCAAAAATATGTATTTTTTTTGAACAGGACATTTAGTCCTCACATCATTTTACAAAATCAACCTTTATTTTGCCATGTTTTTCTCAAAAAAGAAAAGAAATTGACAAAAATAAAATAGGAAAGTGACAACCACTTTCCTATTTTATTACGTTTAACTAAACGGTATGTCCCTCTAAAAAAGAGAAAAAACCTTACGCATATGAGTGTAAACCAGCAATAATTAAGTTTACAGCTATAAAGTTAAACATTATAATGGCAAATCCAATTACCGCAAGCCATGCCGACTTCTCACCATGCCAACCTTTAGATAGACGTAAATGTAAAACTGCAGCATAAAAGAGCCATGTAATGAGTGCCCATACCTCTTTTGGATCCCACCCCCAAAAGCGCGTCCATGCAATTTGTGCCCAAATCATCGCAAAAATTAACGCTCCTAACGTAAAGATTGGGAATCCAATTGCAATAGATCGATATCCAATTTCATCAAGTAAATCACTGTTAACGTTTTTTACTACTGGCTGAAGGGCCGCTGATACTCTTTTTCGTAAAATTAATCTTAATATAATATATAGTCCCGTTCCAATAAGCAGTGACCAAATTACTGTATTTAATTTCTTTGCATTTATTATAGCAGGCATTTCTGCAATAGGTTCAAGTTTTCCAGTTGTTATTAACTTCCCTTCATGGGGTCCAACTAGTGCAGGCAGATTATATTTCATCTCGACTTTTTGTTCATTTTTATCCACCCATTGAAACTTTGCTTCATATTTCGTTGCCGAATAAACTGTTGTTACCGCTATGAATCCGACAGCGCAAACGAGTGTAAACACAACTGTTTCTAACCAAAATGTCCGTTTCGTCCTTTTTGACTGATCTACATTTTTAAGCAAATATATGACACCTGTAATAAAACTAATTGCTAAAATAGCTTGTCCAGCTGCCGCCGTTGTTACATGAATATGTAGCCAATTACTTTTCAACGATGGAATAAGCGGTGAAATTTCTCTCGGAAACATACTTGCATATGCAATTAATAAAAGGGCTACTGGTAAAGCGAATAGTCCGACTATACTTACACGATACATGAAATACATAACAATAAAAGCACCAACAAGCATCATGCCGAAGAATGTACCAAACTCAAAGAAATTACTTACTGGTGCATGCCCTGAAGCGATCCACCTTGTTACAAAGTATACAGTTTGAGCGACAAATCCTAAAATCGTTATAGTTATACCTACATTCGCCCACTTCCGCCCTTTTTCTTTAATTGCTCCTCCAAAGAACAGTGTTGCAATTAAATATAAGATGAAAGCCGCAAATAGAAAATTACTACTTATTTGCACCATATATTCTCCCCGCCTTAACTATTTTTTTGATCATTCACTTTGTCATATGGCTGTGGAATTGTTGTTCCTTCAAGTACTTTCTCAATATCTTTCCGCAAACCAAACCAGTTTTTATTTGTATGGCCAGCAATCCACCATTCATCTTTAACACGTTGTATCCAGATACGACGATGATTCCAATACATCCCTTGAATCACACCAACCATGAAAATAAATCCTCCGATTCCAAGAATCCACAGTGTCAAATCTTTTCTTACAATAAGCCCTGTTGCATTTCGCATTTCTACTCCTGCAAAGGTCATTTTATATTGATTGTTTCCTTCAGGTTCTATGTTTTGTTGTATACCTACAAAACTCACTTCCCCTTCTGGCGTCTCTGGTGTAAACATTTTAAAAACAAAAGCTGGGTTATTTGGAATCTTTGTTTTTGTATTCGGCTGACCATTCTCATCAAAATAAAAATCAGGAAAATAACTTAATAATTTTATAGAATACCCATCTCCTAAATCGTATGTTTCTTTTGGATTTTCCAAGTTAACTTTAATGGGGTTCCATTTTTGCTGATTGTCTTTTTTCTGTAAAGAAAAAGACATACTACCAAATTCATTTTCTTTAAAATCTAGTTGATATAGAGCAAACTGATCAAATTTTAACGGTTCATTCACCTTAATTTTAGATTCCTTTACCTTTTCTAACTTTGGTTTTTGTCCAGCTAAATTTTCGCCTACAGCTTTATACAACACAGCATTCGTTTGGTAATTTTTAGCGATCATTTTGTCGCCTACACGCTCAATCGCATCATTAAATACTTTATCATCTTTGCTCTTGTCATAAACTTCTTTTATAAATTTCTCGTTCTTCAAATAATATTTCCCATCAGTTCCTGGGATCTCTTTTGTTTCCCCATCACGTAGCCACAGCGCTTCATCCACATACATACTTGGAAGAAAACGTAGCATTGCTCCGAATAGAAAAATGATAAGACCGATATGATTCACATATGGACCCCAGCGAGAGAATCTTCCTTTTTCCGCTAAAATATTTTCGCCTTCGACTCTTACATTGTAATTTTTTTTCTTTAAATTGGCTTGAATCTGTTCTAGATCCCCCTCTTTCGGAGAGCCTGTCCCATACAATCGTTGTCTCTTTAAAAAACTTGGGTGTCTTTTTACACCCTGCTTTTTTAAAGCTTTATAAAGCGGAATTACACGATCTAAACTACATATCACAAGTGACACACCAATCGACGCAATTAAAATTATATACCACCATGAGCTATATAATTTATTAAAACCCAATTGGTAATATAGTTGTCCAAGAAAACCATATTCCTGTTCATAATATTCACTTGGTGTAACACCTGGAGGTATATACATTTCTTGCGGAAATATGGTTCCAACTGCTGATGTTAATAGAGTGATAACAATGAGCCATATCCCCACCTTTACGGAAGAAAAAAAACTCCACACTTTATCTACTATCGTTCTCGTATGAGTAAGAGAGCGCCGGGCACTCCCCTCATATCGCATATCTAATAACCTCGTATCTTCCTTGTTTTCAAAAGGTTTCCCGCAAGCTTCACAAAAAATTGTGCCTATTGGATTTACATGTCCACATTCACACTTTATCTGTTCCAATATTCTCACCGCCTCTTGTTTCTATTTATCATTGTATCTTCCAAGTGTAAGTTACCGCAATACTCAGAATTTTCAAGAGAGGTACTAAGACGAAGCAAAGCACCTTCATCTATCAAACTCTTTTACTATTCGTTATGTAAAGGCTTTCTTTACTAAGGAGTAATTTTCTTTAAATATTCCTCCATTTGTTCCTTTGTTTGTGTACCAGTAATTTTCTCGATTACATTTCCTTCTTTATCAATTAAAAATGTTGTTGGCAGTGGACCAACGCCATATGTACCAATTATTTCTTGCCCTTTATCAATTGCAACAGGGAACTTTAATCCATATTGATTCACAAAATTTTTCACCGCAATATTCGTTTCATCTGCATCTAATGCGATGATTTCAACGCCTTTTTCTTTATATTTAGGATATAATTCATTCATATAAGGCATCTCTTTTTCACATGGTTTGCACCACGTTCCCCAAAAATTTAAAAATACACCTTTTCCTTTCAGGTCATTTAGCTCGATTTTTTTTCCTTCTAAATCTGAAACAACAAAGTTAGGTGCTTTTTTCCCGATTTGCATTTTTTCCTTATCAACAAAAAAACCTTGATAAAGTGTGAATCCTACTGCCACGCTTAAAATAAGCAAAATGAGAATGCGAAATAGTAAGCGATTCTTCTTCATACTCTCTCCCCTCTCTTTGATGAATTTATATGTAAAAAATTTCTGTAACTACTAACTTGTCCTTTACTTCAAGCATTTGTTTATTTTAATATATATGCCTCCATAATCACTCACCAAAACGATCGGTTCAACTAATCATCCATAGGGGATAAAATCCCCCCACGGATGGAAGTTTCACTTTACCACTTATCTCGGTTTTGTAGAAGCAAGCGCACGTAATTGTTTTACTTCATGAGGTGATAACTCTCTTGCATCACCAGGGCGTAGACTTCCTGCTTCTAAGAAAGCATAACGTTCACGTTTTAATTTCATTACTTTACAGCCAAGCGCTTCAAACATACGACGAACTTGACGATTACGTCCTTCATGGATCGTTAATTGTACAATAGCCATCTCTTTACGCTTATCCCAAGAAAGGATTTTCACACGTGCTGGTGCTGTCTTTCCATCTTCTAATACAACACCTTTTTCTAACATGCGAATTTTCTCTCCTGTTAATGGGCCTTTTACTTTTGCAACATATGTTTTCTCAACTTTATATTTTGGATGCATCAATATGTTTGCAAAATCACCATCGTTTGTCATAAGGAGTACGCCAGACGTATCATAGTCTAAACGACCAATTGGGAATAGGCGCTGTCTGATTTCAGGGAAAAAGTCTGTAACAACTTTTCTTCCTTTGTCATCTGATACGCTCGAAATTACGCCAGTTGGTTTATATAGTAAGAAATAAATTGGTTCTTCTTTTTCAAGAGGGATATTATTTACTTCTACTTTATCTTGAGGAGTTACCTTCGTCCCTAACTCAGTCACTACTTTACCGTTAACTTTAACTTTTCCTTGCTGAATAAGTTCTTCAGCTTTTCTTCTTGATGCAATTCCTGCTTGCGCAATCACTTTTTGTAATCGTTCCATTTCCACTATTCACCTCAAATTTATCTTACCTTCATTAGAAGGAGTTGGCAACCGCCAGAACATATAGCAGCCAGCCTAACATATCGTAAACAACATAGCTATGTTTCTAAACTTATAAAGGCCGAATTCGGTTTCAATTCTTTATTATTGTTTACCCTCATATAGTTGTTCACAACAAAAGTTCATTATTTTGTCAAAAATATTCCACAAAAAAACCACTATTAAGCCTACCCTTAATAGTGGTCGTATACGTATTATAAGCGAATTGACTCAAAAAATGAATACCGATTACTGAAACAATAAAGAAACAAACACAATAGAACAAATAATCCCAATTAAATCTGCAAACAACCCTACCTTTAAAGCATCACCCATTCTACGAATACCAACAGCTCCAAAGTACACTGTTAAAATATAAAACGTTGTATCTGTACTTCCTTGCATTGTAGAAGCGAGCCTACCAATAAATGAATCTGGTCCATATGTAGCAATTAAATCTGTAGTAATACTTAATCCTGCCGAACCAGAAATGGGGCGTATGAGCGCAAGTGGTACAATTTCTGCTGGCACGTGAATCATATCCAACATTGGCTTCATTACAGAAATCATGGCATCTAAAGCCCCAGATGCCCTGAAAATAGAAATGGATACGAGCATCCCCACCATAAATGGTAAAATAGAAATAGCAATTTGGATTCCTTCTTTCCCACCTTCTACAAATGATTCGTACGTTGGAACTTTTTTTATCGTGCCATATAATAGAATAAAACCAATCACACAAGGTATCACCCATAATGAAATTGTATTAACAATACTCATTTTTTCCGCCCCTTTCTACTCCGTCTGCGGTAAAAATAGCGGTCAATCCAAATAGCCCCAATCATCGATAGTACTTGTGCAATAAACGTGACACCAACAATTTCAGTCGGATTCGCCGATTCATACGTCATTCGGATTGAAATCACAGTAGTCGGTATCAATGTAATTGCGGATGTATTCAAAGCTAAAAATGTCACCATAGAACGACTTGCTGAATCCTTTCCTCCATTCAGTTCCTTAAGTTGTTCCATCGCTTTAATACCAAGTGGCGTCGCTGCATTTCCTAACCCAAAAAAGTTTGCCATCATATTTGACAAAATAAATCCCATCGAAGGATGATCCTTTGGTACTTCTGGAAACAATCTTTTTACAACTGGCATAAAAAATGAGACTAATTTCTTTAATAAGCCCGCTTCTTCAGCAATCTTCATTAACCCTAGCCAAAAGACTAAAACACTAATCAGCCCAATACAAATGGTTACTGCATCTTTTGACCCTTCAAAGACTGCTTTATTCACTTCCTCCATCGTTCCGTTTATCATCGCATATACAATCCCAATAACCGCCATCGCCACCCATACGAGGTTAACCATCTGTTCCAACACCTAACATATGAGAGAAGATTTCTATCACATCATTCCAATATACTCCAGTTGTAGCAACCAACTTTCGCTTACTATAAAACAAATTACGTTCCCCTACTTTTTCTTCATTAATATAAACTATTGTCTTACCGACTTTCTCTCCATCTACTAATTTTGCACTCCTATCAAGTTCAACCTTTAGCATAACCTGTTTCTTCTCATCTTTCGTTAGCGGTATAGCGAAATCATTTTTTATATAAACATGATTTGTATACTTCTTTTCCTGCAGGCCAGAGAGCGCTCCTTGCCCTAGAACCTTCGTTAACTCATATTGCTTAAACCCTTGATCAAACAAATACATATGGTCGTCCCAATCATTAGACGCATTAAGTGTTACTACAATTAAATCTAATCCATCTTTCGAAGCTGTTGTAACAAGTGTACGCCCTGCTTTTTTTGTAAATCCCGTCTTGCCTCCTGTTGCAAATTCATAATAAGAAGTTACAAGTTTATGCTTGTTTTTCCATGGATAATCCCACATTTTCGATTGATATGTTTTTGTTCCGAAAATTTTTCGAAACGTTTCATTTCCCATTGCATAACGTGTTAAAAGTGCCATATCATATGCAGACGAATAGTGCGTTCCATCCCCATCTAGACCATGTGGATTTGAAAAATGTGTATCTTTCATTCCTATTTGTTTCGCCTTTTCGTTCATCAAATAAACAAACCCCTCTATGCTTCCCCCAACATTTTCAGCAATTGCTTGTGCTGCATCATTACCGGAACGAAGCATTAAACCATAAACTAAATCCTCTAGCGGTACTTTTTTTCCAGGTTGTAAATAAATTGCCGACCCCTCTACTCGAACAGCCTTATCGCTAATAGGTACAGCTTCTTTCATTTTCCCTGATTCGGCAGCGAGTAAGGCAGTCATAATTTTCGTGATGCTAGCAATTTTTTGTGATTCATGTTCTAACTTTCCATATAACACACGTCCTGAATGTTCTTCCATCAATATGGCATTATGGGCGCTTACATCATTCATTTGTGCATATGTATGAATCGGTATAACACTTGCACACATTATAATAAGTGCAATGACAATCCAAGTTCGTCTCATATTTCCCCACGTCCTTTTGGCACTTTTTGTACAAGTGTATGCTTGGCCCCTTAAAATATGAACGAAATATTCTTTTCTATACCAGCAAAAAAGACGCACAAATATGCGTCTAATACGGTGTCCACTCAAGCTGTTTCGCACTTTCAAATCGCTTTTCCACATCGGACCAATTTACAACATTCCACCAATTTTTAATGTACTCATCTTTCCGATTTTGGTATTGCAAATAATATGCATGTTCCCATACATCAAGCACAAGTAACGGTATCGTATCCCACTGTGTGAATAATTGATGAAGGGTACTTTGTAAAATTTCTAATCTTCCCGAACGAGGTACCCACACAAGAATAGCCCAGCCAGATCCTTCTACCTTCGATGCAGCTTCTGTAAAATGCTTTTGAAAACGTAAAAAACCCCCAAAATCTTTCTCGATTTCTCGAGATAATGCACCTCTTGGACTTCCCCCTCCATCTTTTTTCATGTTATTCCAAAATATCGTGTGCAAATAATGACCTGAACCGTGAAAAGCCGCTTCTCTTTCCCAATGCTTGATTAAATCAAACTTATTTGTTTTCCTTGCTTCTTCCATCATTTTTTCTGCTTTATTCAGCCCTTCCACATAACTCCGATGATGTTTATCATGATGTAGCATCATAATCTCTCGAGAAATATATGGTTCCAGCGCATTATATGGATAGGGTAACGGAGGAAGCGTGTGACCCCCAATTGGAACAGATCGCTCAGTATACGTTCTTTCATATAACTCATATTGCTCATTTTCTTGCATAAATACTTCTTGTAAATGATTCTGAATGTGTTCCACATCATCACTTATCTCATACAGGAATTCAGCATCTGTTTCATACTCATTTTCTTTCATACGGTCTAATAGCATTTGAATTTTATAAGCAAGCATATGGACGTCATAAACTTCAGTTGCACGACTATCTAATACGTGAAGAACGCTTTCACACCAATTTTCTACTTCATGAAAATAATCCGTAAATACACCTTGCTGATTCATACGACACCTCCTCTATGCTATCCACTTTAACTATATTCAGCGCCCGCATCGTATATACCGTACAAAACAGCAAAAGAAGCTAGTCTTTCTCTAGCTTCTTTGAGTATTCTCTAATACTTATATAAAACATATACTAGAGCTATTTATCCCTACAATCAAAGACAGTAATTCCCTCATCTTATTATATACATTCATTTTAATTCCCCAACATATAAGTCGCGGCTATGAAAATAAAAAGGAACCCCTACTTACTTTCTCCTTTTGTTCTCACTTCGCATGGGGCTGAAAAAGGATCTGACCACTTCTATCCATGGCCGGATCCCCTCTCACACCTAAAGAAAATGGTTTTATTAATACTTGTGTAACATCTTTGTTTGATAGTCCGTTTCGTAATATTCCAGCTCCTCACGCATTGTTTGAAACTTCCCTTCTAATTCTTGCATTACTTTTTCAATTGAGCTAGGCGGTATTTGTTGAAAAGCAATGGAATTTTTCCCTGTATATGCCGAGCGACTATTTTCATACCACTGATCACTTTTTGGCGAAAAGAATTCAGCAATTACTTGATGATAGATCTTATATAATGTTCTCTCAGCAGCCGTTTTTCGAAATGGTTGACTACTCAATAAAACAAGGCACGCATCCAAGCCTTCTTCACAAAATACAAGGAGTCGTCTTAATGATGATAATAAACCTTCATAATAATGTTTATTCCCTTCTGGTGACTCTTCTAATAAAGAAGGTAATGTATGATAATTAACAAAATCAGTCATTAAAGTAATCACTTCTTCTAAAAATTCAGAAACTTGATGCGTTTGATTTTCAACCATTGAGTTAGACATATCCTTTTCTCTCCTTTTCCATTTTACGCTATTTCTACCTTTTTATTTTTATGTAACTCAGCCATTATGTCTTGTACTTTTACCACTGTTTTATCATCAAAATATTTTTGAAAATCTTCTATCCTGTTAATATATACACGCTTTTGCCCACGAAATTCTTTATTTTTAATAAAACAAGCTAGAGCAACAATATCTCGTAAATATATGTCTTGTTCTTCTATTTTAAAAACTGGATTTCCTTCAAACGGAGTAATTTCTTGTAAAATTTCTTCAAAATAACGGACATATAATACAGAAAATGTTTTTTCTTGTTCACCCAAAATATAAGTTACTTCGGATCGATTAAAGAAATCTTCTGATGTATTAGGTTGTGCTTTTTCTAGCTCATGGCCTGCGTAACCTACTATAACCATCCGCTTTCCCTCTCTTCCTTATTTCGTTCTATTTTAACTCAGTTTTCTGAATAAATAAAATTTTAATTTATTATTAATTCTTATCAAAAAATCTATAATATTTCTATATTTATATAAAAAATAGTTTTTATATCCTGCAATTTACCTTTTTATTTTTCATGAAGTTTGTCATAATAAGAATATTGTCTCAGTTTTCTTATGCAAGGAGAGTTGTATTTATGTCGTTTTCGTGGAAACGTTTCTTACAAATTGGAAAAATTATTTTCCCATTTGTTGTCTTGACCATTGTATTCTTTCAAGCTCGGAAAGAATTGTCAGGTATTTCATTTCGAGAAGCAATTGAAACAATTAAAAACATTCCGACTGGAGGAGTCTTTTTAGCTATTACGCTCGGTGCGTTTGCTGTTTCAACAATGTTCTTTTATGACTTTGTTATGCTTCGCTATTTAAAAGCAGATGTACCTGTCCAAAAGATTTTCCGTGTTTCTTGGATTGCTAACACCTTAAATGGATTTATCGGTTTTGGTGGACTTGTTGGAGCAGGTATACGGACAATGTTATATCGGCCCCACGTAAAAGAGAATGGTAAACTTATCAAAAGCATCGCTTGGATGACAACTGCTTTTATAAATGGATTATCCCTTCTCTCATTCCTCGGTCTTATAGGAATACTAGATACAAGTTTTATTTTACATGAAAAACCTTGGCTATGGCCTGTCCTCATCTTTTTTGCTCTTTTTGTACCGCTATATATTGGATTTTCCAAAATTAAAAATCGAAAAAAGCAATACATAGAAGGACAAGAAGAAACCAAAGAGAAGAACCCAACCGTTCTATATTCACTTGTTTCATTAGTGGAATGGCTTTCTGCCGGCATCGTCATGTATGTTATTTTAATATTATTTGGAATTGACATCGATTTCCGGAAATTTTTAGGGGTTTATGTTATTGCAGCATTAGCAGGGGTTGTTAGTCTTGTACCCGGTGGTCTTGGTTCCTTTGACCTTGTCTTTTTAACTGGATTAGGACAATACGGTATCGATACAGGCGTATTATTACCTGCCATGTTATTATACCGCCTCGTATACTATATTTTACCATTTTGTCTGGGGTTAATTTTTGCCGCTTTTGAAATGACCGGAGCTGCCCTAAAAAAGATTGAAGATAAACCATTTATTGCACCTGCCTTAGAAACAACAGGTGTCATTTGGACATTACAACGTGATTTTTTAGGAAAGCTAGGTCCATGGGCATCAGCTGCTTTAACAGTCTTTACCGGCCTAATGGTCATCTTATCGACCATTTTACCGACGAGTATAAATCGTTCTCACGCATTACACATTTTAGCTCCAAAACATCTTATTCAATTTTCTTTTAGCTTATCATTAACATTTGGAATTCTGCTCCTTATTCTATCAAGAGGTATTTATTATGGAACAAAACGTTCCTACTATATGACTATTGTTTCTTTAATTGGAGCAGCCATTTTTAATACACTGAAAGGAATCGATATTGAAGAAACCTTTATTTTACTAATCGTGCTAGCCGTATTATATATGCTTCGCAAAAGATTTGTACGTGAAAAAATGGAAATTTCGCTTTCCGATGTAGTAAAAGTATTTATATTTTCACTACTAACATTATACTTGTATAAAAACTTAGGCATCCTATTCGCAGGAGCAAAAGAAGCTTTCAAGCCAGATTTTGTCGTTCGTAATATTACACAAGTAAAGAGAAGTGCACTTGCAGCTGCTTTCTTTGTTCCAACCTTTTTACTCATCGGTTCTCTTATCGCGAATCGCTATCGTAGTGTATTCCCTGAGCAATCAGCAAACGATAAACGTCTGCAAAACTTCTTAGATGAATATGGCGGAAATGTACTAAGTCATTTAGGTTTTTTAGGAGATAAACAATTCTTCTTCAGTAGTGATGGAAAAGCACTTCTTTTATTTTCAACAACAGGAAAACGACTTGTTGTACTCGGCGATCCAATTGGGGATCCGTCTTCTTTTCGTAACGTACTGCAAGAATTTTTAGCTGAAGCGGATCGATTTGGATATATTTGCGTTTTCTATCAAATTGAAAGCAAATGGATGAGTTTATACCATGATTTTGGCTATAACTTCTTTAAACTTGGTGAAGAAGCTGTTGTTGATTTAAATACATTTACTATATCAGGGAAAAAGCGTGCTGGATTACGTGCAACTTTTAACCGTTTTGAACGTGAAGGTTATACCTTTTCCATTCATCAACCACCATTTTCAGACGAGTTATATGAAGAATTTAAAAATGTTTCAGACGCTTGGCTTGGGGGAAAAAAAGAAAAAGGCTTTTCTCTTGGATACTTTGATCGTGAGTATATAAGTCGCGCCCCTATTGCAACTTTATCTGATGCTGAGGGAAAAATCATTGCATTTACAACGTTTATGCCTGTTTACCAAACTGGTGAACTTTCTATCGATTTAATGCGTTATTATCCAGATGCACCTGGTGGGATTATGGATGCAATCTTTATTCATTTATTCCAATGGGCAAAAGAAAATAGTTATCATTCCTTTAACATCGGTATGGCCCCGCTCTCTAATGTTGGTTTATCCACACAGTCCTTTTGGTCTGAGCGCGTCGCTGCAGCAATTTTCAATAACGTTCGTTATACATATAGTTTTAGTGGTTTACGGCATTTTAAAGAAAAATATAAACCGGCGTGGAGTGGAAAATATTTAGCATTCCGGAAAAATCATTCCTTGCCAATTACAATGCTTGCCGTAACAAAATTAATAGGAAAACGAAAAAGCAGCTAGTATCACTAGCTGCTTTTTCGTTTCTGAACTTGGAGTATAAACTCTTTTTCATACTTTTTTCCGTTTATATAAAATGTTCCCCATATTTTATACGTCCCTTCCTCTGGGAATGTAATACGATATTGCAATTGCTCTTCTTCATTTACAGGGACTGCATATAAAAAATGTTCTCGTTTTTCATCGATTATATAAAGCGTCGCTTGTTCTCCAGTATTGGAATTAAATTTCACACTTTCTCCTTTTTTTATTTGCAGCTGAAATGTCAATGTAGCTGCTTCATTTGGATGTAGCGCTCCAAATAAAAGCGACATTTGGTAATCACCAAGTTTTTTGGTGAGCACTGTATCTTCTATTAAATTCTTTTGTTTCTTCTCTTTTTCCTCTTCCCCAAAATTCTTCCTAGAAAAGAACTGTTCTGTTTTACCATGATCCTCATATAAGAAAATCGTATATGCTTTATCTTTCGTTTCGCCTGAGGATAGCTTATATGAACCATTTCCAGCAAATGCAGGAGTGATTCGCTGAATTCCCTTTAACTGCTCGTCCACGATAATAGCTCTAATACGATCATTAACTCCACGAATTTCGTTGTTATTTTTATTAAACAGTTGAAATGTAATATCTATTTTTTCATTTCCCTTTCTATTTTTTATATCCCATTTTACCTCTCGAATGTCCCCTGCTGTTTCTGTCGTTCCTTTATACTTCTGCATGTAAAATCCACCAGCCACAATAAATAGTAACGCAATTAGCCCAATGACAAGATTTTTCAAACAATCACCTGCCATACTTTTTTTATAAATTGTAACATAATTCTGACTATTACACCTATAAAAAGAACATCGCTACATCTTCTTTCTACATATGTCCAGTTTGATTTTCCAACATATAAGTAGTTGCTATGAAGAATAAAAGGTGACCGCTACTTATTTTCTCTCTTTGTTTTCACTTGGCATGGGGCAGGAAGAGGGTCTGACCGCTTCTATGCATGGTCGAATGCTCTCTCCTACCTAAAAAGAAAGGGTTTATATCGGTTTTTCAACTTGTTTTTATATATTTCTTTTTTACAAAAAACCGCTATGTAATAAAGTGAAACTTTAATCAGTGGGGGTCTTACTGCCCGTTAATGCGGGATAAATAACAAACTATTGAAAACGTTGTATTTTGTATATACTACAAATAAGAAAAAGATTTTAATTGGCAGGATTCCTAGTGTATAATGCAGATGATGTTAATTTATATCTATACATAACGAGGAGGATTTTTATGAGCGTTCATATTGAAGCAAAACAAGGTGAAATTGCTGAATCTATTTTACTACCTGGCGATCCACTACGTGCAAAATATATTGCAGAAACATTTTTAGAGGATGTAACTTGCTATAACAATGTACGTGGTATGTTAGGATTCACTGGAACTTATAAAGGAAAACGTGTCTCTGTTCAAGGGACAGGCATGGGTGTTCCTTCTATTTCTATTTATGTTAACGAATTAATCCAAAGCTATGGAGTGAAAAATTTAATTCGCGTAGGTACATGTGGAGCGATTCAAAAAGATGTAAAAGTACGTGACGTAATTATCGCAATGACGGCTTGCACAGACTCTAACATGAACCGTTTAACATTCCCTGGATTTGATTTTGCGCCAGCTGCAAACTTTGATCTTTTAAAGAAAGCATATGATGCAGGAACAGAAAAAGGACTACACGTTCGTGTTGGTAATGTATTAACGGCAGATGTATTCTATCGTGAAAGCATGGACATGGTGAAAAAACTTGGTGAATACGGTGTATTAGCTGTAGAAATGGAAACAACTGCTCTTTATACATTAGCAGCGAAGTACGGTGTAAATGCATTATCTGTATTAACAGTAAGTGATCACATCTTTACTGGAGAAGAAACAACATCTGAAGAGCGTCAAACTACATTTAATGAAATGATTGAAATCGCTTTAGACGCGGCAATTCAATCATAATGTACAAAAGAACTTGTCATACGTCTGGCGAGTTCTTTTTTATTGTTTTCTAAATTAAATAATTACTTTATATGACTTTTTATAAAAAACAACTCCAGATAGAAAAAGATTTTCGGTCCCTACTTTCTTTTATCGTTTGTTATAATAAAGAAAATATTTATGCGAATATTCTTTTATGAGGTGAAGAAGTGAAAAAAAGAAGTATTGTCTTTAAACTATTTTTATTAACATCAACATTATTTACTGTTACCTTCCTCCTTTTTTTCATTGGGCAATCATTGTTTTTAGAAACATTTTATATTAATAAGAAGGTTCAAACTGTCCAAACTGCCTTTGAAAAGTTTTTATCAAGTTATGAAAAGAGTGGGAGAACATTTGAGGAAATAAGAAAGCTCAAACAAGAATTTCACGAAAAAACAAACGCTGACGTCGTTTTATTAGATCCAAATGGAATTATAAAAGATGAAAATAATTACTATATTGAGATTGTGGATAAATCAAATAAATCGTATTCCATTCCACTCAACAATATTTTAACAATCGATGAATATACGAAGTTTATGAATTTACAGTTAAAAAGTGATGATTTTATTCAGATAGAAGGAATTTTAAAAAAAGATGTAATTATACCTGTTACGATTACGACTCGTTATAATACATGGCAAAATGATAACATCATGTCTGACTTTAAATTATTCAATATTGATTGGACAAACGCTAAGAAAAATAGATATGCAAAAGACACAAGACTTGGCGACCATACATTTCAAGGGATTGTATCCAAAATACACCTTCCTTCCAAAAACGACCTTCGTCTTGCAAATAACTTAGAGACATTACGAGGAATTCAGCATTGGGAACTATCTGTAATGCTAGGTAAAACAAATTCAAATGAATTGACAACATTTACAATCGGAGAAGAGGAGAATGGAAAAAGTCAAATTTTTGTAAAGCCAGTTATCGAAAAAGGTGAAATTAAAGAATTTGCTTTTACGATGACCTCCTTACAGCCTGTTAATGAAGCAATGCTCGTTTTAAAAGATTATTACGTTTATGCCTTAATTGTCGTATTTCTCGTCATTATTTTATTATCCTTTTATTATTCAAAAATCATTGTTAAACCGCTTATTAAAATGAACCGAGTCACAAAAAAAATGGCTAATTTTGATTTCACCGAAAAGTTACCCGTTTCAGTAGATGACGAAATTGGCGGTTTATCTAGTAGTATTAATACATTATCAGTAAACTTAAAAGATCGAATAGATCGATTAAACGTTGCGAATACAAAATTACAGCAAGATATCGAACGAGAACGCCAATTAGAAAAAACTAGAAAAGAATTTATTTCTGGCGTATCTCATGAATTAAAAACACCACTGAGTGTTATTAGAAGCTTTGCAGAAGGTATTAAAGATGGCGTCAGCAAAGATAACACATACTATACGGATGTTATTTTAGAAGAAACAGAAAACATGAATCGACTCATCGTAGAAATGCTAGAATTAGCAAAACTAGAATCTGGCACGTATAAACTAGAAATGAATACTTTTTCACTTGGTGAACTTGTCCAACAAGTGTATACGAAGCTATTATTTAGTGTGGAAGAAAAACAATTACAAGTAGAAATCGATGCAAATCCCTCTATATATGTTGAAGCAAATCGCAATCGCATTGAGCAAGTTGTTGTGAATTTACTCAGCAATGCAATTCGCTATACACCTGATGGTAAAGAAATTCGTATTCGTGTCATAGAAAATGAAGAAAAAGTAAAAGTGGAAATTGAGAACACCGGTAATCCAATCCCAGAGGAAAGTTTACAAAAAATATGGGATCGCTTCTATCGTCTAGACGCTTCCCGTAGCCGCCATACTGGAGGAACCGGACTTGGTTTATCAATCGTAAAAAACATTTTGGAACTTCACCATGCCAAATATGGTGTATATAACACCAATGATAGTGTCGTCTTTTATTTTGATTTACAAAAAATAAAAGACGTCAAATAATTTGTCTTAATTTCACGAGGAGTTCACATGAAATTCACACTCTCCCTTTATAGTAGTAAACAAGTTAATCCTTTCCTTTACACATATAAAAGAGGAGAGTGCGTGAAATGAAACAAGCAGGACAACCTATTCAAAACGAAAAACAATTAGAAAAAATCAAAAATATACTTTTACAATCTTCGAAACGCGATGGCTTATTATTCGTATTAGCTGTAAATTCCGGTCTAAAAGTAAGCGAGATTTTACAATTAAAAGTCGGTGATGTCATCGATGAAAACGAAAATGTTCGTCACTCCATTTTATTTTACAATGAAAAAGTAAAAAAACATAAATGGTTCGCTGTAAACGAAGACCTACAACAGGCCATCGAAGATTATATGAGAGAACGTAAAACATGGGAACGAAATGAACCATTATTAAAATCTCAAAAAGGTACAAAATCTATTACAAGACAGCATGCATGGTATATTTTAAACAAAGCTGCAAAAGAAGTTGGTTTAGAAGGGATTAGCTCACATACACTTCGAAAAACTTGGGGATATTGTGCATATAAATCTGGTGTTGATATTGCATTTTTACAACACTTCTTTGATCATAGTACCCCATCAAAAACTTTAAAATATATTGGTATTGCATAAAAAACAACCATAGTTCTTATACATAAAAAAGGTTACCAGCTTTAAACTTGGTAACCTTTTTTATGTTTCATTTTCTCTTTTCTTGTTTCTCCTATTTTGTAGTGGTACTCTAGTAATAAGGGGGAGAAATTATGAACACACTAACAATTGAATTACCAAAAGAAACAGCAGAAAAACTCGGCTTATTAAAACAAGCGTATCAAAAGAAAACAGGTGCTACAATCTCAGAAAGCACTCTTGTTCAATCACTTATCTCAAGGGAGTTTATTCAAGAAATAACTCCATTTGATTTACAACAATATGTAAATAAAAAAGAACAGCGCTAAGCGCTGTTCTTTTTTATAAACCATACAACTTTAAGCTTTGTTTTAAATACACATTAAGCGTACCAATACTTCTTATATACACCAGGACCATCTATTTCAACTTTTAAACTTTTCGATGCGTTGACGCTCCAAAATGGATTTACTAATAAAGGCCTTCCGATTGCTATTAAGTCTGCACGTTGATTCCTTAATATTTCTTCAGCTTGTTTACCACTTTCAATTAAACCAACAGCTGTCGTCTTACTATTTACTTCATGACGAATTTTATCTACGAAAGGTACTTGATAGCCTGGATACACATTAGGTGCTTCTAACAAAGTCCCTTTGATTACACAATGTCCATTATCGGCGGGAAGTGGAAAATAAAATGTTAAGTTCTCAACTAAGTGAATTAGAATGCAGTGGCATCGTGAAAAGGAAAGAATATCCTCAATCCCTTCAAAAGTTGAATATTCTTTAACCGCAAAAGGAATGACACTAATGCCAATTTTAGCGGCAATGTATAACTGAGGAATCGTGAATCGATAGGACGGCTCACTTTGAAACGACTGTTAGCAATCGTTTCAATATGTTTAACTTATTTATTCCACTATGTTGGCTTAATAAGAAAAGAAAAAAACCTGCATATTTACCATAAAGTTTGATGCATTTTTTTAATAACAATCAAACTTTATTCAAAACCCACACCAGGCTATTTCCACATAAAAATCAAGTTTTTTATTTTATTTACGAAAAAACGTTGACAACGATAATGATAACCATTATCATTTATTATGAAGCCAACAATTGATGAATCAACCAAACGCTCAGTAACATTGTTACCCCTCTTTTTCATATAGAAAAACACTGTACATTCCCCCTGTTTGTACAGTGTTTTTCTTTTTTTTGCGTTTATTCAAATAAATTGAGTTGTTCTGGTTTTGGTTCGCCGTATGTAATATGCATCATCTCCATGAGTTGTTTTGCATTATCAGCAGCATCCCCGCCTGAATTATTATTAAATAGTACATATATGTTTTTTGTCTTTTTCTGCAATGTATGTAATCGCTCTGTCCATTCTTCTAGCTCTTGTTTATTATAACGATATAAGCAGCGAACTGCTCGCCAATTTTCTCCTTTATCAAGCCATCCATGAATATTACGACCATGAAAGCGTATCAGTGCCATTTCAGGATGAGTTGCTTCTAATACAAGTGGAACAGAACCAATTCCAGCTTGTGGTTCATCACAAATCGTATGAATCCACTTTTCCTGTTCTAAAAATTGTAATGTCTTATCATGCATATTTGGATTAAACCATGTTTGATTTCGAAACTCTATGGCACACGGTAATCCTTCCATTTTTTCTTTTGTATAACGAAGTAAATCTACATTTTTCTTCTGACAATCAAACCAAGGTGGATATTGAAATAATATCGCCTTTAATTTATTTGCCTCTTGAAGTGGAATAATCGATTGTTTAAATATTTCAATCATCTCATCGAAATTGGAAAATGGAATCTCTCCCTGCATATGTCCCGTCATCCCTTGATACGCTTTAACAACAAATGAAAAATCTTTTGGTGTTTCTCCGGCCCATTTCATATAATTCCGAACTGGTTGCATCGCATAAAACGAACTATCTACTTCAACAATAGGAAAATACTCACTATATGTTCGCAATTTATTTCTATTTTCATAGGAATCCATATATAAAGAATCGTGATCTCCCCATCCTGTTAATCCAATAGAAATCACCCTTATCCCTCCTTATCCTATTTTTATCAATCAGTACACACCTAATTAACAAAGTTTCAATCTTCTTCAAGAGCATCCTTATAAAAATATGATATACTAGATGGAAGAATTTTTAAATTGAGGAGTTATTTATTTATGATTCAAGAGGATACTACTTTATCTCATGAAAATCAAATAAAAGAATTAGAAAAGAAAGTACAGTTTTATGAACAGTTGGTGAACCAATTACCACATCATTTTACATACGAAAATTCACAACTAGGTTTACAATTACATAAAAAAGGGACTTCTCATTACATTAATCGCATACCAAAAGAAGATATAGAATCAAACTTTGTACTAACTTGCGATTCCTTATTTCTATTTGAGCAACTTGAAAAACACTTTGTTCATATTTTTGATGCATTTTCGCATCATGTCACCTTTATTGACAATAAAGGCATCATTACATTATGCAATCAATCTGCAGCAGATGATTTGGGAATATCACGAAACGATATAATTGGTCAACCAATTCAAAAGCTATTAAACTTACCTGAAGAAAAAATTAAAGCTTTAGAAACATTAAGGAGCGGAAAAGAGATTTACAACGAAGAGGTGTTAGATACAAATTATGGTATTTCTGACAATCGAATTATCCGTGACTATAATGGAGAAATCTTCCGTGTGATTAGTGTCTTTCATTATTTAAATACCGAACGTGATGCCGAAAAACTTGCATTAGCGGGTCGAATTGCAGCTGGAATTGCACATGAAGTTCGTAATCCACTTACAACAGTACGCGGTTATTTACAATTTTTACAAGAAAGTGTTTCACCTTCTAATAAAGAGCTTTTTCAAAATTTACTCATTCCTGAATTAGATCGTGCCAATAGTATCATCACTAAATTTTTATCTATTTCAAAAGCACACGAATTTAAAAGAGAACCATTTCCCATTAATACTTTTTTACGTGAATATATCCAACAGCTACTAGCTAGTGAAGTATTTTTGCATAACATTTCTATTGAATATAATTTATCCTCCGATTTAGAAGACATATTAGTGAATATTGATCGACATGAGCTCGTTCAAGTTTTCCTAAACTTATTTCAAAATGCTGTGGATGCAAAAAGTGATAAATCTTTGTCCATTCAAATCACTAGTCATCGTTTGGATAATTTTGCTCGCATTACTTTCCAAGACAATGGAACTGGTATTCCTCCAGCGATTCAAGACTATATATTTGATCCATTCTTCTCTACAAAAGATGCAGGAACTGGACTCGGATTATCAGTAACAAGAAAAATCATTCAAAATCACAATGGAACTTTAAAAGTTTCTAGTAATGAAAATGGAACAACATTTATCATCTCAATTCCATTAGCACAAAAAGGGGCGGGCTTATAGCATATCCCTAAAAATAATCAGTGGGGATGAAGCCCCACTGATGTAATTAAATAAATATATTAAAAATATACGATTTATAAACTTTCAGCACACGTCCTTAGTTCTCCGCCAATCCATTCCCCTAATCAATATGTATTATCTATTCCTTTTCCTCTTTCATGAGAAATGCCACAAAGCTTAATTCGTTCGATGTCTATTCCTGTTTCTTTTTTCACTTTTCTAACTGCTGTCTCTTCCTCCATTCCAAATCTAACACACATACACAGTAAGAAATAACTAGATGCTATTCATCTCATCTTAAATATTTGATTTCCTTCTTTACGTTTCTTTACTTCAAATTTACTCTAGCTTAACGCTTATTTTGTATGATAGATAAAGAAGACAATGATATGAAAGAGGGATGAAAATGAAAGTCTTATTGTCAATACGCTTTTGGATTTCCCTTATGTCATGTATATTTTTATGCTCAGCATTCTTTTTAACTTTAGAATATACTGCTACATCAAAAGCAGCAGAAAACAGCAATATAGCTCCATATGAGCTACTATATGCAAAACAAAATACAGTCCCTCTATCCTCTTCCTCATCTAAAGAAAAAAAAGTTATCAAAGGAATGATTATTACAGAAGCTGCTTCCCATCATGACCTGAATCAGATTGCTAAAAAAATTAAAGAACAATATAAAAATCAGAAAATCGATGAAATCACATTATCCATTCACAATAAAAATATTGGAAAATACGAAGAAGACCTACCTTATGAGCCAATTAGCAAAGGAACAATTTCCATTATTTACACTTCACAATCCCATTCCAACGTAATCATTCGCCTCAATGAACAGTAATACACTTGCTAAAAATTTTTTCACTTCATATAAAAAAGAGACGAATATAAT
>NZ_CATKPV010000057.1:0-65740 GCF_949768135.1 Bacillus sp. IT-79MI2 | reverse complement strand
GGGTAGCACCAAATTGCTAGCAAGTTAAGAAATTCGTTGTTTCCCATTAAACCTATATATTTCTATAAGTTAAAAGAACCCATTTTGAAAAAATTGATCAAAATGGGTTCTTCAATTTTCAGTACAGATGAATTTTTGTAAAAAAATCACGAAACTTTATTTCAAATCTACATTGGGATTAAAGCATCATTTTTGCACAGCGAAACATGTTGAGATCTCATTATAGACGGTACAACCCTCCAAAATGCCCATGTGCATATTGAAAACTAGATATATTATAAGGTTCGATAACCTCACTTATAACTATCTATCAAAGAGTTCTTACATATAACTCTAACTTTTTTAACATCCTATATCTCGCTTATTAGCTCCAGTGCCAAACTGTTGCAGTAATTGGGAATCATGCGTTTGCTAAATGAGGAATTGATTCATTAACTATATTTACGATCGGATAGATCTCTATCCTTAGAGGGCCTGTCCCTTTTTATTTCTCTTCTATTGATTCATAGAAAATAATAAAGAAGACACTCTAACAAGTGTCTTCTTTCATTGTAACAATCTCTTAAAATATGTATCTAGTATCATACATACTCATTTTTAAAAAACTTTCATTACATCATAACGCCATTATCTTTAAACGAATACCATTTTCCATCAATGAAATGTTTACCTATCGCCATTGCACCGCTAGACTGTAAATAATACCAATTTCCATCTTTTTGTAACCAGCCTGTTTTCATCGTGCCATCTGTATTCAGGTAGTACCATGTACCATTATCTTGCACCCAGCCTGTTGTCATCGGGCCATCATAAAAGTAATACCATTTCCCGTTATAACTTAACCAACCTGCGTGGCTTGCTCCACTTTTCTCATCAAAGTAATACCATTCACCATCCACTACTTTCCAGCCTGTTACCATGGATCCATCTGGATTGAAGTACCAACAAGTACCTCCTTCACACATTTTCCCTGTCCACATGGCGCCATTGTCAGCAAAAACGTAGCGCTTTCCTCCTTCATCTAACCAACCTTCGTCCCACCCATTTGCTGAACTTTTCATTGTGCCATTTGCATTTAAGTAGTACCAATTCCCATTATCTTCAATCCAGCCTGTTTGCATCTTACCACCAATGAAGTAGTACCAGCTTCCTTTATAGCTTAGCCAACCATTATAACTAAGCCCATTATCGTTAAAGTAGTACCACTTATTATCAATTAAAGTCCAACCTATTGCCATTGATCCATCTTCGAGAAAATAGTTACCTGTATGATGTTCTCCAATCCAAGCTTTTGTAAACATCTGCCCATTATCTGGATTTAAAAAATAAGTTTTTCCATTATATTCAAGCAATCCGTGTTGTAGCTTTCCACCTTGATGTACATAATACCACTTTCCACCATACTGAACCCAACCTTTATTGGCATACATTGCACCGTCTGCTCCTAGTAAGTAACCTTCATATTGATATACAATATAACCTGTTTGCATTTTTCCGTTTCCATCAAAGTAATACCATTTTCCCCCATCACTTAACCAGCCTGTTTGCTTCACACCATTTTGATTATAGAAATACCATGTATTCCCCTCTTTTACCCACCCTGTTTTCTGCATTGCTTGTTCTGTTTTTGGAGCAATCTGTTTCACAGCTTCTTGGTTTTCAGCATGAGATACTGCAGGCACTACAAACATTGCAGACATTAAAATTGGTACAATAGCTTTCTTCATTTTATATTTCCTCCAAATAATAGATAATTTTTACTTTCATTTCCACAAGAAGAATTATATTATGATATATTAATATAATCAACACATTTTTGTAACGAAAATGTAATATTTTTAATTTCTCAGAAATAAAGATAGATGAATAACCAACATGCTAGAAAATTACCATGCTTCGAATTTTTCAATGAAAATAATCTTTACATTGATGCGGATATGATATCCCTCATCACTGTGGAACTTCAATCAGTAGAGTTTTCTTCATTCCCCTACTGATTATTAGCCCACACGAATCGAATTTTCACAGGCAGCTGATCCCTCATTTAGCCAAAGAAGATCTTACTGCCCTCAAATAGCGGGATAAACAGAAAAAAAGATACCTAACAAGTGTCTTCTTTCATTATAAAAGTCTCTTAAAATATGTATCTAGTATCCTACATACTCATAAAAAACTTTCGTTACATCATAGCTCCATTATTATTAAATGTATACCATTTCCCATCGATGAAATGTTTACCTATTGCCATTGCACCGCTAGACTGTAAATAATACCAATTTCCATCTTTTTGTAACCAGCCTGTTG
This sequence comes from Bacillus sp. IT-79MI2, assembly GCF_949768135.1. NCBI lineage: Bacteria > Bacillati > Bacillota > Bacilli > Caryophanales > Bacillaceae > Bacillus > Bacillus sp. IT-79MI2. The sequence goes on along the minus strand of NZ_CATKPV010000057.1, from coordinate 63,436 downwards.
TCATCGGGCCATCATAAAAGTAATACCATTTCCCGTTATAACTTAACCAACCTGCATGGCTTGCTCCAGTTTTATCATCAAAGTAATACCATTCACCATCCACTACTTTCCAGCCTGTTACCATGGATCCATCTGGATTGAAGTACCAACAAGTACCTCCTTCACACAATTTCCCTGTCCGCATAGCACCACTGTCATCAAAAAAGTAGCGCTTTCCTCCTTCATCTAACCAACCTTCGTTCCACCCATTTACTGAGCTTTTCATCGTGCCATCTGCATTCAGGTAGTACCAATTCCCATTATCTTCAATCCAGCCTGTTTGCATCTTAGAAGCCACAAAGTAATACCAGCTTCCTTTATAACTTAGCCAACCATTATAAGTATTAAAATGTATCCCACTTTCTTTGAAATAATACCATTCATTATTAATCAAATTCCAACCAGTTGCCATGGATCCATCATCAAGAAAATAGTTACCATCTGGATGTGAACCTAACCAAATGTTCTTTTGCATTTTGCCACTCTCTATAGCCATGGAATATGCCTTACCGTTATATTCAAGATAGCCCTCGTGTAGGTCTCCCCCTTGGTGAACGAAATACCATTCTCCTTCGTACTGAACCCAGCCTTCGTTCGTATATAACGCACCGTCTGCTCCTAATAAATAACATGAACCTTGATTAAAAATATTACCCGTTTTCATTGCTCCACTTTCATCAAAGTAGTACCACTTTCCTCCATCACTTAACCAGCTATTACTTTTCATTGCCCCATCCGCATTCAAGTAATACCATGTACCATTATCCTTTAACCACCCTGTTTTCTTCACACCATTTTGATCATAGAAATACCATATATTTCCCTCTTTTGTCCACCCCGTTTTCTGCATTTCCTGTTCTGTTTTTGGAGTAAGTTGTTTTACAGCTTCTTGGTTTTCAGCATGAGATACTGCAGGCACTACAAACATCGCAGACATTAAAACTGGTAAAATATTTTTCTTCATTTTCCATATCCCCCAAATAATGAATAATTTGTATTTTTATTTCATAAAGAGAATTATATTACGATATCCTAATACAATCAACACTTTTGTAATATAATTGCAATAGTTTTAATTTATAAGTAACAAAAACCACTTAAGGGTAATTTTAATTACTTTTTTGTTACATTCATATTTTAAAAGTCACTATTTCTTGGAGACACTAAAAGTAGATGGAAAGTTAGAGCAACAAATTGATATTAGTAAAATAAAAGGTACAATGGATACGAATTACACAACAAAAATCGGTGTAGATGGCAAAGGAACTTTATTCGGCAACAACTTTAACGCAGCATTAGATGAAGTATCAATTCTAAAAAAAGCAGGAACAGCTGAAGATGCGCAAAAGATGTATCAGTCCGCTCCTCCTATCTCTGTTACTAACATTTCAATTGATCAACCAACTGTACAATTAAATGTTGATGGCTACACATATTTAAAAGCTGACATCAAACCTTCAGCTTCAGCTGCAACAAATAAAAAAGTGACTTGGAAAAGTAGTGACTCGAGTATCGTTGCACTTGAAAATCAAAATGATACGATCAACGCAAAAGCTTTGAAGCCTGGACGTGTTGTTTTAACTGCATCGACGGAAGATGGAAACTATAATAAATACGTTTATATTCAAGTTAAATAGCGAAAAAAAGCGGCTCACAATGATTGTAAGCCGCTTTTCACTACTCTTTAATATTTACTCCATACTCCTTAAACCACACATGAATTTGTGCCAAATGTGCCAATAGTTGTGGCCCGGTCATCAACTGGCCAAACCACGGCGTTTGAAACGCACTACCACCTGATTGAATCAACCCTTGTAATTGTTCTTTATCAAACAACTCATGCAAAATTGAGTTTTTATCCGTTAAAAGATTCTGTAACCATACTGTTACTGCTTCTGTGTAGTGCGGATTGTGCGTTTTGGGATACGGACTTTTCTTTCTATATAATATATCATTCGGTAATACACCTTCTAATGCTTTACGTAATAGACCTTTTTCGCGATTTTTATACATTTTCATTTCCCAAGGAATATTCCACGCATATTCGACAAGACGATGATCCGCAAATGGAACACGTACCTCTAAACTCGCCCCCATACTCATGCGATCCTTTCTGTCTAATAATGTCGTCATAAACCAAACCATATTCAAATAAAATAATTGTCGTCTTTTTGCTTCAATTGTACTTTCTCCTTCTAACACCGGTACTTCCTGTATTGATTCTTCATAACGCCGCTGTACATATTCTTGCAGTTTTAATTTATCACGCCATTTTTTTTTCAGAAGTTGTTCACGCGCCTCTGTAGAACGCATCCACGGAAATGCACTTGATTGCAAATCATCTTCCCGGTAAAACCATGGATAACCTCCAAAGATTTCATCGGCACATTCGCCCGACAAACCGACGACAAAATCTTGTTTAATTTCTCGGCAAAACCATAATAATGAAGAATCGATATCTGCCATACCAGGTAAATCGCGAACGAGTACTGCTTCTGTTAAATACTCCGCTAACTGTTCATTGGAAATCACACAACGGTGATGAATTGTACCAAATGTTTCTGTCATCAAATCAATAAATGGTGCATCTGAATTTGGTTGAAAAGCATTTGCTTTAAAATATTTTTCATTATCTTCATAATCAATCGAATACGTATGCAACTTCCCTTTCCCTTCTCTTTCATATGCCATTGCCGCAAACGCTGTAATGGCACTTGAATCTACCCCACCCGACAAAAATGTACATAACGGTACATCTGAAACCAATTGTCTTGTAATTGCATCCTTAAGCAGGAACCGTACTTGTTCTACTGTTTCTTCAAATGAATGTTCATGTTTTTTACTCTCAACATTCCAATAGCGCCATATACATAAACCATCTTTTGAAAAAGTAAGAACATGACCTGGACGTAGCTCTTGAATTCCTGCATAAATACCATGTCCAGGTGTTCGAGACGGTCCTAACCCAAATATTTCTGATAGTCCCTCTGTCGTAACTTCTGTCTTTACATCTGGATGAGCTAAAATAGCTTTTAATTCTGAAGCAAACAATAATCTTCCGTTTTCATATTTATAAAATAATGGTTTCACACCTAATCGATCCCGTGCAATAAACACTTGTTCTTTTTTCTCATCCCAAACCGCAAAAGCATATATTCCATTTAAATGATTCACACATTCTTCTTTCCATTCGATATAAGACGCTAATAATACTTCCGTATCAGAATGCCCTTTAAATCTATAACCTCTTTGCATTAATTCTTTACGAATATCTTCTGTATTATAAAGTTCCCCATTATAACAAATTGTGTAATACTCTTCTTCTTTCATACATGTACATGTCATCGGCTGTTTCCCACCTTCAGGATCAACCACAATTAAACGTTTATGCCCAAAAGCAACATGCCTTTTGATCCAGACATTCGTATCATCTGGACCGCGCTTTGCAAGTGTTTCTGCCATCTTCGTAACCGTTTCTCTTTCACCTTCTAACGACCGCTTATAATCAATCCATCCTGTAATCCCGCACATATAAATCATCCTTCCTATCCTATATCCGTATAACTTTACTCCGTTCAAAACCCAAATAGAACCAAAAAGGCTGAACTGAAACAACTGCACGTAAAAGCCTAATTGATGAGGGCTAACGATCCAGACGGAATTTCTCCGTCCAGATAAAAAATTCACTGTATGAAGCATGTTTTTATTCTATGCCCACCTTTCTTTAGGTGTTCCATAGTTATAAAGAATGCCTGAACTGTCTATAACAGGAATAACTACTTCTATAAAAGGAGAAATCACGAATGAAACAACGCAAACATATTTTGTATAATCAACCGCGTGCTCATACAATTGGGAATGTGGAATATATAAACAATGAATGGATATTCTTTGATGATGAAAATGATGAAGCATTTTTGCTTGAAGATATTATTGAAGATGGATTTGAAGTTTTATATAACAACAATTGGCTACCGGCAAGATTCTACGAACAAAACATATTACAAATTGCAAATGAACATCATCCATTGCAAAATGGTGAAATGATACGAATTCGTAAAAAATTACTACTCAGTTATCATGAATGGTTAGAAGAACTATCCGATTCCGCTTTTGCGTTATTTGCAGAAACATTGCAGTCCTTCAATTATTCTTTATATGACTGTATATATTGTCATAATTTCTTATCGTTTCAGCCGAAAGAAGGGCCTTGTGAAGGTGTAAACCTGCTATTATTTGATAACGAAAAAATGATTTGCTCGTTGCACCATCATTACGTTCGGTATTCCACTTGTAATAAGAATATATTTCAATTTACAAAAACAAACGGGGAACAACTACATATAGAATCTACGTGAATACAAAAATAAGAAGAATCACTCATTCTCTATAGAACGAGCGATTTTTTTATTTTTGTTACAATAGCTATACCTCGTCTCTATCTTTTCCGTAATCAAACCTCATAAATGTATTTCATTTCATATAAGTTCAAATTTGACAAACCATTAAAGAAAAACCATCTTATTCTCCTTTACAGAAAAATAAGATGGTTCTATTTTACGCAAATGGTGAAAATCCCATCGGTAATCGTAATCCAAGATATAGTACAATAACAAGCGCAATAATAAATTGAACCCAAAACGCCCCTGCCGGTTTCTTCTTACTTGTTTTCACAAGAACCATTTCCATTGCAGCAATAACCCAAACGCCAACTAACATTTTTAGGCCATACCACATATGCATGTTCCCTGTTGCTGTTTTCATAATGCTTTGATACAGTAAGAAACCCGTTACAATGATGATGATATACACAAGACGAAGCCCCATATGTACGCCTTTACCTTTTCTTCCTGCCGTATACATAGAATACGCCACAAAGAATAAAATAAGCCCTAGTGCCCACGCTGTAATATGCATGTGTGTTGTCACGATATCCCAACCTCCTCTTTTCCCACTTTTTCACTTTATATGATACCATGTCCACTTCTTTTCAGGAAATGTTTCGCTTTTTTACATTTAAATGATATAATATTTAGAGTATTTATAAACTTCTTGTAATAACAAAAGGGGGAACAATCATGATTCAAACAAAGGATATTATCGAACTAACAGACACATATGGAGCTCACAACTATCATCCGCTACCAATCGTAATTTCGAAAGCAGAAGGAGTTTGGGTAGAAGATCCTGAAGGAAACCGCTACATGGACTTACTTAGTGCATATTCTGCGGTAAACCAAGGACACCGTCATCCGAAAATTATTGACGCTTTAATTGAACAAGCAAACCGTGTTACGTTAACTTCACGTGCCTTCCATAGTGATCAATTAGGTCCTTGGTACGAAAAAGTAGCGAAATTAACAAATAAAAATATGGTACTTCCAATGAATACAGGTGCGGAAGCTGTTGAAACCGCAATCAAAACAGCACGTCGCTGGGCATATGATGTGAAAAAGGTAGAAGAAAATAGAGCTGAAATTATCGTTTGTGAAGATAACTTCCATGGTCGTACAATGGGGGCAGTTTCCATGTCATCCAATGAAGAATACAAACGTGGCTTCGGACCAATGCTTCCTGGCATTATTGTAATTCCTTACGGTGATTTAGAAGCATTAAAAGCTGCAATTACACCAAATACAGCTGCATTTATTTTAGAACCAATTCAAGGAGAAGCAGGAATTAACATTCCACCAGCTGGATTCCTAGAAGAAGCATACGATATATGTAAAAAAGAAAACGTTTTATTTGTAGCTGACGAAATTCAAACTGGTTTAGGCCGTACTGGTAAACTATTTGCATGTGATTGGGACAACGTAATTCCTGACATGTACATACTTGGTAAAGCACTTGGCGGCGGCGTATTCCCAATTTCTTGCGTCGCAGCAAATCACGATATTTTAGGCGTATTCGAACCAGGTTCTCACGGCTCTACATTCGGTGGTAATCCACTTGCATGTGCTGTTTCTATTGCAGCTCTTGACGTATTATTAGATGAGAAATTAACAGAGCGTTCTCTTCAATTAGGTGAAAAATTAGTAGGACAATTAAAAGAAATTGATAATCCTATGATCACAGACATCCGTGGTAAAGGATTATTTATCGGAATCGAATTGAACGAGCCTGCTCGTCCATATTGCGAAAAATTAAAAGAAGCAGGTTTATTATGTAAAGAAACACATGAAAATGTAATTCGTATCGCACCACCTCTTGTTATTTCTGAGGAAGACCTAGAGTGGGCATTCCAAAAAATTAAAGCGGTATTATCTTAATACAAACAAGCTGCCTTATAAAAGGCAGCTTGTTTTATGAAACAATCATTTTTGAGAAAAGTAATATCCCAACGATAACCGGAAATAGAAGCAACACACCTGCTATACAGGAGACAATCACATGTTTCAATTCCCACCAATCATTTCTTATCCCTTTCCGAAACCAAAACAATGAAAAAGGTATAATGAATATCACTGCCGTTACCAATCCTGGAACATATCTTTCTGTCAAAATTGCCCCAGTGATATGAAACAACCCATTCATAAAAATCATCGCTTGTATAACGAGCAATATATAAAGCGTGACTTTCTTTTTAAATATAGAATGAATACACACAAGCAGAAAGACAATGCTTGTTAACAAACATAATGCAATGAAGAAATATTGTTTTTGCCCCGCGTTTTCTTCCATACGAATCGGTTGGAAATACTTCATTTCAGGGAAAAAGTAATATTCCTCAGCATTATGAAATGCAAATAGAATAGGGATGAGCCAAATATATAACGTACTATTTGACCAGGTTTTGAAGCGTTCCAACATGCTGCACCGTTATTGTCACTTCATCACCAGCGCTTAGAAATTTAGGTGGTATAAACCCTTTCCCAACTCCCGCTGGTGTTCCAGTCGCAATAATATCCCCAGGCTCTAACGTCATCCCTTTACTTACGATAGAAATAATATCTTCTATTGAAAACATCATATTTGCAGTATTTGAAGTTTGCCGAACCTCTCCGTTCACTCTTGTTTCAATATCTAATTGATTCGGGGTTTCAATAGCCGTCTTATGAACTAAATACGGCCCCATTGGGCAAAATGTATCAAAACTTTTTCCTAAGAAAAATTGTTTATGTTTTCTTTGAATATCTCGAGCAGTTATGTCATTTACAATTGTATAACCGAAAACATATTCAAGCGCCTTATCTTTTGCAATTTGTTTTCCGCGTTTCCCAATCACAATTGCGAGTTCTCCTTCATAATCTAGTTCACTCGTTGCATGCGGATGACTGTGAATTTTCTCTCCATTCCCGATAACCGTCGTCGGTGCCTTTGTGAAAATCATGATATCTTTCGGAATAGACTCTTCTCCACCCATCTCTATCGCATGATCACGATAGTTTTTTCCGACGCAAAGAATATTCTTTCTTGGTCTTGGAATAGGTGCTAATATTTTAACGTCTTGCAATGGATAATACGCCGTCGTTTCATTTTCCTTTGCCCAATTTACAATTTCCACCACTTTTTCAATAAAAGCATTTCCTTTTTCGATACACTCTAGCATTGTAATAGGGACTGTAATCTTTTCGCCTTTTTGCCGCTGTGCTTCTCTAATATGCAGCACTTTTTCTTCATACTCATCCACAATGCCAACAAATACTTTCTCTTCCTTCTTCACTGTAACAAATCGCATGATTTCCACTCTCCATCCTAAAACTCATACAATGTAATTGTATTCGCATTCCTTTAAAAAAAACCTGCCAATACATTTTAATTTTTACAAGATTCTTCATTTTTTACACTGTCCGATGTTATTTTGGAATAAAATGTAGAATTTTTACTTTTTTTATCGAAGCTATTTCTTTTTTATGGAACTTTTGTATAATATGTACTACATATATACTTAAAATTTATAAAGAGATGGAGCCGATTCTATGTTTGAGCAAGCGATTGAAAAAAAACGTGAGAAAATGATGTATTTTGCTGAACGCTACGGAATAACTTCTCAAAAAACAGTGGATTGTAGCCAAGAACTGGACAGGCTCTTAAATGTTGTTTGGCTTTTGAAAGTAGATTTCACCTCAACTTATACTATAGACGAACACACACAATGAAGTGTGTGTCTTTTATTTGAAAAAAGACACATTTTAATGAACACGCCCATACAATAATAGAAAAGGATTTTTTTACGATCCTTTATTTTTTAATATTGAACACGCATAATAACAGCAATAAAAATTTTATTTATGAAAGGTGTTTGCTATGCCAGCGATGGTTGGACATATTCATATCGTTAACATTGGATCAAGTGGTATTTTTCATGTTGGAGATGTATTTGCAATTAGACCGATTAGTTACTCACGTGCTTTTGCAGGAGCTGGTTCTTTTAATGTTGGTGAAAATATTTCAGTATACAATTATCAAAATACGACAACAGTCAATGATACAGACATAATCGATCAAGCTATAATTGGATCAAACTAAAGGAGGCGAATGATAAGTGAACTTTTATGTCCAGCAAAGTATTATCATTAACAAGATAAGAATCGAGAGCATTACAACATCATCTGTTTTTCAAATTGGAAGTGCCGGCAGCATTAAGGCACTATCTAAATTTTCCAATACCGGTGGATTTACAGCGCCGCTTCGCCCCTTGAAATCGAAAGGACAAATTATTTCTATTAAACCATGATGAGTTCTTCTTAAGCTCTTTATGTCATAAACATATAGAGCAAGCATACGTCCCTCCCTATTGAAAAGGAGGTTTCACACAGTGAATCAATATGTATACATTTACCTACAACAATTTCAACAAGTTCTTCAAAAACAGCAAGAAACAATCCATGCATTAGAAGAGCAAGTACGGACATTAAAAGAAGAGCTTGATGAACTAAAAGGCCGGCCTTCCTCTTCTATAGGAAAAGTAGAATATAAATTCGATCAATTAAAAGTAGAAAACTTAAATGGTACGTTAAATATCGGCTTAAATCCATTCGCAACTAAAGGGCAACAAATTGAAGATTTTGAAGTAGATACAGAAACATTAAAAGTAAATCCAGAAACACAAACAACTCCCGATTTTTATCAAGGCATTATTCAAGAGATGCATCGCTATTTAGATGAAGAAGCATATAGCAGAATTCTTCATTTTGAACAAGAACAGCGGACGCCGCTCGATGATATGTATCGACAAATGATGATTGACGATATAAAAAAACAAATGGAGCATCGCCTTCCTTACTATTTATCACAAGTACAGCCGTATGAGGACATTACATCAAACCCCGAATATATGAAAGACGTAATTATTCAAGCTATGAAACAAGATATTGATAAAGCATTCCTTTCCTTTATTCAGCACATACCGAATAATTTTCGAAAGGAGTAAGTTTACATGAACTTTAACGTGGTTAATTGTGAAATGAAAGTTGGTCAGATTAAAATGAACGGGGTATCTTCATCTGCACTTTTTTTAATCGGTGATGCAAACCTCCTCATTCTCTCTTCTATTCTCGATACGCCTTTTGAATCAATGACTGAAGGTCCATTTGTGCCTCTCGTAATTGCCGCGCCTACTACTCCAGGTTAAGGAGGGAGCTTTATGCTTCAGCACATTTCAGTTGTTCATCAATCCAATATTATCTCTATGGGGATTTCTGGTGTTTTTCAAGTTGGCGACGCAAAACAGATGGAATTAAAAAGCCGAGCGCTTATTGTACACCGTGAAATTCCTTACTATTTAAAAGGCGAAGGAAAATTAGAGGCTTATGAAATCTTTACAGATGATGAAATTACAATTCCCACCCGATCAACCGATGTCAAAATGAATATTATAAATGAATGTCCCTTTATTGAAGTAGGTGATGTTACGATTCGGTCCTTATTAAATTCTGCTTGCTTTCAAATTGGCTCCGTTGACTACGCATTTAATAATTCACGTATTCTCCAAATCCGCCAATATATCACAGATGAACCTTTGAACAAATAAATCATATAGTAATGTTAAAGAAAAGTGTTTAGGTAGGTGAATAACATGCCCTCTGTCGTTGGAAACCTCGTTGTTCAAAATAGTAACGGCTCTTTTAACTTAGGTGACTTCTATAATGTCTCTCCTAAGGAAAATACAAAGGCATATAACGGTTCAGGAGCATCAAATGTTGCTTTTGTTGTTAATACATTTAACGGTGTCAGCGCAACAAATACATTCGATTCAGATGTTGCGGATCAAGATCAAATTGGAACGGCTTAAAAAAAGTAGGAGAATTGTCTCCTACTTTTTTCGTTCTTTTGATTTTCTTGTTCGCGCTTCAATAAGTGTAATCATTCTTATTGTTTAACCTTTGAATGATAACCCACTTTCCTTCAAAGCAGTTCTAAGTTTAGGTAAAGATGCTGGCCCCATACCGTGCAGTTGTAAAATCTCTTTCTCACTACATTTTGAGAGCTGCTGCAAAGAAGTTATTTCATTGTGTTCCAATGCTCTTCTTGCTGGTGCCGAGAGAAGTGAAAGAAATCCACTCTCTGGTTTTCGTTCTTTCTCACAGATCAGGCAAGAAGAGCAATCGCTACTTTTATAATATTGGTGTCCATTGTTGCAAGTTCTTAAACTTTTTTTGGAAGTTACCATTTTACATACTTCCTTCCTAAAGTTACATCTTTCCTCTGTTTCACATTTATACTTTGATGTATGTTTCACTTACTTTGTTAATCAACATGTACTATGTGATTTCCATCAAAGAAATATAAGCACTTTCCTTTCACTGGATGATGTAAACTTTTCTCTAACGCTTTCGCATATAATGAAAGCTGTACTTTATAACGTTCTTCTAAAATCGGCTTTGCTTGGTCGAATCCACCTGGGAACTTTCCTTCAATTGTATCTGTTTTAAAATCAATTAATACAACTCCGTCTTCCTCTTCTATCATACAATCAATAACTCCTTGGACAAGTACAGATTCTCTGCTCTGATTTTGCCAATCTTGATACGCTTCTTCCGCTGAAAGCATCATCGTAAACGGCACTTCACGTTCTACACTTTTCGCAGCTAACACACGCTTACCAAGATCCGTATCAAAAAACGCTACAATTCGATCAATCGCAATTTCTTCTGCTTGCTCAAATGTTAGTAATTCTTTATTTACCATTTCCGCAATTTGCTCTTGAACGGTTTCAAGCGTGATCGGTTTTTGTAAATTAACATGTTGCATTACGGCGTGAACAGCTGTTCCCCGTTCAGCATAAGTTAACCCCTTTTTCTCCATAAAACGAGGACGCGTTTTTATAGGAGTACGAAGTTTTTTAATAAAGGCATTATCACTTCCATCTTCCGATTGATAATTCCGCTTTATCTCAGTAACAGACTGCTTCGCCCGATGCGCTGTTGCACCTTCATACGCATATTCCCAAGTTAAACGAGCATACACCTCTTCTTTTCGTTCACTTTCTAGAGGAACAGGTTTTTTCTCACGAAGCGCTTCTAACAATTCTTGCTTTTCTTCTTGTACTGGTTCCGGTGCAAGTAAAGTGCTACCATCAATCACTTCCACTTTCCAGCTCGCATCGTATTCATAAATTTCATTTGGTATATTTCCTTGTCCAAGTTCAAGAAGCATTTCGCTATCACGATGTCTATATAGTGACGGTGCAATCCAATCTAAGTAACAAGATGCTCCTGCACGAACGTAATCCGGTAACAACCAATCTGTATGCTCACGCGGGTCAAGCCACTTTTCAATCTCTTTTTCTTTATCTTTCACCGTACCAATTAAAATCAATTTTTCTTTTGCACGCGTTAGAGCAACATATAATACGCGCATCTCTTCCGCAATTAGTTCCATCTTCATTTTACGTTTAATGGCTAGTTGTGATAACGTTGTATATTTAATTCGTTTACGAGGATCAATAAACTGTGATCCAAAACCGAAATCTTTGTGTAATAAGAATCGTTTCATTAAATCTTGTGTATTAAAACGGCGCCCAAGCCCCGCTACAAATACAACTGGGAACTCTAACCCTTTACTTTTATGAATCGTCATAATTCGAACCACATCTTCTTGTTCACTAAGCGCTCTCGCTGTTCCCATATCATCCCCGCGCTCTAAAATACGTTCAATAAAGCGAAGGAAACGGAATAACCCGCGGAAAGATGTTGCTTCGTACTGCCTTGCGCGATCATATAGTACGCGTAAGTTAGCTTGACGCTGTTTTCCCGCTGGAAGACCACCAACGAAGTCATAATAACCTGTCTCACGATATACTTTCCAAATTAAATCAGAAAGAGACTGCTGGCGCGCAAATTCACGCCATCCTTGCAAGAGATTATAGAACCATTGTAATTTCCCATGTAATTCTGCCTCTTCTTCAAGCGGCGCGCCTTGTAAAAAGGAACGCATCACTTCATAAAACGAGCCTTTTTTCTCATGAGCACGTAACATCGCAAGCTCTTCATCATTTAACCCAACAATCGGGGAACGAAGCACAGCAGCAAGCGGAATATCTTGCATCGGATTATCAATTACCCGAAACACATTCATCATAACGGTCACTTCTGTCGCTTCAAAATAACCTGTCGCGAGCTCAGCGTAAACAGGAATGCCTTGTAATTTTAACTCTTCCATAATTTGCGGAGCCCACGGCATCGAACGAAGTAAAATGACAAAGTCACGGTATTTCACAGGGCGCATGCTATCTGTTTTACGATCATATACTTCATAACCTGAATCAACCATCGCTTTAATTCGCTGCGCCATTAAACGTGCTTCAAGCTGTGCTTTTTCTACTTCTACACCGTCTTCTCCCTCTACCGATTCTTCTTCCTCAGACTGATGAATACATAACAGTTCGGCTGCTACATCTTCTCCTTCTGGGTAGCTCGCACCTAACTTTAGTTCAGCATCAGCATCGTAATCGATTTCCCCGACAGTTTCGCCCATAATTTGTTTAAAAATAAAGTTCGTACCTGCTAGTACTTCATGACGACTGCGGAAGTTTTTGGCTAAATCAATCTTCATCCCGCCGTCTATTCCTTCAGGTGTAAAACGTTTATACTTTCCTAGAAATAAGCCAGGCTCTGCTAATCGGAATCGGTATATCGACTGTTTTACGTCGCCGACCATAAACAGATTACCTTCTTGTTCAGAGTCTTTCGTTACAAACTTAATAATTGACTCCTGCACAAAGTTCGTATCTTGATATTCATCGACAAGTACTTCGGCAAATTTATTCCGATATTGAAGCGCAACTGGTGATGGACGAAGCTCGCCATCGTTCGTACATTCACTTAAAATTTGTAAGCAAAAATGCTCTAAATCTGTGAAATCAACCATTCCTTTATCACGCTTTATCGTTTGAAAACGTTCAGTAAATACTTTTACAATCTGAACAAGCTTTTCTAGTACAGGGTGCATATCCTTGAAATCACGTAAAAAGCTTTCTGGTTTCCGGCTAAACAACTCTTCTTGTAGCTTCTTCACCTCATCTTTCGCTTTATTTCTAAGTGAATCTACTTGTTTGACAATCTCTTCATTATAATCACTCTTTTTAATACGCTTTAACGTCTGCCACGAAACATTTTGCATCGCTTCATATACACTTGCCCAAGACTGATGTGCTGCACTAGATAACGTCCCGAGTAACACAAGGTCCGCTTGTAATGTCTCCATGCGAGGCGCTGGCCCATCCGAAAGCATAGCTAACTCAATTGCTTTCCGAATATGCTTTTCAGCAGTTTCCAGCTGAAACTTCACATCTTCTAATAAATAAGTTGCATACGTTAAGTCTTCAATTGATTTCCCTTCCACATCATATGCTTCGACAAGCTTATCTAGCCACTTCTCTGGATCTGGATGCGCCCTCGATTCCGTATGAAGCGCTAAAATCATACGCTGCAGGTCATCATCACTACGATCGCTCGTATATCGGTCAACTAGTTCAAAGAAAATGTCATTTCCTTCGATTCCATATTCCTCTTCTAATATGTCATCTAATACTTCTTCTTTTAATAATTCATTTTCTGTCTGGTTAGCAATGCGAAAACGGGGATCAACATCGAGCATATAATAATACGTTCGAATCACTTGTAAACAGAACGAGTGAATGGTTGAAATTGATGCTTTATTTAATAAGCTGAGCTGTTTCCGAACATGCCCTGATCCTGGCTCATCAATTAATACTTTTTCTAACGCTTCACCAATTCTGTTTTTCATCTCTTGTGCCGCTGCATTTGTAAACGTTACGACAAGCAAGCGATCCACATCTACTGGATTCTCGGCATTAATAATTTTGCGAATAATTCTTTCTACAAGTACAGCTGTCTTTCCCGATCCCGCTGCCGCCGCTACTAAAATATCACGGCCATCTCGGACAACTGCCTTCCATTGATCATCTGTCCATTGACTACCTTCAGGTTTCTTTGGCCAATTCTCTATCATTCTCCGCCAACCTCCTCTCTCATTTTCTCCATCGCTTCACTATCTTTCATATCTTTCAACGTACGAAACTGATTGTCTTCAAGTGATTCATCAAATTGACAAACAGAACGGAAATTACAGAATGTACAAGCTGCTTTTTTCCCCATTTTATACGGTGCGATATCAATAACACCTTCTGTAATGTCTTTCCCGATGTTTTCAAATGTATGATGTACATATTGCTGTAAAGTTGTAAATTCTTGCTCACTTGCAATACTAGAACGCGCACTAAAGCTACCATCTTTTTTCAGACCTGCAGAAATAATGTCTGAACTTCCCGTTGAAAGCTTGTTATCCATCAATCGAACAACATCCGCATCTCCTAGTACGAGACCTTTCATTTTAAATTTCTTTAAAATTTCCTTTTCAATCTCTTCTTCTGAAGCGTCGCCCTTCATCTCCACAATCGGATTATGGATATGGAAATATAAAACGCCAGCAGGTGATGCCGTTCCATCTTTTTTCATCCACGTATTCGCATTTGAAATAACAACGTCTAAATACGTTAACATTTGAAGTGCTAACCCATAATATACTTCTGTTAAATCTAAAGCTTTTGTGCTCGATTTATAATCAATAATGCGAAGGAAGGTACCATTTTCGTCTTCCGCTTTATCTACACGGTCAATCCGGCCAACAACTTCCATTTTCACACCGTTCGGCAACGAAAACTCCATCGGCGGAAGTGAGCCTGTCCCGCCCATACCAAATGGAACCTCTAAATCAACTGGCACAAATCCACTGGACTTCGCATGTTCACGAAGGATAAGTGACGTACGGAAAATGATTTGCTGTAACTTTTGTTTCAAATAATAATTCCGATTAGAACTTAATAAAATTTGTCTTTGTAATAACGGTGCGATTTCTTCAATTACTACGGCAGAAAGATGCTCACACTCTTTTATCGATAAATCAGCCCAAGTACGATTTTCCCTAAGTAACTTGTCTGCAATTTTCTTTAATGCTGCATGGAATAATTCGCCGATATCCGGTGCATCTAACTTGAAAATATCACGCTCTCTCAGCGATAATCCATGCTGCGCAAAATGAGCATATGCGCATCGATTAAATAATTCCATGCGAGAGACGCTTCCTTTAATTTTATCTCCGTATAGATCTCTACTTACAACCGAGCTAAGCTTCTGCGCACGGTTTCGATAAAATAAACTAGATAGTACACGACTACTTTTTTGCTTCCACTCGGGCGATGTAACATAGAAGTTGTAAACATCCCACCAAAAATCAAGGTTCCCTTCAAAACCATATCGTTTCCAATTTTGTAATTGCTGCGTTACATATGACAAGGTAACCTCTGGCGTTGCTACATACGAAATTTGTACCTGACGAGATAAATCATTCACATCATTCGTTACAAATACTTCTTTAACAGAAGGAAACATTCTTTTCACTTTCTTAATAAAGCTAGATGAAAGTAGCGTCTTTCCTTCTTCATCCGCAAGGGGACAAGAAATATACAACTTCTCAGATGCACGAGTTACTGTTTGATAAATAACAAATTGCTCTTCTAATAACATCTGCCTTGTTGTTGGTGCTAATTCTACACCAGCCGTAACGAGAAATTCCCTTTCTTCATCCGATAACATCCCTTCATCTGAAGGAGCTGCCGGAATGATTCCTTCATTCGCACCAATCACAAAAGCCGCGCGAATATCCGATAACCTTGAACGATCAATGTTCGCAATGAGCACTTGATCTAAAGAAGGCGGGATATTTGCAAATTGAAGTGCCTCAAGTCCCGTTGTCATTACATCGATAAACATTGAACGAGACATCTTTTCCTCACCAAGCATTTCTACAAATGTATCAAGAAGATTCATTACTTCTTCCCAAACTTGATCATGGTCACTTGCAAATAGAAAATCCCCTTCTGCCTCAGCACGCATACGCAAATCTTCCAGTTTTTTAGGAACATCTAATTCTTCTAAAAACAAATAAACCGCTTCACACATTTGTACAACTGAACTTGCACGTTTTAAACGCTTCTGCAAACGAATAATTGGTGTCCTTACCACATCACGAAGGCGGTTTATTTTCTCTTCCATTTCACGTTCGCTATCTGTTTGCATTCCGTTTACTCCATCTAGCGAACGATAACGACGATACGTCCACGGCTCATCTGCCGTCCATCTCTTTCCTTGTACGCCATATGCTAAACAGTAATTTTCAAACTCATCCATTTCTTCGCGCATTGATTCTTTTCTCATATCCAACGGATATAATAATTCCGTTTTTATACAGCGAAAAATAGCATCATAACGCCAATTCCCACTAATGACTTCTAGTGCAGAACGAATGCATTCAATCAATGGATGATGTGACATTGGACGCTTTTCATCGATAAAGTGCGGAATATCGTAATCAGTAAACAATGTTTTCATTACATCATAATAGCTTTCTCCATTACGAAGAAGAACCGTAATATCTCTGTAGCGATACTTCTCTTCCGCAACAAGTCTGCGAATTTCCCTAGCTACACCTTCAACTTCCGCTCGCAAGTTTGCCGCTGTATATAATGTAATGTCTGGTTCACTTTGGAACTTCTTAGACGGACGAGATTCAAACTCAGCTTCTAGATGTGCCAATGCTGGCGAAAGAAAACGTGGCTGTTCTCTCATTGAAATTGTACTTTCAACTGCGATTTTCTCCTCACGTGCCAGTTGTTTTACCTTTTCATACGTAAGTACTGTTTGATAAAACAAATCTAGTTCACTTGTTGGCTGCGATAATGTTTTTTCATCTACTGTTAACGTAATTGTTATTCTTGCTCCGCAAATCATGAGCTGTCTAATAATCTCTAATTCCCCAGGTGAAAATGAATGAAATCCGTCTATATAAATTTCTGCGCCTTTTACATAATCAGAATCCGGAAGCTTTTCTACAAGCAACTGTAAATAATCTTCTGAATCTAAATATTTACCAATTAAAGCCCGTTCAAAATCATCATATAAAAGCTGAAGGTCGTACATTTTATTTGCTAATAATTTTTGCTCATCACCGCTACTATGAGCATCTAACTGTTGCCACATCTCATATACATTCGATGGCGTTACATTATAACGTTTAAACTCGGCAATCATGCTGCCTAAATGTTCAAAAAAGCCATTTTGTTCTGCTGCTTTTTGAAACACATACAATCCTTCTTTACGCGCTTCTACAATTTTACGTAGTAACATATGCACGCCAGCCTCATCAATATGAAGGCGGCTTGCACCACCAACTTCTTGCAAGACCTTCCACGCTAACCTTGAAAAACTAAAAACTTGCGCCCTGATGGAGGCGCTAACTCCTTCATTACCTATTAAAGCTTGCTGCGTTTGGAACGTCATTTGTTCCGGTACAAGATATAAAATTGTTTCGCCTCTTGGACGCTGCCCTAATTCTTCTTGCACTTCATGTAAACAAAATGTACTTTTTCCACTTCCAGCTCGTCCAATCACAAATCGAAGCGACATGTAATCCCCACCTTTCACTTACATAACGAACGTTAGTTTGCTGTCATCATTGTATTATAGGACAGGAAAAAAGACAAACAGAGGCTGCTTGTCTTTTCCTTCCCTATAAGCTGTAAAGTGAAACTTTAATCAGCCCTCACCAATCATGTTTTTACGGGCAGTTTATCCCCCACCTAGCTTCTTTGATTTCCTTAGAATCTTGAGGGTGGGGAACCTACTGCCCGCAAATAGCGGGATAAATCATTTCATTATCCTTTTGAAAAATTCGTTTGCACTTCATGAATCGGCCAATAGCGTAAATCCACTTTCCCGACAACAGTATCTGCTTTTACAAATCCAAAATGCCTGCTATCCCAACTGCCGAGACGATTATCACCAATCACAAAAATATACCCCTTCGGAACAGCCTTTTCTCTCGTTAATTCTTCTAACGTAAAATCACCTGTCAACTGCCGGCCTTCCGCTTGCCTCTTATATGTTTCCAAATAAGGCTCATCAATAAATTGACCGTTTATATACAATTTGTCATGCTTATATTCAATCCGATCACCTGGTAAACCGATAATTCGCTTTACATAGTCTTCCTTTTTATTCGCATGAAACACGACAACATCAAATCGGTTCAACTCCCCAACTTGATAGCTAACCTTATTCACAACAAGCATATTTCCATCTTGAAGTGTCGGCATCATTGACTTCCCCTCTACAACATACGTTGAGAAGAAAAACGTTCGAAAGAAAACAGCTAATAGCACACCTATAAAGATTGTTCTCATCCACTCTAGGCCTTCTTTTTTCAAAGCTCGCTTCATCTGTCTCTCCCCTCACCCTTTTCTATACTGGAGCCCTAATTATAGCGAAGACTAGTCTTAATGTAGTTCTAGCTTTACCTCAATCTTCTTACCGACATACCATAAAATAAAAATGACACCTATGACAATAATTGTTTTCACAGGCTTATGGATAAAAGAAGTTAAATCATGCCCAATATAACTTAAAATAAGAATCATGACTAACTTTCCAAGCGCTAACGCTAACACAAACTGCCTTATACTAATACGTGATAAACCAGCCACAACATTAATAAGTGCAGACGGCGTAAAAGGAAAACAAAATAATATAAAAATAGGTGCGAATCCTTTTCGCTCAATCCATCCCATCGCTTTACGCACTTTCGGATGTTTATTCACAAACGAGAAGAATCGACTTCGTCCAAAACGACGAATAACTGAAAATACAATTAATGCACCGAGAACCGATCCAAGCCATGAATACAAAAAACCAAACCAAAACCCGAAGGCAACTGCATTTGCCATCACAAACAAAATAAGTGGCAGTGCCGGGATAAGCGCCTCTACCATCGGCAAGCCAATACCAAGGAGTGGTCCAAGTGCCCGATAACTCTCTACAATCTGGTCCATATTTTCTGCTGAAAAATACTCTTTGATTGTTTGAAAATCCATTCTACAATTTACCCCTTTGCTATATTCCTATCCCTACTTTATCATCGCTTATTGGAAAGAGGAAATGGTAGATACGACATATGGAGATATATCTATTAAAGTTCCATAGTTTTATGTAAAAATCCTTCATTATTATTGCGTGATAATCTATCATTATTTGACAGGATGTTACATATTGATAAATAAAGTGCAACTTTAATCAGTGGAGTTTTCTTCACCCTCCACTGATTATTAGCCCTCACCAATCGGGTATTTACGGGCAGTTATCTCCCACCTATCTTCTTCGCTTCTCTCGAAATCTTGAGGTGGGAGTCTTAATGCTCGCAAATAGCGGGATAAATTTATATCCCCCAAAAACGTCCTTTATCTTCCTTCATATTGTAAATTATCAATCCAGTTTTCAACTAAAATCAACAACCGTATTATTATAAATGGGCAAAAATACTATAACAGTGGTTCCTTTCCCTACTTGGCTTCTTATGTTTATTTTTCCACCATGACTTTCACTAATTTGATAACTAATCATAAGCCCAACACCCGTTCCCTTTTCTTTTGTACTATAGAAAGGTTCGCCTTTGGAAAATATAACATTTTGATTATTATCGAGGAGACAGTATGGAACTTTAGTTAAATTATAAAATTGTTCTGTTATGTTCTTGAACTCGTTTATATTTATAAGGTCTTTAAGTGTATATCTCATTATTTAACCTATCTCCTTTTTATTTAATATATTATTATAATTCTCTAAAAATTAATTATTCCGAAAATAAGATGAACACTTTAAACAGTTTCCTAATACAACGATAATTTTGTTCTACATTGTGATTTAGATATTTCACCTGTCTTTTCGTAATGCCTGCTGGTATCTTTTTCTCTTTCTTCGACTCTGCACATAGATAGGCCAGATACTTGTCTAGAGTGATAACATACGAATTTGAAATATGAAAAGACCGCAAAGCTTTCTTGAAAAAGCGCTTTGCGGCCTTATGATCTCTTGTTTTTCCTAAGTAAAAATCAGTTATATTTCCTTCCGAATCAACGGCACGCTATAAAGTGAAACTTCCACCGGTTGAGGGCTTCATCTCCCACTGATGGAAAGCCCTCAACAATCGGGATAAATACATCCATTACCCTGTTACTTTCATATGGATTATTTAATTCTGATTCATACTGATGAACCCAGTTTATAATCGTTGTATACGCATTAGATAATCTATGTTCTCCTATTATCTTCACTAAGTCACTTACTATTAACAAGATAATACCTTGATAGTTTCTATTTGAAATCATTTGACTTTGATATACATAATCTC
This sequence comes from Bacillus sp. IT-79MI2, assembly GCF_949768135.1. Classification (NCBI taxonomy): domain Bacteria; kingdom Bacillati; phylum Bacillota; class Bacilli; order Caryophanales; family Bacillaceae; genus Bacillus; species Bacillus sp. IT-79MI2. The sequence continues at coordinate 42,694 of NZ_CATKPV010000057.1, read as the reverse complement.
CAGCCTTTCTAAGTTACTAAGATCAGCATGTCCAAGTCTGATAGATTTCTTGCACCAGAACCAGTTTTTTATTATCTCATTCGTTGACGAGCGAATAGGAATCCACCTAAAACGAACAATACCATACCTCCAATAATTGAAATCATTTCCGTTGGTGTTCCACCTGTTTTAGGAAGTAATGCTGTCGTCTTATCATTTTCTTTAGTAGGTGGAACTTTTGAATCGCTATTTATGTTTGTGTTTGTATGTGTATTTGGATCTTTGTTTGGATCTTTGTTTGGATCTTTGTCTGGATCTTTGTCTGGATCTTTGTTTGGATCTTTGTTTGGATCTTTGTTTGGATCTTTGTCTGGATCTTTGTCTGGATCTTTGTTTGGATCTTTGTTTGGATCTTTGTTTGGATCTTTGTTTGGATCTTTGTCTGGATCTACACCTGGTTCGTCCTTGATTTTTGTATTCGTGATGTCATAACCTTTGACTTCTGTTTGATATCCATCTACCGCTTGTTCTTTTACTTCATACTTGTAGGCTTTTCCGTCTGCATCATAAGCTGCTAAATCTGCAAATGTATATTTCCACCCTGTTGCTTCACTTACTTCTTTCGTATCAACCTTTTGACCGTTTTGAAGTAAGTCTACTTGAATTGTTTTCGGACGATCTGTTGCATTGTCGTCTTTCCACGTCTTCGTTCCTTCTACTTTTGTCTTTCCTACTTTTGTATTCGTGATGTCATAACCTTTGACTTCTGTTTGATATCCATCTACTGGTTGTTCTTTTACTTCATATTTGTAGGCAGCGCCATTCGCATCGTAGGCTGCTAAATCTTTAAATTCATACTTCCAGCCACTTGCTTCACTTACTTCTTGTGTCGCAATGACTTGGCCATTTTGTAGTAAGTCTACTTGAATCGTTTTCGGACGATCTTTCGCATTATCGTCTTTCCACGTCTTCGTTCCTCCTACTTTTGTTTGACCTACCTTTGTATTCGTGATGTCATAACCATTCACTTCTGTTTGATATCCATCTACTGGTTGTTCTTTCACTTCATACTTGTAGGCTTTTCCGTCTGCATCGTATGCTGCTAAATCTTTAAATTCATACTTCCAGCCACTTGCTTCACTTACTTCTTGTGTCGCAATGACTTGGCCATTTTGTAGTAAGTCTACTTTGATTGTTTTCGGACGTTCTTTCGCGTTATCGTCTTTCCATGTCTTCGTTCCTTCTACTTTTGTTTGGCCAACCTTTGTATTCGTGATGTCATAACCTTTGACTTCTGTTTGATATCCATCTACTGGTTGTTCTTTCACTTCATACTTGTAGGCTTTTCCGTCTGCATCGTATGCTGCTAAATCTTTAAATGTATATTTCCACCCTGTTGCTTCACTTACTTCTTGTGTCGCAATGACTTGGCCATTTTGTAGTAAGTCTACTTGAATCGTTTTCGGACGATCTTTCGCATTATCGTCTTTCCACGTCTTCGTTCCTCCTACTTTTGTTTGACCTACCTTTGTATTCGTGATGTCATAACCTTTGACTTCTGTTTGATATCCATCTACTGGTTGTTCTTTCACTTCATATTTGTAGGCAGCGCCATTCGCATCGTAGGCTGCTAAATCTTTAAATTCATACTTCCAGCCACTTGCTTCTGTTACTTCCTGCGTCGCAATGACTTGGCCATTTTGTAGTAAGTCTACTTTGATTGTTTTCGGGCGATCTTTCGCATTATCGTCTTTCCACGTCTTCGTTCCTTCTACTTTTGTTTGGCCGACCTTTGTATTCGTGATGTCATAACCTTTGACTTCTGATTGATATCCATCTACCGCTTGTTCTTTTACTTCATACTTGTAGGCTTTGCCGTCTGCATCATAAGCTGGTAAATCTGCAAATGTATATTTCCACCCTGTTGCTTCACTTACTTCTTTCGTATCAACCTTTTGACCGTTTTGAAGTAAGTCTACTTGAATCGTTTTCGGACGATCTTTCGCATTATCGTCTTTCCACGTCTTCGTTCCTTCTACTTTTGTTTGGCCAACCTTTGTATTCGTGATGTCATAACCTTTGACTTCTGTTTGATATCCATCTACTGGTTGTTCTTTCACTTCATATTTGTAGGCAGCGCCATTCGCATCGTAGGCTGCTAAATCTTTAAATGTATATTTCCACCCTGTTGCTTCTGTTACTTCTTGTGTCGCAATGACTTGGCCATTTTGAAGTAAGTCTACTTGTATCGTTTTCGGACGATCTTTCGCATTATCGTCTTTCCACGTCTTCGTTCCTTCTACTTTTGTTTGGCCAACCTTTGTATTCGTGATGTCATAACCTTTGACTTCTGTTTGATATCCATCTACTGGTTGTTCTTTCACTTCATATTTGTAGGCAGCGCCATTCGCATCGTAGGCTGCTAAATCTTTAAATTCATACTTCCAGCCACTTGCTTCACTTACTTCTTTCGTATCAACCTTTTGACCGTTTTGAAGTAAGTCTACTTGTATCGTTTTCGGACGATCTTTCGCATTATCGTCTTTCCACGTTTTTGTTCCTTCTACTTTTGTTATTTGTACCACTTTTGTATTTATAATGTCATAACCTTTGACTTCTGTTTGATATCCATCTACTGGTTGTTCTTTTACTTCATACTTATATCCTTTGCCATCTGCATTGTATGCCACTAAATCTTTGAATTCATACTTCCAGCCTGTTGCTTCGCTTACTTCTTGCGTTGCGATGACCTGACCATCTTGTAGTAAGTCTACTTTGATTGTTTTCGGACGTTCTTTCGCATTATCGCCTTTCCATATTTTTGTTCCTGTAATGAATGTAGTTTTCACTTTATTCGAAATCGGCAACTTAACTCCATTTACAGCACCTGATTTAACTTCAAAACTTACTTTTTCCTGAGGATTGAAATCAATATACTCTGGAGCTGAAACCTCTTGCACATAATATTTACCTGATTGTAAATTAGGAATTTCAATTATTCCTTTTTCATCCGTTACATATACATCTCCAACTTGTTCACCTGACTCTTTATACAACTTAAACGAGACATTCGGTATTACTTTGTCTTCATCCGTTCCAAGGTGCTTAACAATTCTTAATGTTCCTTTAGGAGGTAAATCACCTTGAGCACCACCACCAGATGTTATATTTGCGACTGTGGCACTACCCGACTCAGAAACCGGTTGTTTGTATAGAATTTGATAATCAATCTTATAATCATTCTTAAAAGATTCTTGGCTCTTTCCGCTTTCCGTTATAGTACTTGTATAAAAAACGGTAAAAGACCTAGCACTTCCCATATTCCAATTAATCACGACTTTAAATGAATGACCGTCGTCATTAAACTGAACATATCCATAACGTTGATCTTCAAATTGTTTAATTGATAAAGACTCTCTATCATTAACTGTTATTCGAAAACTATCTTTATTAAGTGTTTGACCTTCCTGCAAACTGTCAGACACAACAATATCTCTACTTAAATATTCTTTGTTTAAGTTTATACTCAAGAACCAACGCACTTCATCCGGGTTATCTGGTTGAATATCACCAGTTTTATAGAAAAACGGTTTAGAGCCTGTACCACCACCACTGGTTGGACCGGTAATCGTTACAGTTTGCTTATCTAAAGTTGTGCCTAAATTTGTTTCAACATCTTTCGTTTGATCCGTTCCTACATTAGTAGCTTGAACTGTAAAATTAAAATGCCCTTTAATATTGTGGAGTTTCTCAACCATATCATTAAATGTACATACCACATTACCTGCATTTACTTGACAAGTACCAAAATTCTTACCTTGCTCATCATTTAATGGAATCGCTCCCTTGAATCCTTTTAATTCTGGGGGCAGCGTTAATGTTAGTGTGTCTCCAGACTTCATCCTATTTCCAGATTTATCACTAAAAGTTACATTTATTTTAGCCTGTTCGCCGTAACTTAGTTTTGTTTTATCAATCGTAAAACTATCCACAAATCCTGTTGTATTTAACTCTTGTGCATTTGCTATTATAGGCATCAAACTTTGACCTATTGTAAACATAAAAAGCATTAGAATTGAAAAAATCGAAGTTACTCTTTTTACCATATCATTCTCCTATCAATTATATTTAGATGGCTTCTAATATGAATATGCTATGACAATGACTCAATAGGCTGATGGTATTTTTCTCTTTCGACTGTTATAAGCTTAAAAGCTTGAAAATAGATCTCTATAAATGATTCTTCTACTCTCCATACATCTTCATTTTTTCTAATGTAACACTAAATCTATTAATTTTAATATTTACATTCTTAATATATCGTGATAGTATTACAACTAGGAAAATTATATTCTCTCACCATTCCTATCAAATCTCAAAATCTTAAATTGTATCATATATGCCATCTTATTGTGAGCATAAATTTCTGGTTAATAATGTTTTCATTTAAGTGCTATTGGTTTATTTATACTACTTTCCGTTAGTATTAGATTCATAACATCATTATGTCCAAATTTGATAGCACCTTTTTAATGATTCACAATTTTATTTACCAGAACCCTTCACCTCCCTCTTAAAGGCATTTTTCATGCTCTCACCCGTAATATTAGGGCTATTTCAACAATAAAAATAGTTTTTGTAACTTTTGTAACCAATTTTGTAATTAAAGAAACCTAACAGTTGTTCCAACATGGATAAATACCAATTTTGAGATAGACCTCCTATTTTATAGTCCCTCCTATCTGTACCGAAATATCAATTTTTAATGCTGAATATATATAAAAGAAAGAGTAGTAAACATACACGTCAATCAAATGAAAAATAATAAAGCTGAATTTTCAGTCTTTTTATTTTAAAGGAGGATATTTGCAACTACTCTCTCTTTGTGATTATGAGTTTAACACTAAACATAAGGTATAACAAGACGAATATATACAATTTTCTGATAAATTCGACACTTATTTGGAAGTTAATATAACACCACTTATCGTTAATTAATATGTAATACAAAGAGGCTATTTCAACAAAAAACATTTAAACATTAAAATATATCGAAATTAACAAAGAAGGAAAAGATAATATACTTGATATATTTCATATTCAACTAAAATCTGAATTTTATCTCCCACTTCAAACAGTCCGTTAAGTGGTGAGTAGTTTAAAAAATAACTCTTACAGTAATTATCTCATTAAGCATAAAACATTAAAAAAAAAGAACCCTCACTTACTGAAACTCTTGAAGTGGCTCATAAGCGGATTGAGACAACTGGTGTTTCCCTTTCTTCTGATGGTTTGAATCAACATTTTACTTCTCATACCTATATCTAACAAAAATAAACCAGATGCTGAAAAACATCTGGTTTATTTTTGTTAACTTCATGACCATGGATGGTTGTCCCATCCTTTCCACCTATCAATTATCATTCCTTTTCGTCTTCTTCTTTCACAAGATATGCTTTTTCATACGCAGGCTTCAATGTAGATATATATTCCTTATCGACTTGCTTAAAATGAAGCCCCCTTTGTTTATCTTTACGATCCTCATACTCTGTCCGAAGTTTTGCGGTTCGATTTTGCTGATTCTCGAAACTACTCTTTGATATTTCTAATTTCACTGCGAGGCCATTGATAAATCGAATGATTAAGTTACCATCTGCTAATTCTTTATTGTTTTCAATATGGAAGTGAGACAACCAGGCACATTCCTTTCTAGAATAAGAATACGTAGGAAAAAAGTAAAGTTGATCTGTCGGGCTAATCGCAATGGGTGCTTTGTGCGTAATACGTGTTAACTCTTTTGTACCGTCTTTTCTACCTAAAAAACTAGATCCGTGCTTGCGGCAACTTCGTTCGACAATATCAAGCGGCTTTTGAAACATGAAAAAAGAGTCTTCTACCTCAACCACTCGCGTTACAATACGTTTTTCTCCTAAAATAACTGGAAGTAAGGCCATAGTGTTCTTGTTTACGACATAGTTTTCAACGTAGCGTTCTACTTGTTCACCCATCTTACATTCGCTCCTTCATTATTTTTTCTTACAATCCATAACAGCAGCTGCATGGATAATTGTACCATCCAAAACCCAAAATAGTTAATATTTTCAAATATTTTACATTTTCTTATAAAACTTTAAAAATTCATAATATTCCTTCATATAAATATCTATATAAAATCTCCATATTTCTCTACAGGAAAAAGATATATTGTTATATAAAAACAGAAATTTTCTTTTTTGAAATATTTGTAACATAACAAAATCTCATTTCACATATATGATTCAATAAACTTGTACAAAATTACCTATTCCCTATATATTTCCACACCCATTTACGTATCTCTCTTACGGGAAAAATAAAACTTTTATCATTTTAACCGAGAAGACCCCCTCCTCTAAATGAAGTGAAGGTGGGGGTAGTTCAATAATAAACAGCTTTCCGCACTTACTGACAGAAATCCTTATCAATCAGTCCTTTACGAATAATTTACTTCTCATCTAAACCCTTTACTTTCTGTACAATTTTGAAGTAGAAGTATTACTGTCTACTAATAGAAAATAGATTCACTTGTTTTTTCATTTAATATTTACATGAAAGGTACATGTTCAATATTAAAGATCGTAATATAAAAAGTTATTCTAATATTAAATATATCCATTTGTATTGTTTATTATTTTTTCGGTAGATGTTTTACAATCGTCGGCTTAATTGTAAAGGAAGTTTTTTTGCTACGCTCAAACTCGAATGGAAAGATGATTACAAAATTCTCAACAAAAAAAAGGATGGCATATGCCATCCTTTTTTATCACGTACTATAAAATTATAGTTTTACAACGTTTTTAGCTTGAGGTCCGCGGTTGCCATCTTCGATTTCGAAGCTAACTTTTTCGCCTTCTTCTAAAGATTTGAAACCTTCAGTTGTGATTGCAGAGAAGTGAACGAATACATCGTTTCCGCCTGGAACTTCGATGAAACCGAAACCTTTTTCATTGTTAAACCATTTTACTTGTCCTGTTACTGTCATAATTATTTCCTCCTAAGAAAATATAAGTTTTTTTAGTCTGCATACATAAAAAAAGAATCCACACATTATCAAATACGAAACATAAAACAGTTCTCACATACTTTTTCTCGTTCGTTTTCAGCACTTGATAATATATGGATTGCTTGATTTAGTTATTCAACTGAGATAATCATAGCATATTTAAAATAGAATGTACAATATTTTTTGAAATTCTATTTTTCTAATTTTTGGTATCCCTCATAAAACAAAGCATTACTAGTACAAATTTTACTTCATAATAAAATGAAACTTCCCTCAGCGGGATACATACAAAAGAAAAGCAGGTGCCCTTAAAGGACACCCGCTCCCTCACTTACTTCGTAAACTGCGCCTCTTCCGTAGAACCTTTCAAGGCCGTTGTAGAAGATGTTCCACCTGTAATCACTTGTGCCACTTCATCAAAGTAGCCTGTTCCAACCTCTCGCTGATGACGCGTTGCAGAGTAGCCGTGCTCTTCTGCTGCAAATTCTGCTTGTTGTAATTCAGAATATGCTGCCATACCGTGCTCTTTATAGCCACGTGCGAGTTCAAACATACCGTAGTTTAATGCATGGAATCCTGCAAGTGTTACGAATTGGAATTTGTATCCGTATGATGCAATTTCTTTTTGGAAGTTTGCAATCGTTTTTTCATCTAATTTTTGTTTCCAGTTAAAAGATGGGGAACAGTTATACGCTAGTAATTTCCCTGGATATTTCTCATGAATCGCTTCCGCAAAACGCTTTGCATCTTCTAAATTCGGTTCAGATGTTTCACACCAAACAAGATCTGCATACGGTGCATATGCTAAACCGCGCGCAATTGCTTGGTCGAGCCCCGCGTTTGTACGGTAGAACCCTTCTGGTGTTCTCTCTCCTGTAATAAATTCTTGATCAACTGGATCAATATCACTCGTAATTAAATCCGCAGCATCTGCATCCGTTCTTGCTACAATAATTGTTGGCACGCCCATTACATCCGCAGCAAGTCTAGCAGAAATTAGATTACGTACCGCTGTTTGCGTTGGCAGTAATACTTTTCCGCCTAAATGTCCGCATTTTTTTTCTGAAGATAATTGATCTTCGAAGTGAACGCCTGACGCGCCTGCCTCAATCATACCTTTCATTAATTCAAACACGTTTAACTGTCCACCAAATCCTGCTTCAGCGTCCGCAACAATTGGTACAAAATAATCTGTATCACCGCTTCCTTCCATATGCTGAATTTGATCTGCACGCTGCAGTGTTTGATTAATACGCTTTACAACAGCTGGTACACTGTTCGCTGGATATAAACTTTGGTCCGGATACATGTGCCCGGATAGATTGGCATCCGCTGCCACTTGCCAACCGCTCAAATAAATTGCTTTTAATCCTGCTTTCACCTGCTGCATCGCTTGGTTTCCTGTTAACGCACCAAGCGCATTAATATAATCTTCTGTATGAAGTGATTCCCAAAGCCTCTCTGCCCCGCGGCGTGCTAATGTATGTTCAATATCAATTGACCCGCGCAGACGAATTACATCCTCAGCAGAATAAGGACGCGTTACCCCTTTCCAACGTTCATCTAACTCCCAGCTTTCTTGTAAATTTTGTACTCTTTCGTTTTTCATCTCTTCCATCCCCTTTTCCTTTTATAAAATCTCGTAACCTGGTAATGTTAAAAATGTTTCAAATTCATCATTACGCACCAAATTAGTAAAAAGCTTTGTTGCTTCTACAAATCTACCTTTCTCAAACTGTTCCTTGCCAATCTCTCGTTCTATTTTCGCTAGCTCTTCCGATTTAAACTCTTCTACTAAAGCAAATGTAATCTTGCGACCATCGTTTAGCTTCCCGCCTTCATGACGAATCCATTGCCACACTTGCGCACGTGAAATTTCTGCCGTTGCCGCATCTTCCATCAAATTATAAATCGGTGCTGCCCCGCGGCCACTTAACCATGATGCAATATATTGAATGCCGACGCTAATATTCATACGAAGCCCTTCTTCTGTAATCGTTCCCACCGGTACTTCTAACAAATCCTTTTCTGTTACATCAATCTCTTCACGCTTTCTAAAAATTTGATTCGGTGTTTTCATAATGTGATTAAACACTTCCCGCGCAACCGGTACAAGTCCCGGATGGGCAACCCAAGTCCCGTCATGTCCATCTAAAGCTTCACGTTCTTTATCAGCACGCACTTTTTCAAAAGCAGCTTCATTTGCTTCCGGATTATTTTTAATCGGGATTTGTGCTGCCATTCCGCCAATCGCTGGTGCATTCCGGCGATGGCACGTTTGAATCACTTTTAAAGAATATGAGCGCATAAAAGGAGCCGTCATCGTAACTTGCGCTCTGTCCGGAAGTAGAAATTCGTTATGGTTACGAAAGCTTTTTAAGAAACTAAAAATATAATCCCAGCGCCCACAATTTAATCCTGCTGAGTGGTCACGAAGTTCATATAAAATTTCATCCATTTCAAAAGAAGCGTGGATTGTTTCTAATAACACTGTTGCTTTAATCGTTCCATTCGGAATCCCGATATATTTCTGTGCAAAAATAAAAACATCATTCCACAACCTGGCTTCTAAATAGCTCTCCATTTTCGGTAAGTAAAAATATGGTCCGCTTCCTTTTTCTAATAATGTTTTTGCATTATGGAAAAAGTACAAACCAAAGTCAACAAGACTACCTGACATATTTTCTCCAACAACTAACATATGTTTTTCTTCTAAATGCCAGCCGCGCGGACGAACAATAAGTACAGCTGTTTTATCATTTAAACGATATTCCTTTCCATTAGGATTCTTATATGAAATCGTTCCCTTCACTGCATCTCTTAAATTAATTTGGCCATCCATCGCATTTTGCCACGTCGGCGAATTAGAATCTTCAAAGTCTGCCATAAAGAGATGTGCGCCCGAGTTTAAAGCATTAATAACCATCTTACGATCTACTGGTCCTGTAATCTCCACACGACGATCTTCTAAATCTTTTGGAAGCGGGGCAATCGTCCAATCTCCAGCACGTATATGTGCTGTTTCTGGTAAAAAGCTTGGAAACTCCCCTGCATCAATTCTTTTTTGCTTTTCCACACGTTTTTGCAGTGAATTTTTACGGCGTGTATTAAAATTCTCATGCAGCTCTTTTAAAAAAGTAAGCGCTTCCGGTGTCAAAATTTCTCCATACGCCGGTAATACTTCTAAAGCGAGTGTAACCCGTGAAGTTTGCGTCGACATATTAGCATCCCCTTTATAAACTGTTTTATAACAGATTTGATTTTATGTTTTATATTATATAACAAATCTTCAGAAAAGGAAGGAGTTTTTTGAAAATTAATTCTCTTTTATAACATCCATTTATTCAAAGTCGGCACTTTTCTTACTAATAAATGAAGTATCATCGTATTTTGCAGCATATTTAAAGCTCTTACCTGTTACCCTTTACTAAAACAAAACGAGTGCGGTTGTTATATAACAACCGCACTCGTTTTGTTGGTTATGTTTTACTTTCATTTTCTCCTAGTACTACTGTCTTTGTTTTGGATTTTCGAAAAGTAAGTGCCATTCCAGCAAAAATAAGGATAATCCCCGCTGTCTGCATTGTAGTCGGGCGAAATCCCGTAAATACTGTATCCAATAGAATGGCTACACCTGGATCCAAAAATACTAATACAGAAATAAGTCTTGTTGGTAAATCTCTTAAACTATCAAAAAATAAATAATAAACAAAGCCAGTATGAATAAGTCCCGTCGCTGTAATCGCAATCCAATTACTCTCTGTTAACCCTTGAAACGCTCCAAAGTCTACAAATGGTAGTAACAGAAATATCCCTAAAAAAGTTTGCAAAAATGTCATTGCATACGCACTCGTCTGTTTAATCCCTTTCCCTAACAAAGTGGTAAATGCGTAAAATAATGCTGCAAGAAGTGCCCAAACCATCCCGGAAGACATCAGTTTTTCTATAGATACACTCCCATCCATACCTGCGACTAACACAGTACCTACAAAACAAATCAGAATTGAAATAATAGACAGCACTGTTAATCTTTCTTTAAACACGACACTTCCAATGATTAATACAATAATTGGTGCAAGATGATACACAGAAATCGCAATCGTCACTGACATGACTTCAAAAGCTTTAAATAGAAACACCCAGTTAAAAACAAGAAAGACACCACACGCTAATATTTGCAGTATTTCTTTTCGATTCCACTTTTCTTCTTTAAACTGACCTGTTGCAATCCAACATAACGTTAAAAATATAGTGGCACAAATACAACGAATAAATACTAATTCAAATGATGGTAAATTTGTTTTTACTGAAAAAAATCCGATTGAGCCAAAAATAGACATCGATATGATCATTTTTATAGCTGGCAATGATTTTGTTTGGAATAACCTATTTGTGGCGCTCCTTTGAAACAATCTAAACAACCCCCATTAGTTTAAAACGCACATTTACATTTCAAATTTCGTAATATTCTCAATTTTAAATATACACTAAGATGAATGGCATGTAAAAAATCGTAAAGATACTTAAAGCCATTTATTCTCACGAAGTGGCATTTGCAATCCTCATTCCTTTTACAATGTAAAGCATCCTTGTAAAAAATAAAACAAAAATAAAGATGATAAAAGGCAATATAGAAATACTCGTTTCTCCCGTTATAGCCACCTGTATATTTTACCATATTTTACATAAAAATATTTTTTCCTTAACAATCTATTTTGATTTTCTAACATATACATCACGGCTATGTAAACAAAAAGTGACATCCTCTCTTTTGTTTTCACATGGCATGGGGTGAAAATAGGCTCTGACCCTTCTACGTGTGGACGGATCCGTTTGTAGCTTTAGAATAAAGTTTGATCAAAAACATGTTGTTTATTTTAGAATTGACATGAAATTATATTAAGGTTATACTGCCAGTAACATATAACTGTTAACGACAGTATAATGTTACTAACAGTATAATGCTGTTTGGATAACAAAACTATTTTTTACATTTCATTAAGGAGGTTAGATGTTTTATGAAACACACAGGGAGACATACAGGTGCATTTCTTTTACTGTTTTTAACAGAGGAAGATAGTTATGGAGGGAAACTTCTGCAGAAATGTGAGGAAGAGCTTCCCATCAATCCAATTGATAGTGCCATTATATACCGCACCCTAAAAAAATTAGAAAACGAAGGTGCTGTTGAGTCTTATTTGGACACATCTGATCAAGATAAGCCGAGAAAGATGTACAAAATTACTACAGTGGGAAAAAAACAATTAGAAGAGTTTCAAATAGATATTGAAGAAAAAATGAAAAACTTATCATTTTTCTTAGACAAATATAAAGACTGGAAAGAGTCTAATCATGATTAATGGCGCTCTCCTTTACTCTTTAGCCATTATTCTTATCAGTATTTCTTTTGTAAAGGATCGGAATAAAACAAAAGATGCTCTATTAAAGTCATGGAAAATGTTTCGTAATCTTATACCTTCCATGCTATCAATTATGCTTTTCGTTGGACTATCACTATCTATATTAACGCCTTCCTTCATTTCTTCCATCATTGGGGAAAAATCTGGATTCATCGGTATTGTTTATTCAGCAATAATTGGCTCTGTTGCACTCATTCCAAGCTTTGTTGTGTTTCCTCTTGGAAATACATTAGTCCAAAATGGTGCGGGCCTCCCTCAAGTTGCGGCATTAATGTCTACATTAATGTCAGTAGGAATCACAACTTTACCGATGGAACAAAAGATATTTGGGCGAAGTTTTGCTTATTCTCGTAATGCATCTGCATTGTTAATGTCTCTCATATTCTCGTATATTATTTGGGTGGTGATGGTATGAATGAATTAAAAAGATATCGTTTTTTTTTCATTTTACTATTGGGACTCATTATATTAACTTTTATAAACCATTCGTTGGGATGGAGCGCATTTCAATTAACAGGAAAAAGCATTTTAGATATGCTCTTTCTACTTCCTCCTGTCTTAATATTCGTAGGTTTGCTTGACAAATGGGTGAAGAAAGAAACATTAATTAAATATATGGGGAAAAAATCTGGCATCTATGGCATCTTGTTCTCCCTATTATTAGGAGGAATTGCAGCCGGTCCCCTCTATGTCGCTTTTCCAATCGCAGCACTTTTATTAAAAAAAGGAGCGAGCATACGATACATTGTATTTTTTCTAGGAGTTTGGACAACTGCAAAATTACCGGTTATTGTATATGAATTGGCTTCATTTGGAGTTAAGTTTACACTCATTCATATTTGTTTTGGTCTATTATTTTTCTATTTAATGGGTATTATTTATGAGAAGTTCTACGACCAACGACAATTGTTGAAATATGATATAACTAAAGAAATATAGATCTCGAGGAATGATTTTTTAAGCCTCTCAATCCTAGACCCTTTTGTATTTGATCAAAAAGACTTCATAAACTAGCATTGTAAAATAAAGAATATGGCAAATTAATAAAAACCAGTTGTATCTAAACAGATACAACTGGTTTTTATCCTTCATGGTTCATTATTGATTTAACACATTGTACAAAAAAAATGAATTTAATTTGCTGTTTATAAGTAGTCTATTTTTTCACTTCCATCTTTTTTGGTTTCCACATATAAATCACGGCTACGTAAACAAAAGAGCCCTTCCTCTCTTTTTCTCTTTTTGTTTTCATATCGCATGGGGCGAAAATAGGCTCTGACCGCTTCTACGTATGAGCGGATCCTCTCTCCCATCCCAAAAAGAAAGGTTTTATCTCTCCCCAATTTGCATTCACATAAATAAAGAAGCAGCGTCACCGCTACTCCTCATTTCTTCCGCTTCTCATACTGCTCAAACACATGAATTCTTTCAAAAATTGGCGGATGTGTATACAAGAAAAATTTCACTAACGCCGGTGGATTCACTTGACTTAAACTTGTTTTCGATAAATACTGGAACGTCTTTACACCAGAATTTCCATCCTTCGTCATATCTAAAGCATATTGATCGGCTGCCCGTTCTTCTATACGTGATACGTAGTTTGATAGTGGGCTTACTGCAAAAGACAACACAGAGGAGATAAGAAAAAATAATGGGATAATCGATAAGCACGCCACCTTTGATAGGCGCAATGTATCTCCCCATTTTCTGAGGCACATATTGATAATACGGCTAATCAAATACATCCCTATAAACGTTAACACAATATAACTCGCCACACCCCAATATATATGTTTCATCACGTAATGTCCCATTTCATGAGCCATAATAAATAAAATCTCTTTATCTTTTAACTGCTGGAGCGTTGTATTCCACAATACAATTCGAGAATTCAATCCAATTCCTGTCACATATGCATTTAGGGCCGTTGTTTTTTCAGACATGTTCACTTCATATACATGCTCAGCTGGAATATCTGCCCTGTCCGCAATTGCTAAAATTTTCTTCTCCAAGTCTTTATTTTGCAATGTAGAAAAATCATTGTATAACGGATCAATTACAACGGGCTGTACAAAGGTTAAAAAAATTGTAAACGGTACTGACAAAGCCCAACCAGCTAGCCACCACCGCTTCGGAAATTTATAAATCAGCCATAAAAGAACAGAAACACTGAGAAACATCATAATATAATTTATCCAAAAATCAATTACATGATCTTTTATCCAACTCGCTGTGGATTGCGTTGAAATACCGTAATCAATTGAGATTTGATGCCCCATCCATTGCAGAGGTAATGCAAGAACGGTTGTAAGCAATGATAAATAAAAGAGATAGATAGCAACTTGAATAACCCGTACTTTCGTCGTTTCTTTTGACCATTTTTCAAAACGATTTGATATACCTAAAACAAGCACAAACAATAAAATAATCCATTCAAGAGGCGTCGCTAAAAAAAAGAGTAAATTTTTCACACGCGAATAATCTTGACTTAATGTAAGTTCCTTTGCATTCATAAACGTCTGTGGATCAGCACTCGTTCCTTTATACATATCTGGAATAATTTCATGATTCCATCCAAATAAATACCAATATATAAATAATGCAAAACCAACGTACAAAAAAAGCGACCACTTCACAACCTTCTTCACGGTATCTCCTCCTCTATGCTGCCTGTCTCTTATTATTGTAAGTTCGTTCCTCCTAAAATAGAACAAGCTAATACATCGAATTGTCATGCAATTTTCAATCCCTCCCCATGAATTTTCGGATTTTTCTTATAAAATAAAATTAGGAGGAGGATGGAAATTGAAAAAAATTTATATTACGTTTACATTAGGTTTAGTTATCGTAATTGGAATTGGAATTTACTATTTTACAGATTATCGTAAAGCTTCTGCTGAAATACCACGTGGAATCGTTATGGAGGATGTAAATGGTACAACGTTATCTTTTGATCAACTACCAAAAAAACTTAAACTCGTAGAATTTATATACACAAAATGCCCTGATATTTGTCCCGTTACTACATACAAAATGAAGCATTTACGAGACGAACTAGAAAAGGATAAACTATTTGGTAAAAAAATTGAATTTATTACAATTACCATTGATCCTAAGTTCGATACAAAAGAAATATTAACTACATATGCCAACACATTTGAAATGAAAAAAACGAAAGGGTGGCACTTACTTCGCGGTAATGAAGATGAAACGAAAAAACTAGCAGATACATTTAACTTTCAGTACCGCGATCCAGGAAGCGGGCTCTATATTCATACTTCTAATTCCTATTTACTCGATGAAAATGATCGTTTAATTGAAGTCTTCGGTATGGGAGAACGTGGTTTTAACAGCAAAAAAGTGCTTGAGAAAATTAAAAATGCATTATAAAAACCTCTTCATCATTCGAAGAGGTTTTTCACACATATTATTCTATATAAACTATGCTACGAAACTTTAAACCTATCCATTCTACACTCTCTATTTATCCAGCATTAACGGGCAGTAAAAGCCCGATTGGTGAGGGCTTTTACTCAGCGGGTGATGAAGCCCCCCACTGATTAAAGTTTCACTTTATCTCTCTGTATGTTTCTTCGGCTCATATGTTGGAATAAGAAGCGCACTCGCAATCCAGCAAACAAGACCGAAACCACTTATATATTTCCCGTATTCATAATGGTTTAGATAAACCTTCCCTACAAGAATTAAGATAAATCCAAGTAAAACAACTACATAGCCAACTTGTTTTTTCGACAATGCCAATCAGCACTCCTTATTGAAAAATATTAATAAAAAAACTTAAATCCCGAAAAGAAATGGAGCTATATTTCATAATTCCTTGTACAGCTAGAAGTAGTATAAGACCAAGTACACATATATAATTAATCCCATCTTCACTTCTTTTCTCAACTACAATACCGCCCCCAATGCATAGTAGCCCTAGAAGATGAAGTGCTAAATAAACAAAAAAGTATGCTTCATTCCAGCGAAAGCCTACATTCACTGTTGTAATCACAATTAAACTCACCATAATCACATAAAACAATTTATTTGATTGAATTGTTTCATTCATAGAATCATATCCATTCCTTTCTATATAAATCTTTTTTGATTTTCCAGCATACAAATCGCCGCTATGAAAACAAAGGGTGATCTGCATTTTTATTTTCACTTAGCATGAGGATGAAATAGGCTCTGACCGCTTCTATACATAGACGGATTCTCTCTCCAGCCTAAAAAAGATAGGTATATCTTTTTTATTATTCAATAAATTCTACGTTCTCTAACCTATAACTCTCTCATTTTATTCATATATACTACCGGCACCTCTTTATTCATATAACGACGATTCACGAACAAAAAGACTAGTACTAAATTTAATCCAATGATAAAAATAATAAGTCCTGTAAAAAATGGAGTTTGATTAGAAAAATCCGCAAAGCTTATCATTTCTTCCTTACTGAACATAAAAGATGTAATAAGTACGATTGCATTATTTAACATATGAATACTAATCGGCATCAGTAAGCTTTTCGTCCGAATATATACAATTGATAGTACGATACTAAACATGACAGCACTAAGGAAATCAATATGAAAACATCCAAAAAGAAGCGCTACAATAACCATTGCTTTACCGGTTCCCCATTTCGCTGCAAAACGCTGAAATAGAAATCCCCTAAATACAAATTCACATACAATAGGAGCTACTAGTACGATTATTATAAATTGATATATGTATCCGCCCGCACTCCCTATAATTGGTTCATGTAATATATTTATAATAAAATCCGGTGTAATCCATACAAAGCTATACATATACAATACAAGATATCCATAACTAAAAAGGCATAGCATTCCCGTAATCATTAAAACTTGTAAAAGATTAAATGATTCTCTTCTATTCACAAATAAAGTAAATGGAATACGATGGCGCTTACATTGATACCATAACCAAAGTGATGGAAATATGTAGAGTACAAGTATGCTTGCAAAAGAAGAAATTGATATATGAAATGTATTCTCTAACAATTGTTTACTAATACGTTCAATCAAAACAAGTAGTGTAAATACAATCAAAAAATATCTGGCTCGCATCGAACAAAACGGATTCACACTCATCTCCTCCCCTATGTTACATTTATCATATCATTCGAATCTTATTTTTAAGCAAAGAAAACCTTAAATTTTCCTTAAAAATCCCATAACTTACAAGAAAATGTTATGATATTCGATGAAAATAGGGGGCGATTCAGATTGTATAATGCAAATGTTTTACTTGTTGATGATGAAACGGCAATTTTACAACTATTAACTACTATTCTACAAAAAGAAGGATTTTCTCATATTACAACTGCTACATCCGCAGAAGAAGCTTTACTATTCGTAGAACAAAATCGTTATGATTTAATGATTCTAGACATCATGCTTCCAGGACAATCTGGTTTTGACATTTGTCCAATCATTCGTCAAAAAACAGATTGTCCAATTTTCTTCCTAACAGCAAAATCATCTGATTTAGATAAAGTATCTGGCTTCTTATACGGGGCAGACGACTATATTACAAAACCATTCAATCCGCTTGAGGTCGTCGCTCGTATAAAAGCTCAACTTCGAAGACATATGAAACAAACTACACAACCTATGAAAGAGACACACTTTATTTCATTTGGGAGATTTCAGGTCGATAAACATGCAGCTGAATTGCAAGTAGATGGAAACGTTGTTGAATGTTCAGCTCAGCTCTTTCAACTACTACTCTTTTTCTGTGAACATCCTAATTACGTATTTTCAAAAGAAGAAATATACGAAAAAGTATGGGGGGCTCCTGCTTATAATGGCGATGACAACACAGTTATGGTTCATATTCGAAAACTACGTGAAAAAATTGAACTTGATCCAAGTAACCCACAGTACATCAAAACTGTTCGCGGACTTGGTTATAAGTTCATCGCAAAGTAGGTAACGACGATGAACTTAAGTAGAAGGCTTATTATTCAATTTATTATCCAGCACATTTTCGTCTTGTTTACTCTACTCATTGCAGTCATCGTCGCTTTCGTCTACCTGGGGCATCTTTTTAGTACGACCCTTTATGAACCAAATGTTCCAGAGTTTGATAACTTTACTGTGTCTCAGCATGTTTCTTCAGAAAACGGACGTATTACATTAAGTTCTGAGGTAAAAGAAATGATTGAGGAGAAAAATGATTGGCTTCAAATTGTCGATAAAAATGGAAAGGTACTCTATGACTTCAATACTCCTGAAGATGTTCCTGGTTCTTATACAAAAACAACATTAGTTGCTTATTTGCAGCATCATATACAAAGCCCTTACAAATTTACATATTGGGACATTGAAGTTAAAGAGAAGGAAGCAATTGTGATTTATGGCGGGAAGCTAAAAAGTAATACTTTACTGCAAGAGTTAAAAGAAAAACACAGTTCACCATTATCAGCTGAATTTTCTTTAACAGAAAAAGAAAAGAAACAGTTTACCGCAGAAGGTGCTACGCTGCAAATATTTAACGCACAAGGAGAAGAGATTTTTGCTTATCCGAAAACAAAAAGAAACTCCTTTTCAGCCATTCAAGCTGTACTTTCTGAAAAAGAGCCTTGGAATCACAAAGAAAATATCTCGAGTTTATATAATCCAGAGGACCAAACCTTATTTACCATAACAGTAAAAAATGATCATTACTATCCATCTGATATGAATGAAGATTTATTAACAAAAAAAATATTCATAGGATTTGGAGTTATTATTCTAATCGCTTTTGTCTACTTAGTTATTCTTTCTATTTGGTACGGAAGAAAATTTGGTAAACCATTATTACACACAATGCGTTGGCTCAAAAATATAGCTAGTGGAAAATATGAAGAACCGGTAAGTAAAAAAGGAAGAACAGTTCGCTTCCGGCGCTCAGGTAAAGAAAAATGGTCATTCAGACTGTTTAAAGATGTAACAAATGCTCTAGAGCACCTTTCTATTACACTTAAAAAAAATGAGTCCATACGACAAGTTATTCAACAAACACGTGAGGAATGGATTACTGGCCTCACTCATGATTTAAAAACACCACTCAGTTCCATTTATGGGTACTCTCTATTACTAGAATCGAAACAATATAACTGGGATGATAACGACATTCAACAATTCGGTCGTGTTATACGCGAAAAATCTCAATATATGACAACATTAATTGATGATCTAAGCTTAACTTACCAATTAAAAAACAACGCAATTCCCTCTCAGCACGTTAAAGTTGAGATTAATCAATTTGTCCAAAAAGTCTTGTTACAATTTATTAATAACCCGACACTTCAAAATCAAAACATAGAATTTGTTCCTAGTTCCAATGCAATTCATTACTCTATTGAAGAAAAATGGTTCCAACGTATCATTGAGAATTTATTAACAAATGCAGTAAAGCATAATAATGAAACAACAAATGTTATTGTAAAAATCGGACAGAATAAACAATCTTTTACACTTTCTATTTCTGATAATGGAAAAGGAATGGATGAGCAAACGAAAGAGCTTTTATTTGAACGATATTACCGCGGTACAAATACTGAAGAAAACAACGCAGGAACAGGTCTTGGCTTAGCGATTACAAAACAACTTGTTCTTGCACATAACGGTACGATTTCCATTGAAAGTGAAATTGGAAAAGGAACAACCATTAATATGGTATTCCCTTTCTCACCTAATGATAAAAGAGGGTCTTACCATAAATACATGATACAGAAATAGGCATACAAACACGCCTTTTTAAAGAAAAAAGAAGTATATCGTACACAATATGTCAGATTTGAACAGGCAAATCTAGCACTATTTCAATATATTGAGGGATTTTATAACCGCAAGCGAATCCATAGTAGCATTGGTTATAATCCCCCTCAAATAATAGAAGATCTGGCTAAAAAAGCAGCTTAGATTTAACTTTTTTGTGTCCAAAATGTTGACTCAAATCCACTATTACACCTGATTATTTTCTACAACGACGTTATCATCGTAACAATTCAAAAATAATATTGTAAATAATCGTTTCACCGATTTATTTATGTGAATGTTCTTTGGAGGCTTACATCCTGAATCCATTTAATAAGCCATAGGTAAGCCGAAATATAGTTGTTCCTTCCGAAAATTAGAAGGGAGATGATGATTTCGTTTCTATAGAAGAATGTAACATTATACGTCATCATCCTCTAATCGTTTTTTTTGTAAATAGTGAACAAAAGAAAAAGGGATGAGAAAGCAAACAAAAACGACACTTCCTACGAGTAAGGCTTGACTGTTATTACTATGATCTGGACCGAATTTCGCCAGAAATGCAAGAACAGCGCCAACCAATGCAGAAAGGATTACAATTCGGTAATAAGGACGCGGCTTTTTCTGTTCGTTTGCATTATCATACACATCAACAGAAATTTTGAGATTCAGCCAACTTAGAACAGCCACAGTAAGCATAAATACTAACCATAATGGATTATCTGCAGCCTCCATAACCCCTTCTGTTATCGCCTCATAAAGTAAAATTGCAAATATCCCTATCGTTTGAACAATAAAGGCGATCCGAATGTTTTTCAAATTTTGCATTTGTAATCGTTCATCTTTAATCTTCTTCATGTATCTGCTCCTCCTGGCCAATCCAAAATATTTCATCCAACGTCTTATTCACTGCATAACAAATCTCCAAGCACAATTTTAGCGTAGGGTTATATGCGCCTTTTTCAATCAAGCTAATGGTCTGCCGAGTGATACCTACTTTCTGTGCCAATTGTTGTTGTGTTAAGTCTACTTGAACACGAGATATCTTTACTTTATTTCTCAACTATATTATCCCTCCTCAACCCTATTGTAACATGTATATTACATGATTCAATATATATATTACATACCAGGCGTTAAAATTATTGCTATGTAATTTTCTGTTTTATTTATATAATACGATTCATCTGAAATCTCATACAAAAAAGTTTCCTAGAATCTAGGAAACTTTCTCCTCTTCTTATTGTTGTTTCTTCTGCACTGGCAACCAAATCTCAACTTGAGCAAATTCACTCTTATCTTCATGACAACGCTCATCATACAGCTCGAACTCTGTAACGCCCGCATGTTCATACCCTGAATGCGGGAACCATTCTGAGAAAATGCTATTCCATGTTTGCTGGATGGACGATACCATGTCTTTGTGCGGTACTTTTGGTGTTGTAAATACGGCATATGTTGCTTCTGGGAACGTGCGCTGCGCTAATTCATTTGATACCCCATCAAAGCTTGTAACTTCCATTCCAATAATATACGTGAACTCCCCTGTTTCCAAATGAAAATCCGTGCACATTCCAAGCTCTACATATTGATCTGTATGTTTACGGTTTGTAATGTTGCTCGCAAGATTGTTTTGTAAATAACGGTCCCAAAATGCCGGAATATCTTTAAGGTTTTTCCCTTCTTTACTAGACGTCTTCATCTCATATCCAGCTACAAAAAAAGCTGGTTTTTTTTCAATACGAAATTCCATTTGTATTCCCCCTAAATATGGATTGAACTTCCGCTGCTTCACATTTGCTTTATAATACATCGGTGTCTTAATTCCTTGCCTTCGGTAGCTACTTGGCGTCATCTGAAACAACTTTTTAAAGGCTCGAATGAACGTTTCATGAGATTGAAAGCCATGTTCTAATGCGATATCAAGAATTTTTTCTTCCGTATGAGAAAGCCGATAAGCTGCCCTGGCTAGCCTCCTCTTACGAACATACTCCATGACAGTATCGCCTACTAGTGCTTGGAATACGCGATGAAAATGATACTCCGAGAACCCTGCAATACGAGCCAAATTACTTAATGTTTGCTTCTCCATTACATCTTCTTCAATATAATTAATTGCTTTTTGAATTTGTGTTTCATAGCTTTCCATCTCTGTTCACCCGCCTTATGTATTATCATAAAAGAGAAGACAATTCTTTTCTTGACGTTTTTTGCTTTTATTTTACAGAAATTTGTAACTTTTTCATATTACATTCGTTGTTATAAGTAAAGGGGGAAAGATTAGTGAAAAAACATGGTGTGAAAGTGTACGGTATTGTCATTACTGGCCCATCGAAAGAATTAGTAAAGTTACAAAATTCTCCTCATGTTCGCGACGCTACTCTTGGAGATATTGAGTTTTGGAATTGGCTTGAGCGTCCAAGTGGTTCTCGTCACTAAAGTGAAAACAACCATTCGAAGTTGAATGGTTGTTTTCATTTTTCCTCACCCAAACGTAACCTCAATCTGAATAACTTCCGACCGGCTACCAAGTCTTAGCGGCGGTCCCCAAAAACCGAATCCAGAAGACACAATCGCATGAAATACACCCTTTTGCACATATCCCCAATCTAGTTCATACATTCTTCTCGTAATAAGATGATTTGGTGCCATTTGTCCTCTATGCGTGTGACCGGATAGTAATAAATCAACACCTGACTCCTCCGCCTGCTTTAATGCAAACGGCTGATGATCCATCGCTATAACGGGAAGTGATTTATCTACTGTGCTCATTAACTCTTCGAAACTTTGACGATCTCGCTCCGTTTTATCTCTTCTTCCAACGAGATAAAAACTATCTTCAATTTTGATTACTTCATCTAACATGATATGAATATCAATTTTCTTCATCTCTTGCAGAAACTCTGGAATTGCCCCGCCGTAATATTCATGATTTCCAAGTACTCCATACACACCAAGAGGCGCCTGCATTTGTTTCATAACTTGTCCCATGTTCTTTTTTATAAATTCTCCTGGATGATCGTCAATGATATCACCAGGTAGTAAAATGATGTCCGGCTCCATTTCATTTACACGGTGGACTAATCTTTTTAAATGTGAGACACCTGATAACTTGCCGAAATGCATATCGGAAGCCATCGCAATGCGAAGTGCTTTCCGCCCTTTCGCTTCTTTTGGTATGTGAATTTCATACTTTCGAACAACTGGACTATAAGCATTGAATGTTCCATAACCAAATATGAAAAGAAACATAATAAGGGTAACAATTCCTGTCCAAATAATAGCTGTATCTCTCGGCACCGCTACCAGTTGTAAGATAAATACTGCTATATCAGCTAGCGGCAGCAAAATAAGTGCATATTGCATTACCGCAAACCAATAGGAACCAATTGTCCTTAAGAACGGAAGGAATTTGAAAACCTGGACGATTACATACGCATATGAGAATAATGCAACTAACAAAGCATAATATCCCCAAGATTGCCAACCAAAACTTGTTTGAAGCCAAACCCATCCATTCCATCCGATGTAGAACATCAGTAATGTATATAGAATCAAAATAGTAACTATATTAAAATATCGACGAATTTTCACAGCGTGCCTCCTTTTCTATTTCTTCTATTATAACTCGGCAGCTATTCAAACTATAAATATTACGTATCATAAACTGCTAACAATTCCCTATCATTTCATAAAATGAAACTTTAATCAGCGGGGTTTTCTTCATCTCCCCCTAATCTCTTTGCTTTTGCTGAATGTTGTAGTGCTTACTACCCAAAAAAGTTTGCTCATTTTAGGATACGTTTTGTTGAGCAGGGACATTTTCTTTTATTGTAAAGTTTTATTACCTTCTGCTATATTTAAAAAGAAACTAAAGGAAGTGCTACTTGATGAAACAGGCTCTAGTAATCATTGACATGCAAGAAATTTTCTTTAATTATCCCCAAAACTATTTATTTAATAATGAGCAATTAGTTACAAATATAAACGAACTAATTAAGCAAGCTCATGAAAAAAATATACAAGTTATCTTTATTCAACATACGAGTCAAAACGAACAAGACGAACTTTTTGAAGGAAAAGATGACTGGAAACTTCATAAAAATTTATTCCTATCCCCTACCGATAAAATTATCCAAAAATCAAAATGGGATTCATTCTATCAAACTGAACTCTTAGATTACTTAAAGACCAATGAAATAGAACAACTTATTTTCGCAGGAGCACAGACTGAGTTTTGTCTCGACACGACTATTAGAGCTGCCTTTAGTTTAGGGTATCAAAAAAATCTACTTTTCAAAGAAACACATAGTACAATAGATGGTGCTATTTTAGATGCGGGTGATATTATTAATCATCATCAATCTATTTGGAATAACAGATTCCTAACTGTCATTGATGGTAAAATAAAATTATAAATATAGAATTCTATTATAAAAATAAAACGAACCATCCTTATTTACGGACGGTTCGTTTTATTTTCCCTAACAGTTATCCATGTTTTATGCTTGCACTGCCTTTTCCCTTAACGCTCTTCTAAGTAGTTTACCAGTCGTATTCTTCGGCAACTCCTTCAAAAACTCGATACTCTTTGGCACCTTATATTTTGCAAGATGTAAAGAACAGTAATGCGTTAACTCTTCTTCTGTTACCACACCATTCTTCAGAACAACATAGGCGCGCACTGCTTCTCCTAAATTTTCATCTGGAACACCAATCGCAACCACTTCCGCAACCTCCTCATGTTGGTATAATACTTCTTCTACTTCACGAGGATATACGTTATAACCACCTACAAGGACAATATCTTTTTTACGATCAACAATATAAAAGTAACCTTCATCATCCATTCTTGCTAAGTCTCCTGTATACAACCATCCATCACGAAGCACTGCCGCTGTGTCTTCTGGTGCATTATAATATCCTTTCATCACGTTTGGACCACGAACAATTAATTCACCTACTTCGCCTACAGAAACTTCTTCCCCAAGCTCATTCACAATTTTATTTTCCACATGCCAAATATTTGTTCCAATAGAACCTGGTTTACGCGGACGATCTAATGGATTAAAGCAAGTAACTGGTGAAGCCTCTGATAATCCATATCCCTCTGAAACAATAACATTAAAGCGATTTTCAAAGTTTTTCAGGAGAGCAACAGGCATAGAAGCCCCGCCAGAAATACATAGACGAAGTGTCTGAACATCGTCTGCGCTTGCTTCCTCATATAAATATAAATAATTGTACATTGTCGGTACACCGGCAAATATTGTCGGTTCATACGTACGACAAATACGAAATACTTCTTTCGGACTAAACTTTGGTAACATTAAAATCGTTGCACCGTTAACAATTGGGGCATTCACTGCAACTGTTAAACAAAACACATGAAACATTGGAAGCGCAGCAACAACGCGATCATCCGCAGTATATTGTAAATACGATGCTACATCGCTAGCATTACTATATAAATTTTTATGTGTAAGCATAGCGCCTTTTGGCTTTCCAGTTGTTCCTGACGTATACAAAATAACAGCTACGTCTTCTTCAGTTAGCTCAGGACCTTCATAAGATAGATCACCGGTTCCTATAAGACTAGTAAACGTTTTCATTTTTTCAGTTTCTGTATGATTAAAATCTGCTGAGGTTTCACATATGATGATATGTTCAAGAGAAGGAAGTCTTGTTGTAAGAGATTGTATAACAGGTAGAAGAACGTCGAGTGTGATGATTGTTTTTACATCTCCATTTTGTAAAATATAATGCATTTCGTCTGCTGTATAAATTGGATTAATTGGAATGACAGTTGCTCCAGCTTTCATCGTCCCATATAAACCAACTAAAAAATGTGGTGAATTACCAACAATTAATGCGACATTGTCCCCTTTCCCAATGCCCATTTTTGCTAAATTACCAGAAAACCTTGTGACCGTTTTGTTTAATTGGTCATATGAGACCGACTGATCCATAAATATATACGCCGGTTTCTCTCCTTTCTGTTTTGCTGTTTCAGCTAAAGATTGAACGAGATTCACACAAACCCCACCTTTATAAAATTTAGAAAATTTAAAAATTCTAAATACATTATATTAAAAGAAAATTAAAACAGCAAGTAACATTTAATTAACTGCATATAAATGAGCATTCATTCATTTTTTAATTAGAGACTCTATTTCTTGTTTTTATGCGCTTTTTTGCAACAAAATAAAAAACAGTCATACGGACAATATGACTGTTTTTACGAGTTAAAAGAATAACGCTAAGAAATCTTCTTTTGTTATATTACCAAAGTAGCGTTTTACATCTACATCTTCTAAAGCCGCGGCAAAAGCTTCTTTATCAAACTGTACTCCTGTTAAACACTCTTCAATATCATGAACATCTTCCACGCCAAAGAAATCACCGTATACTTTACATTCTGTCACTGTTCCTTTTGTTACCTCTAGGCGAACATCAACTTGTCCAACTGGGAAACGGTGTGAATGTTGTAAGTTGAACTTAGGAGACTTTCCGTAGTTCCAATCCCAATTACGGTAGCGCTCTTCAGAAATTTTGTAGATTTCTTTCCAATCTTCTTCTGTTAATTCATACGTTGGAATTTCTGTTTCGCCTTCAAAAATCGTCGCTAGAAGAAGCTGTTTAAATTCTTCCGTTGTCATTTTTTCATTTAAAAATTCCGTAATGTTCGCTACGCGGCTACGAATTGATTTAATCCCTTTTGATTGAATCTTATCCATTTTTACTTTGAGTGCAGATACAACGTGATCGATTTCAGAATCAAATAGTAATGTACCGTGACTAAACATACGACCTTTCGTTGAAAACTGCGCATTACCTGAAATTTTTCTACCTTCAGCTAAAATGTCATTTCGACCGCTAAGCTCTGCATTTACACCTAATTTTCCAAGCGCTTTCGTAACAGGCTCTGTGAACTTTTTAAAGTTATGAAAACTATCCCCATCATCTTTCGTAATAAAGCTGAAGTTTAAGTTCCCTAAATCATGATATACAGCGCCTCCGCCAGACAAGCGTCTTACGACATGAATACCTTTTTCTTTTACATAATCAGCATTAATTTCTTCTACTGTGTTTTGGTTTTTTCCAATGATAATAGAAGGTTCGTTAATGTAGAACAAAAGGTATGTTTCGTTAATATCTAAATTTTTCACGCAGTATTCTTCAATCGCTAAGTTAATTGTTGGATCTGTAATTCCTTTATTATCAATAAATAACATCATATCTCACCTCATGAATTCCAAACATAACCGCTATGCGCAAGCGTAATGCGGCCGTCAAAAATTTGTTTTGCTTCTTCTACTAAATCAGATGTGTTTCCTGTGTGCGGCAGATGCGTTAACAGTAATTCCTTTACATTTGCATTCTTTGCAATATCCGCTACTTCTGTACTATTCATATGCCCTGCTTTCGCAGCTTCCTGATGTGCATACATATTGCACTCACAAATAAATAAATCTGCATCTTTTGTAAATGGAATAAATTCAGGAATGTAGCTAGAATCAGCACTATATACGATGACTTCATCTCCCACCGTAATACGCATCGCATAGCATATAACAGGATGCACCGTCTTTAAAAATGAAATAGAGAACGGTCCAATCTGTAATGTTTCTTCCGGATTGTACACAATCCCTTTCGTGTGTGGTGCATGTGTTAAGGAAGAGAATCCTTGCACATCAAATCCATGTCCATAAATCGGTAGTTCTGGTAATTGCCCTTTTGCCATGCTTGTAATTAATCTTGCATATTGCAATACCCCAATATCCGCAACATGGTCGTGATGATAATGTGATAACAGAACCGCATCTATATCAGATGGTGTTATATATTTTTGAATCTGTGCTAGTACACCACTACCACAGTCAACAAGTAAACGAAAACCATCGTGTTCAAACAAATACCCCGACGTTGCTTCTCCCACTTCTGGAAAGCCGCCCCAAAAGCCAACAACAGTCATTTTCATATGTATCCATCCTTTCTAAACCACTAGAAATGCAGTATTCTTCCTCTAATGAGAAAGATTTTTACTTACACTCTACATTGTTAACTATAATCCATTTCCTAAACTTTTTCATTATTTTTCACTTTGTTATAAAACAGTTGTTGACATTTTGTTTTTGTACTAATACAATGATACTAAGAAATGGAAATGGAGGGATTTACATGATCGATCAACCGATGGAATTTTTCAGAAATTTACCAACAAAAACGTGTGCGCACTGCGGGAAGGAAATTGATGAGCAACACGAAGCATATCATAATAAATGTGACGATTGCGTTCACGAAGAATAATAGTTTGTAAACATAAGAAAAACCTAGCAGACATTGTCTACTAGGCTAGTAACATCGTATTTTTCATCGTTGAACCTTTCACCAAGAGCTCCAGTTCAAACTCATACAACTCTTTTTTGCGATAATTTTTCGTATGGATTTTATCCATCATTAAATCAACAACTTTATGAGCCATTTCATCAATTGGCTGTTCAATCGTTGTAATACCCGGCTCTGTAATCTGTGATAAAATTTGATTATCAAAGCCAACTACAGCTAAATCATCAGGAATACTCCAGCCATGGCGTTTCGCTTCTGCGATAATTCCAGCTGCGACTTCATCGCCTCCTGCCAAAATAGCGGTAGGATTTTTTTTGTCCTTTAATACTTCATGGAATATTCTTTTTCCATCTTCCCAAGAGAAAGCGTTTTCAAGAAAATCAATCGCTTCTACTTCTTTGCTCTTTTCAGTGATTGCACGTAAAAAGCCCATTTTTCGCTGTTGGCTCACTACTTTTGTTTCATTTCCACGGCAAAAAATAAGGTTGCGATAATCTTGTTCTAGCACATGTTTCGCAGCTATGTATGCCCCTTGTGCATGATCAAATTTAACCGTTGGAATATTTGCTTCTTCAATGTATTCATTACATAACACGATTGGACCGTGTTGTAAATATGGCTCCACGTTCTCCCATGGATTCTCAAGTGAACATAAGATAATACCATCAACTTGTTTTGTTGATAACAGTTGTAAGTATTCCATCTCTTTTTCTGGTAAGTATCTTGTTTGGCAAATAATCAGTTTATATTTATGTTCAGAAGCAGCAATTTCAATTGCTTCAATAAATCTACTGAAAAAAGGATTTGTAATCCTTGGAACAAGAACTGCAATTGTTTCTGTTTTCTGTTTACGAAGTCTTCTTGCTGCAGAATTAGGAACGAATCCTAAATGCTTCATCGCCAATTGAACTCTCTTTTTCTTCTCATCTGATACATACGGATGGTTGTTAATCACCCGAGAAACCGTTGTTCTTGATAACCCCGCTAATTTCGCCACGTCCTCGATCGTTGACACGAAATTCTCCCCCTTTGTATGAAAACGTTTTCTTAAGTAGATTATATAGTATATTATTGGAAACTGCAATACGAGTTCGGATGATTTTACTATATTAATATTATACATAGGGAAAAGTCTGTTATTTGCAGGAAGATTTGACTCCTATTTAGAACATCACAATAAGGATATTTATTACATATGAAGGATGATATTTCATGAATCGAACAGATCGTTTACTCTCTATTCTCATTGAGTTACAGAGAAAACAAATTGTTACAGCTCAAAGTTTAGCGGGAAAATTTGAGACGTGTAAAAGAACAATATATAGAGACATGCAAGCACTCAGTGAATCAGGTGTCCCAATCTTTTCAATGCCTGGACAAGGTTATTCTTTAATGGATGGTTATTTCTTGCCGCCCATTCAATTCAAACCAGAAGAGGCAGTAACTCTTCTATTAGGAAGTGATTATGTCGAACAAAATCTCGACTCAGCTTTTTCTATACATGCAAAATCTGCTAAAGAAAAATTAGAAGCAATCCTCCCTTCTGAACAGCAAAAGAAGGTCAAGAAGTTAAGAGGAACTTTTCGTTTCCTCTCCGGTACCTTCTCTCATCAAACATTTGCTCAAGAACAACTAGAGAAACAACTTCTTCTATTACAAGAAGCTATTCAGGAACAACAATGTGTTTCTTTTTCTTATCGTAAACCGAATCAAAGTGAACAAAATAAACGTACGGTAAATCCTTATGGTTTAGTCAATATTTCAGGGATTTGGTACATTGTTGCCCATTGTCTACTTCGGCAACAAATACGTCATTTCCGTTTGGATCGTATGGACAACTTACAGCAAGAGCAAACGTTCTTTACTAAACCGGAGAACTTTTATTTACCAGACTATCAACCTGAAAATAATCGAACCATTATCATTCATTTATTATTTCCATCCCATATTGCACACAAAATTATTGAGTCTCGCTACTTTTTTATAGATTCCTATGAACAAAAAGATGATAGCTTTCATGTATTTTTGAAATCAAGAAATATAGATGAAGTATTTTCTTGGATATTGAGCTGGGGAAGCCAAGTAAAAGTGTTAGAACCGACTATTCTTTCGAAGAAAATTCGAGAAGAAGCAAAGAAAATGCTACAAATGTAATTTTTTCTTTCACTACTGACATAACGGTGTCAACATCATTCATTTATAGTAGTCCTTAAGACCGAAATCTTATACAAGAAAAGGAGTTAATACGATGAATCCAAATGTCATTTTAGAGAAATTCGAAAGTTTAGCAATGTATTACATTGAAGAATTGGAAAAATACTCCCTTGAACA
The DNA here is from genome assembly GCF_949768135.1 of Bacillus sp. IT-79MI2. Lineage (NCBI taxonomy): Bacteria > Bacillati > Bacillota > Bacilli > Caryophanales > Bacillaceae > Bacillus > Bacillus sp. IT-79MI2. Next base: position 11,800 of record NZ_CATKPV010000057.1, on the reverse strand, counting down.
GTTGAGAAGAAAACCGTCCGAAGACGAATGGTCTCTTGGACAAATGTATAATCATTTACTTGCAGCTTCAAATATGCAATTAGACGCCATTGCAAAATGTACAACTGATTCTGCAACTATAGATGGTAAAAAAACAAAAATGGGTGAAAAAGTATATAAGGAAGGTGCTTTTCCTCCGATACAAATAAAGGTACCTAATCGCCCTGGATACACGCCTGAAAATCCTACAGATAAAGAGGAAATTAAACAAGCATTGTTACAGATCATTGAGAAAATGAAAGAGATTGACCCGCAACTCCCTTCAATTCTAGCCAATTATAAAGTGGAACATCCAGGACTTGGGTACTTAAATGCTGTAGAGTGGTTTCAATTGATTTATATGCATTTCTCTCACCACCTTCATCAGAAGGAAAGGCTGGAGCAGCATATTATTCTAAAATAAGTGATACTTTATTACTAGAGATATAGTTGCTCATTAATGTGAATGACCCCTCCTTAACACTCTTACGAGTTGTTTGAAGAAGGGGACTTCTGTTGGAGTGCTGTTAAATAAGAAAAAGGATTCCCTATATTTTAGGAATCCTCTTTTTCATCTGGAACAGAAGTAAACTAGTACACTTAGTTAAAGATTGTTTTCAAATTAATTTAACCCGATTTATCCCGCATTAACAGACAGTACCAATCCTTTTAGGCTAAGTCCTTAGTTACTAACATAGAACGGTTTTGAAGGCCTTTGGAACGCAGACTATACCCGACTACTTTTTTCTTGTATTGTTTGATTACATCAACGTGATCGTCGTAACTGTACACAGAAAAACGAACATCGGTTTTTCCTCTCTTCGTATTAATAACTACTGGAGTCCCACTGCTCTGTGGAGGAAAATAATATTTCTCTAAAAATATCGCTTCATTAAATTGATCAATAATTTGAGCTTTATCTTTACCTTCTAATTGCTTTCCATCGATGGTTACAGTGACAGCCGCATCACTAAGTTTTGGATGCAATTCAAATTTGCTGGAAAGCGACTTCACAACAGAGCTTGGAAGGCTCGTCACTATTATTTTAATACCACCGAGAATAATTAACATAACTATAAAATATGTCGTCATATTGTATCATCTCCATTACGCTCTAAATTAATATGATCACATTATTAATATTACCATAGTGTAAATGGTTATTTTTTGTACATTATGTGAAACTTGGTAAACCAAAGAAACATACTAGGATTAGTCTGTTTTTCTATAATCTATAAATCCCCCCACTTATTCCACGCTTCCTTGGCATTTACATGATACATACTTTTATTCCGATCCATAAATCCATGAATGATGAATTCTCTTCTAATTGTACAAAAATCTTCATGATACTGTTTATTAAAAAACCTAGAGGATCACTCCCCTAGGCTTCTATCGATTTTTCTTCTACTAAATTCCGAAATTGTCGCTTATGCATCCAAGTTAACGAACCAATTGTTCCAAGTGACAACAGAACAATAAAGATCGTTAATATACCTGCGTTTTGCCACATAAACCCGAAGTCTCCACTTGATACAACTGCCTTAAATCCTGATACAGAATATGTCATTGGTAACCAAGCGTTAAAGTGTTGTAAAAATTTCGGGATTAACTCAAGTGGGAATGTACCTGCGCTTGTTGTTAACTGCATAATTAATGTTAAAATCGCAATAAAACGTCCTGCATCTCCAAAAGCTGTTACTAAACATTGAATTAACGCAATAAATGCTAAGCTTGTAAGAATACTAAACAGAATGAAATATGGAACACTCTGTACTTCCACACCTAACCCTAGCAATAGCACTAAATCCGCTACTAAAGCCTGAATAATACCCACTGATAATAGAACACCAAATTTACTAATAAACCAGCTAAATCCTGATTTTGGAACACCAACTGTATCACGTAATGGATACACAATCGATAATAAAAGTGCCCCAACAAATAAACCTAGAGATAAGAAATATGGTGTAAATCCTGTTCCGTAGTTTGGAACCTCTGACATTTTCTCAGTTTGTACTTTCACCGGATCTGCAAACATATCATATGTTTTATCCGTTCCTTTTACTTCATTTGTTTTCTCTGCGCCTTCGCCGAGTTTTGTAGCTAATTCACCAGTTCCGTCGTTTACTTTTACTAAGCCATCTGTTACTTTTCCGGAGCCGTTTGCTAGTTGATTGATGCCGTCTATTAATTTACCAGAACCGTCTGATAATGTATTTAAGCCGTTTGTTACTTTTCCGGAGCCATTTGCTAATTGATTAACACCATCGATTAACTGGCCTGAACCGGCAGATAATTTACCTAAACCACCGTTTAATTTACCAGCTCCTTCTGTTAATTGATTAACACCATCAACTAATTGTGAACTACCACCCGCTAACTCGCTTATACCACTATTTAATTGCTTACTTCCTCCTGCTAATTCACTAGCACCATTCTTCGCTTCTCCTAATTTTTCACCCAATGTTTGGAAGTTAGCAACAAACCCAGTTTTTGGATATGACAATCCATTTGCCAATTTGTTTGCTCCTTCAGCAAGCTGTTGTTGACCACCTTTTAGCTTATCAACACCATTTTTCAGTAAAGCTTGACCATTTTGAAGGTCATTTGCACCATCAGCAAGTTTTTGCGCACCTACTTGAATTTTCCCCGCACCCTCTTGACCTGCAAGTCTTTTTGTACCTTCTGCAATTCCGCCTGTGCCACCTACAACTTTTTTACTCCCCGCTATTAGCTCCTCCATAACAGGTTCTAATTGTTTTCTAGATTCTTCAGGTAAACTTTTAATTTTTTCATTCAATACTGCTAAACCATCATCCACTTGTTTGGCACCATCTGCAGTCTGACTAGCCTTAGTATATAGACTATCTGCGTTTGCTTTCCACTGTGATACACCTTGTGCCAGTTCATTGGCTCTCTTACTAATTTGTTCAGATCCATATGTTAGCTCTGGTAATTTATTTTGCATATCGGTTACACCAGCTAATGATTCCTGTAAACCACCTTTTAAATCATTCGCACCTTTTTGAATATCTTGTACGCCTGCCGCTAACTTTCCGTGACCATCTTGAAGCTGACCAAGACCTGCTTCTAATTTATCCGCTCCTGTTTGCAACTTAGCAGCTCCATCAGAAGCTTTTTGTAAACCATTATTAAATACTAACGACTTACTAGCTAGCAATTGTAAGTTTCGATATATTTCCGAAGAACCATTTGACAATTCTCCAATACCATTTTTCATTTCACCTGACTTACTGATTAACGTATTTAAACCGTTTGTTACTTGACCAGATCCATCTAATAACTGGCTAACTCCATCCTTCATCTCACCAGACTTCCCTTGCAGCGTATGCAAACCATCTGTGACTTTGCTAGAACCATCGTGTAATTCTCCAGCACCATTATGTAACTTATTCGCTCCATCCGATCCATCAGTAAACCCTTTGGAAACATCTTTTATAGAATCAAACATTTTCTCTGCATACGTTTTTGTTAGCGTATTAGAAACTTCACCTTTAATTTTTTCAATAGCTGTTCCGCCGATTTGTGAAGATAAGAAGTTCAAGCTTTCATTTGGAATATATTCTAAGTTTAATGGTCTTGGATTTTCTTTTAACAGCGTTGTCGCATTGTCTGAGAAATTTTCTGGAATCCGAACTAACATATAATATTTTCGATTTTCCATTCCCTCTTTTGCTGTTCTTTCACTGACAAACTCCCATTTAAAACTTTTATTGTCTTTTAATTCGTCGACTAATCCTTTACCAACTTCAATTGGTTTCCCATCAAATACTGCACCTTTATCAAGATTGACTACTGCAACCGGCAAATCATCTAATTGTTCATACGGATCCCAAAACGCCCATAAAAACATGCCCGCATATAAGAGTGGTACAAATAAAACAGCAATAATAGGTATTAAGATTTTTTTGCTTTTTATAATTTCCGTAAATTCCTTACCAAGCAACTTGAATCCTCTCATTATTTCTCCTCCTTCAATTAATGACCAAAATGTTCAGTTGGTCATTTTTAAGTAAATAAAAAGGTTATATTCTGTTATATATATTACCTAACCCTAACTTTTATTCCGCTATTTGCAGACAGTAAGACCTCCAAAACAAAGAAGATATCAACTTTCCATAAAAACCCGATTAGTGAGCGCTAATAATTAGCAGAGGATGAAGATTAACATTTCACCTTATCTCTATACTCTATGCACCTTTTTATTTTGAATGACTATTAAATTCATTTGGTCAACGTGAACGTATTCAAAAATTATCTTTTAACAACCTTACATACGTAATCTGATTTTTTCTTTACATCCTCCTTTTTAAAATTATGACCAATTTGTTCATTTAGTCATTTTTAACTATAGTAAAAGGATTATCTTAGTTTGACAATCCCTTTAACAAATAAAGTTCAAATAATTCTGCAATTCTTTCCTTTTCTAATGGTTCATGATTCTTTTCCCAATCGAAAATAAGTGATACATATAGTCGAAGCATGATAAACGCCGTAATTTCTGGATCACACTTACTAATTTCACCTTTTTCAATCGCAATTTCTAAATAAGATTGAATAACAGATACAATTTCAACATCTACTTGTTGCATAACATCTTGTACTTCTTTTGTTCCCATATCTCGCTCTTCTTGAATCAGTTTAATCATGAGCTGATGTTCTTTTCTAAATTCTAAGATGCTATATAATGCTCTATGTACATTTTCAAAAAATGAAACATCTGGACGAATTGCTTCTTTTGAAACTTGCTTCATTTCAGTAATTAAATTAGAAATAATTTCGCCAAATAATTCTTCTTTATTTTTGAAAAAAGTATAAATTGTTCCTTTCCCTACATTCGCTAATTTTGCGACTTGATCCATTGTTGTCGCCTTATAACCAAATGCTGAAAAAGATTTTGTTGCAGCTTCAATAATAGAACGTTTTCGATCGACTGCCATATCTTCACCTCCAAAAATGACCAATCGGACAATCTAGTCAATTAGTACATTTTTGATATTATCACGGTTTTCCATTGTTTACAAGTTCTCTTTTTATTTATTTCCAAGTATAAAACATTTAAATCTATACATCGACTTTTATTTAAGATACTACTGTCATAGTGTATCAAAAAAAGGGAGAAAATGAAAAGGTAAAGAAACGTAGTAACATACATTAGCAAATATCAAGCAATTTTATTCACTTGAAATTGGAACAATACCTTGATTTCCTTTACAATCGGGCTCTTCCTCTAATATCTATTCGTATCAAAAAAGTGTTCTTATTTCAACATAGAAAGCAGGGTTTTCTCCATTTCTGCCTTATTTAAATCATCATCCATTGTTTCTTTGTATTCAGCTTCACCTCTAGTAAAAATATCATTAACTATTACAATTTGATAGGCACTATTCTTGCCTTTTGCAGGAATAAGTACTTTCATGCCTTTTAATTTACTAGGCGGACTATAAGAAGGAGGCGTAATAAAGACTACTTGGTCTCCTTCTAATTCATATTTTTCTATACCGTCTTCCCAAGGAAGCATGTAACGAAGTGGGTCCTTGTTCTTCTCAAAAACCTGTGATTGATAAAGTGAAACTTCCATCAGTGGGGGGATTCTTCATCCCCACTGATGGTTAGTTGAACAAATCGGGCTTTTACGGGCAGTTGATCCCCCACCTATCTTCCTCGTTTCTCTCTGTATCTTGAGGTGGGGGTCTTACTGCCCGTTAATGCGGGATAAATTGTATAACCATATTTTGGAAATTACTACTATAGTAAATAAAAAATTAAGCAACGAAAACAATATCTTTTATGAATTTTCCCTCTTTTTTAAATTATCAATTGAAAAAACAAGAAAACCTTTACAGTTAATGGTAATATAAAACATAGATATATTTATTAAAAATAGTGGGGGCTCTTTCAATCATGATGCGTGCACTTAGCTTACATATAAAACAAGCCTTTTTAAATAAGATTTCTCTCACTCTCTTGTTTAGTTGGCTGATTCTTGTTTCAATTTATCATTATTTCTATATTTCAAAATATTTAGGAGGGGTACCTGACGAGCTTTTAGCAACGGCTTATAAATGGATTGGCTTTCGTGATGATGAAATGGATGTGTATTTGCTTTTAATGCCTGTACTAGCAGCACTCCCCTTTAGTACAAGCTATAACTCTGATAAAGCTGATAAATTCAAATCATTTGTAAGTAAAGAAGTTCCCTTTTTTCCCTATGTATGTACGAAATATATCGTTACCTTCCTAATCGGGGGGCTTCTTTATATTCTCCCATTCGTATTTTCATTGCTCTTTTGTAAGCTGACAATCCAAGATGGCATTCCTACACCCGCCTTAGGTGTTATAAAAGACAACGGTATGTTTGCATCATTGTATTTCTCTTCTCCAATTACTTATATTTCCCTATATATTGGGATTAATTTTTTGTTTGCTGGTCTTATGGCAGTTTTAGGTTTAGCTGCATCTATATGGTCACAAAAAGATTATATGGCCATTTTATTTCCGTTTGCTGTTACCTCTCTTCCATATGTGATTTTAAATATTATATTCCCTACAATTGGAGGAGCACCTATTCATTTATACGACCCAAAACAGCCGCTCCAAGGAATGTCGCCTTACATTTTAATCATGCAATGCACCTTATTTTTTGGAATTAGTTTATTTATGTATATGAAAGGTGTACAGAAAGATCGGAAGAAATATATGCGGAGACTTCAAAAAAGAATGCGATGTAAAAAATCCATTCAAAAATCAGTTAGTATGTAATGTAAAATATCCCTCAGCAATTATGCTGAGGGATATTTATACTTATGAAGCTTTTTTCAAATCAATTTGAGCCAGTACCGGATCATGATCACTTACACGACCTTGTTCCTTCATAATATTTGAATTTAAATGTACAGGATCTACAACTGTATGAGGTGCAATGTTATTTGTCACTAAAATATGATCTAACACTTGTGCATTTCCTTCATGAATATATGTGTAACGATTTTCTTTCGAAACCGTTTCTAACATATCTTGCATGTTTTCTGCTTTTAATGCTTGCAGTGGTTTCGAGAATTCGAAGTCATTCATATCACCAACTATAACAACTGGTGCATTCACATCTCGTTTTTGAATTCCTTTTACAAAATTGTTTGCTTCTTGCGCGAGCTGAATTCGTTTCTCTTCACTCTTTAATACAAGTGGTTGAATTTTCCCGAACGGCGTTGCATCACCAAGTTTTGAATTTAAGTGATTTGAAACAACGACAATATTTTGTCCTTGGAATGTAAACTCAGCAGCTAACGGTTTACGAGTATTATCAAATAACGGATTGTCTTGTCCTATGCGCATTGGATTTGTTTCTAACAACTTTGGCTTATCTGCTAACTTCACACGTGATGCATTATAGAAAAAGCCAACGCGAATATTCGCTCCAGGTGCCCCGCCATCTTGGTTATTTTGCGGCGCAACTTCTACATATTCATATTTTGGTCCATGAATCTCTTGTACCGCATCAATAATACGCTTTGCACTTAAAGAAGCATCCGTTGTTCCATCATTGATTGATCCATTATTATCTTGCATTTCTTGTACACCAATAATGTCTGGCATCTTTAAATTATATTTAATAGAATATGCCATCGCTTTTACCTTTTCATTAGATGTTTCTTTTGCATTCGCTGAAAAGTTTTCAATGTTATATGTTGCTACTGTTAATTTTCCAAGGCGAGGTTGAATATTTGCCCCTACTTGTTTAAATCCACCATCTGTTACTGATGGTAATTCTGTTACTGGTGAAATTCGATACGCACCATAGTCATACCCGACTACACCTGTTATATCCCCAGTAAACTTGTCTCCTGCTTTCGCTACATAATCACGAGGTACTTTTAAAGATAGACGCTCTGGATTGAATTGGTTCTCGCCTAATAACGGCGTTCCATATTTCGTAGTTACTTTATCTCCACCATTTGCAACTGTTACATATAAATTCCCATTTTTCTGCGGTCCAACAATTTGAGGAGTCGGCATTGTAACACGCATGCCTTCTAAACTTTCATAAAAATCAATTGCATCTTCATTTGGATCGAATACACCAAATGCATCATTATCAATGATTTGATCTGGAATCTTTACGCCTTTTTCACCTAACACAACCGCAGGAGGCAATTGTTGATTATTTGCTTTCACAGCAACTCGACTTGCTTTAATTTCCGTAATCACCAAATCTGTTTCAAATTTCTCAGCATATCCAGGTCCAATGAACTCTTCAACTTCTCCATCAACTTGCACAAGATCTCCGGTTGCTATATTTGCATCTTTCTTATAAACATAAATACCTTCTGAAGTCGCAGGATCATTATCAGGCTGCGGATCTTCTATATAAAAGCCATACTTATCTAACGCAGTTACCACGCCTTCTACATTTCGCACTTTCTTCCCGTCATAAGGAGAGACATGGGATTTCCCTTGAATATCATGAATACGAACTTGCTCACTTGTTACAACTGTAAAAGAAAAAGTAGCAACGGCTGAAGATGAAAGACCTTCTTTTACTCCAATTGCTTTTAGAACACTGTTTTCATTTAAAACAATCGGTTCATTATAACGAATGCTTTTATCTGTTGGGATTGAGCCATCTAATGTATAATAAATCGTCGCTCCCTCTGTACTAGTTGTTAATGTAACTGCCGTTCCCTTTGCAATTTCTCCACCATTTGGTGATGCAGTAACATCGCTAACACGATTTTCTGTTTCACCTTGAAATTTATATGCTGTTACTGATTTTAAACCAGGACTATTAAAATATAATTCAAGTGTCCCTGTTAATTGAACCTTCTTCCCGACATTTTCAGGATGATCCTTTACATTCACAGCTGTTCTTACGTCACCTTTTGGCAACTGGACAGGCATAATCTTCTCTGGATTTGTCTCATTTGGAGAATCTGCAATCGCAACATTCGTATCTCCAAACTTTGCTGGATCCTTCGTATACTTAGAAGAGCTTTCTGTATATCCAACAATATACCCTTCCACTATCCCTTTACTGCTTCCTTGCTGCTGAAACAATTGAATTGCTTCATTTACTGATAATACACCCTTCTCTTCTGCTTTTGCTGTGATACTTGTGAATGAGATTAGTAGCATCAGTGATAAAAAGATACTCATTAATTTCTTCAAATCCATCTTCCTCCCTTAATTTTATATTCTCTCAGCATGTACTATCATAACAAAATGTTCTCTATAAAGAATCAAATTTCGACAAATTTTACAAAAAATTAATTTCATCCTTTTGTATGAGATTTCCATTCTGATTCTCTACTATTTTCTTACAGTATTCCATTCCTTTTAATGTTCTCTTTTTCTAACCTTTTTTTATATAACGACAAATATAATGGCTCTCGTAAATATCAACCCCTGTAGGCAATTGGGACCCCTGTTTTTCAATTACACCAGTCGGTGACAGTACCACTGCACCCTTTTGTAACTGTGAGTAAAGGTTTCTTTAACTACGACTCGAATTTTCAACATAAAGAGACAGGAGCTCGTTGCCCACTGTCTTTTATGTTGAATTATATATTTAGTTGTATTGCATATTACCGATCCATAGCTAAACATGTTATTGATGTTCTATTCTTCTAAAAAATCACATTTGCACCAGAACTAGATTTCTTCTTTATGATGCTTTGCGAATATTTATTTTTTTCCCTTCTTTACGCCACTCTTTAAATTCAGCTGTTGCTGTGAAAAGTACGTCTGTGGATGAGTTAAGTGCCGTTTCAAAAGAGTCTTGTAAAACACCTATAATAAAGCCTACTCCAACTACCTGCATAGCAACATCAGATGAGATTCCAAATAAACTACATGCTAGAGGAATCAGTAATAAAGATCCACCGGCAACCCCTGAGGCACCACAAGCGCATATAGCTGACAATACGCTGAGGATAATTGCTGTAGGAAAGTCCACTTGAATACCAAGTGTATGAACCGCTGCAAGTGTCAAAACAGAAATAGTAACAGCGGCACCACCCATATTGATCGTTGCACCTAATGGGATGGATACTGAATAACTATCCTTATTCAAACCTAGATTTTCACATAATCTCATATTTACAGGAATATTCGCAGCTGAGCTACGTGTAAAGAATGCTGTAATACCACTTTCCTTTAAGCACTTAAAAACAAGCGGGTAGGGATTTTGACGTATAAATGCGAACACAATGATTGGATTGACAATCAGTGCTACAAAGAACATACAACCAATCAAAACAGCAAGTAATTTTCCATAGCTTAGTAATGATTCAATTCCATTTGTAGTAATAGAATCCACTACTAGACCCATGATTCCTAATGGCGCAAACTTAATAGCCCATGTAACCATTTTGGATACAGCATCTGAAAAATTTGAAATCATCGTTTTTGTCGTATCAGAAGCATTTCGTAAAGCCAAACCAAGGAGTGTCGCCCAAGCTAAAATACCGATATAGTTCGCATTATAAATTGCTTTAACTGGGTTATCAACAATGTTCAGCAGTAAAGATTTGAGAACTTCTACAATACCGCCAGGAGCAGTCACACCTTCAGCACCCTTTGCAAGTGTTAAGGTTACAGGAAAAATAAAACTTACAACAACGGCGATTAATCCAGCTAAAAATGTTCCTAAAAGGTATAGGAAGATAATGGACTTCATATTCGTTTGTTGACCACTCTTGTGTTGTGCTATGGCCGACATAACCAAGAAAAGTACCAGCACAGGCGCAACTGCTTTCAAAGCCCCTACAAATAAAGTGCCCAAAATTACAACAGGTTTTGCTACTTCTGGAATTGTCAAAGATAGAATAATACCAATAATCAAACCTACAATAATTTGTTTTACCAGACTCACTTGACCCCACTTTTTCAGTATACTGTTCATAGATATTCCCCCTTTAGTTTAAGATAAAATTGCAACATTGCTACTATGGAGCTATTCATTTCTCATAACCCTACAATAAAATTAAATCTATTCCACATAGATTCCGTTGAATAATAGAGGACTTTTATTAAAACCAATTTCTATCCTAGGGTTGTGCTTTTGATTTTCTCCTCCCACACTATTTCAGAATATCTCCAAAGTTTTTCATACTAAAAAAATTCAGATAATTTCTTTAATGGATGGCCCCTTCTATCACATTCTACTCCATAAAAACAACTATCTTATCAATAAGTAGTATTATAATGATTCTTTTCATATATAACAATATTATTTACTTTATTTTTGAAAATATCTTAATTGTCAAATTATTACAAGACTAAACAATACATATCAATAATCTCTGCATGAATCATGCTTTCATAGCTAAAAAAAAGCAGTGCTTTACTTATGTAAAAACACTGCCTATTTCCTTCTAGATCATTTTCATATGTTGGTTTGGAATAAAGTTTAATTAAAAATATTAATTGTACTTGTATTGTGCAACAAACAAAAATAAACCATTTTGAAAAAAGATTGATCAAAATGGATTCTTATCCAGCAGGTTATGTTTCGGTTTTATAAAATAGTTTGTTCATTTTCTGCCTGTTTTATTCCACAATCGCGTCCTATAACGGAACAACTCTATGTCACTCAATAATTCCTTAATCCACCTTTTATTCAGATGTTCTTTTTCTTTTAGTCATAAAAAACACCCCTTCAGACAAAAATATCCAAAAGGGTAAAGCTTCACAACTTTTTTCAAAACATCGCGACTTTATTTCAAATCAACATTAGCTTGATAGCGATGTGGTGCTACCC
>NZ_CATKPV010000056.1:0-70699 GCF_949768135.1 Bacillus sp. IT-79MI2 | reverse complement strand
ATATGCAATGGGGTTTATTTCAATTTTGCTAAGCGATCTACTAATTGCTCGCGCCAAGCTTCTGCTAGTTCTGGAACAGCAATAATTTTCTCCATTGCCTCTGTATCTTTCCGTCTATGAAAATATACTTCGTTAGAAAACAGAATAGAAACTTGATCTGGATGGCGCTCTAGTAGTTTCATTTGTGAGTCTTTGCGAACAACGCCTTCTTGAAGAACACGGCATAAATAGCCGGTATAACCGGTTTCTACAATGCGCGGTAAAATACCGGGGATGCCAACTCTTTTTGAGATGGTACTACACGGTATCCGGCCTTGTGTAATTTGAATGACAGCCTCACCTAATTGATATGTATCGCCGATGAAAATATCATGTTCTAACATATTTGTTACGGTAATATTTTCGCCAAATGCAGAGGGTGGGAGTGTTGTTTGAAATTCTTGTTCCCATAGCGCGTAATGTTCATACGGATAGACACAAACAGCGCGATCAGGTCCGCCGTGAAACCTTAGGTCAGCTACACCATCTCCAAGAAATCCGTCTTTTGATAGAAAGGCTTCTTCTGTAAGCTCTTTACAGATGCCTGTTGACATTTCTTTATTTTCTCCATATTGCATTTGTTTTGGTTTGCCAATGCTAAAGTGAACGAGTTTGATTCCCATATCATCTCTCCTTTACCAATTGATTTCAATATTATATCATTTCATAAATAAAAGCACAGAGAAGAATGAAACTCTCTGTGCTCTCATTTTAATAAACAAGAAATCCAGCGCGATCTAGCGCATCACAAGCAGCGTTTAATTTTTCTGTGGAATCTGCTTCAATTGTATGTAAGTGGATGCCATCTGTTAATTGAGATAGATAGGAAGCATTTGTATCTTCAATTTTTTGCAAATATTGTTCAACATCAAAACGATTACTCACCATAATAGAAGCTGTTAAGTCGCCGTATACAGGATGTTCTACTTTTACATCTTTAATTGTAACACCGTGGTCGACTAGCAATGTTAATTCTTGGCGTACTTCATCTGGTTTATGCTGGCAGACGATAACACGTTCAAATGTATTTTTCTTTGCTTGTGGTTTTAAATATAAATATCCTTGTGCAGTTGCGATAATTGGTTCGTTTCGCGCTTTTAGTAAGGAAATATCTTGTACGATGACTTGCCTGCTGACATTTGTTTTCCTAGATAATTCACTCCCGGATAACGGTTCGTTAGCAGCAAGGAGCCATTGTAAGATGAGCTGTCTTCTTTCTTCCCCTAAAATCTTTTTCTGGTCATTTTGTTTCATTATAATTTAACACCTCTATAAAATTGATTTCCAATTGTGCATAGTGCATGAATGGTTGTATCAATATGTTCTTTCGTTGTATGACGTCCAAATGAAAAGCGGACATACTGTTTTGCCTCTTCATACGTTTTTCCAATTGCAAGCATTGTTTTTGAAGGTTCTTGTTTGCCGACTTGACATGCGCTTCCTGTTGAAATGGCAATGCCATGGCGATTGCATTCTAACATCGTGTACTGACCTTCTATTCCCTTTATTGTAACCCCAATAATATGAGGTAAACAAGAAGTAGAATGTCCTTCTACTTGAATTTCAAGGGGAATTGCTTGTAATTGTTCTGTAAAATAGGATCGTAATTGCTCAAAACGAGCGCGTTCTTCTTCACGATCGTCCAATATATGCTCTGCTGCTGTCAGAAACGAAGCGATACCGGGAGCGTTAACTGTACCAGGGCGAAATCCTTTTTCATGAGATGTCCCTGGGAAGACTGGTTCCCAGCGAACTTGTGGGTTTATATAGCAAGCTCCGACACCCTTTGGTCCGTAAATTTTATGTGCGGAAACAGAAAGGCTATCAATTTGCATCGTTGTGACATCAATTGGGAGTTTACCAAATGTTTGTACACAATCTGTATGAAATAAAATATGGTGTTTTTTTAGTAGTGCTCCAATTTCTGAGATAGGTTGAACGGTTCCAATTTCAGAATTACCGTGCTGAATACTTGCTAAAACCGTATCGTCTGTAATTGCTGCTTCTAAAGCCTTAAGGTTAATAAGCCCGCATGAATCCACAGGAATTTCCGTGATTGTATATCGTTGCTTTGTTAATGACTGAAAGTAGCTGCGAATCGATGCGTGCTCCATTGGTGTTGTAAGTATGTGCTTGCCGCTTTTTGCATTTAAGAGCGACTGGATTGCAAGATAATTAGATTCAGAACCACCGCTTGTGAAAAATACGCCTTGTTCTTTTCCTCTAATCATTTGTGCAAGTGCTCCCCTGCAAACTTGTAGTAAAGACGAAGCTGTTCCTCCGATATCGTGTAAGCTTTGTTCATTACCGAAGTATTGCTGTGCTGCTTTCGTATATGTGTCAATAGCTTCTTTGCTCATTGGTGTTGTAGCTGCATAGTCAAGATATATCATAATGTATAGTCCTCTCTATAGTAGAGTTACATTCGTTTTTTAATTTTAAAGTATATAAATTCAAATTAAAAAACCGACATAAACCCTTTCTTTTTAGGTGGAAGAGAGCATCCGGCCGCGCATAGAAGCGGTCAGATCCTCTTCCTGCCCCATGCCAAGTAAAAACAGAGAGAGAAAATGAGTGTAAGTCCCCTTTTCTTCTTCGTAGCAGCGATTGATATGTCGAAAAAATAAAATGGATTTATATAGCATGAGAATTTCGTTAAACTCCTTGGTGAAAATATTACTTTCTAAAAAACTCTTGTCATTATTTTAAAACTATGTAAATATAGGTGTCAAGACAGTTGGGAAGTGTAAACTAGGAGGCAATGATCATGCCAAGTGCAGATGTCTTAATTATTGGAAGTGGTGTTGCAGCACTTAGTGTTGCGAAAGAGATTTGTCATGAAAAGAATGTGATGATTATCACAAAAAAAACAGGCCGCGATAACAATACACATTTAGCGCAGGGCGGAATTGCAGCAGCTGTAGCTACATATGACAATGTGAATGATCATTACGAAGATACGATAGCGGCCGGTTGTGGCTATAACAATGAAGAAGCAGTTCGATATTTAGTGGAAGAAGGGCCGAAAGAGATTCGTAAGCTCATTGCAAATGGGATGGAATTTGATGGAGATGAAAACGGGCCCCATCTTGGAAAAGAAGGTGCGCATCGAAACCGACGTATTTTACATGCTGGTGGAGATGCAACAGGACGAAATTTATTAGAGCATTTGGTTCAGGAAGTCGCTCCGTACGTTACAGTAGTGGAGCGAGAAATGGTGCTCGATTTAATTATAGAAAATGATACATGTAAGGGTGTTTTGACCCGTGATAGCGAAAGAAATATACATCGTTACTATGCTGAACATATTGTATTAGCTACAGGCGGTGTTGGAGGGTTGTATGCATTTACGTCTAACGACGAGACGATTACAGGTGACGGACTCGCGATGGTATACAGAGCTGGTGGCGAACTTGTTGATTTAGAATTTGTACAATTTCATCCAACGATGCTATATGTAGGCAGCCGTTGCTGTGGACTTGTTTCAGAAGCGGTACGGGGTGAAGGAGCTGTTCTGTTAAATGAAAAAGGACAGCGTTTTATGCTGGATGTACATCCGCAACATGATCTTGCACCGCGTGACGTAGTGGCACGTGCGATTCATGAACAGCTTCTTGCAGGTGAAAGTGTATACTTGGATATTTCTTCTATTCAAAACTTTGAAGAACGTTTTCCTACTGTATCGGCATTATGCAAAAAGAATGGTATAGATGTAAAACAAAATAGAATTCCAGTTGTTCCTGGTGCTCATTTTCATATGGGTGGCATTAAAACGAATTGTGATGGAGAAACATCTATTCCGCATTTATATGCTGTAGGTGAAGTAGCTTGTAACGGTGTGCATGGTGCAAACCGATTAGCGAGCAACTCATTGTTAGAAGGGCTTGTGTTTGGAAAACGAATGGGAACACATATTTTAGCTCATCCGGTACAAGAAAAGATAAATAATAGCGAAGAAATACATGGAATATCAAGAGTTCCTCAGTTACCTACGAAAAAAGAAATACAAAAACATATGATGACGTACGTAGGAATTGTACGAACAGAAAAGAGTTTATTATATGCGAAGCAATGGTTTGAACATTATCGTGTACAAAGTGTTCGAATACAATATGAAGCTTTTACAAATGAAGATATAACAATTATGAATATGCTAACAGTTTGTCAGCTCATTACAGAAGCAGCACTGCAAAGAAAAGAGAGCATAGGTGGTCATTATCGTGGTGATTATCCAAGACGAAATCAAGTAACGAAAAAAATTATTCTCGCTAATAGAAAATTACAACTTGTGTAATGAAGGGAAGAGGGATTGTATGAACGCGTTAAAGATAAGAAAAGCATTAGAAAGCTTTTTTCTAGAAGATATTGGAGAAAAAGATGTAACATCTCAGCTTATTTTTCCTGATAATTTAAGGGCAAAGGGAACGTTCCTTGCGAAAGATACAGGGGTATTCGTAGGGACAGCAGTAATTGAACAAGGATTTCGATTATTAGATGACAGCATTCAAATTACACTTCATAAAAAAGACGGAGATTTCGTAGGAAAAGGTGAGATTTTAGCAAGTGTCGAAGGACCAATTGCATCTTTATTAACAGTGGAGCGTGTAATTTTAAATATTATTCAACGCATGAGTGGTATAGCAACGATGACGCGCAAAGCTGTTCTGGCGCTAGAAAGTGATCATACACGTATTTGTGATACGAGAAAAACGATGCCAGGGCTTCGCATGTTTGATAAATATGCGGTTGTTTGCGGAGGCGGATATAACCATCGCTTCGGATTATACGATGGTGTCATGATTAAAGATAACCATATTGCTTTTGCAGGTTCTATTACAAACGCTGTTACATCTGTGAAAGAAAAGCTTGGACATATGGTGAAAGTTGAAGTGGAAACGGAAACAGAAGAACAAGTGCGCGAAGCGATTGCCGCAGGAGCGGATATTATTATGTTTGATAACCGTACACCAGAAGAAGTTCGTGAGTTTTCTAAAATTGTTCCAAGTGCAATTGTGACAGAAGCATCAGGCGGCATTACAATTGAAAATTTATCAAAATATGGTGGGGCAGGGGTAGATTATATTTCACTCGGATTATTAACACATTCTGTAAAGGCATTAGATATTAGCTTTAATATTGAAGTTTAAAGCGAGAGGGTTAGAGGGGGAGATTTCGGATGAGTATTTTAGAAAAAGTTCAGCTAATTGAAACGATGTTACCAGAGCGTTATCAAACGATGTCAGTGCAAGAAATGGAAGAGTGTGTTCGTGAAATTAAAGAAAAATTAGGGGAAGCATTATTTATTCCAGGGCATCATTATCAAAAGGATGAAGTTGTTCAATTTTCAGATGCTGCGGGAGATTCATTGCAACTTGCGCAAGTAGCGGCTAGCAATAAAGCAGCGAAATATATTGTCTTTTGCGGGGTGCATTTTATGGCTGAAACAGCAGATATGTTAACGGCCGATGAACAGATCGTTATTTTACCAGATATGCGTGCTGGCTGTTCCATGGCGGATATGGCAGATATCGAACAAACAGAACGAGCTTGGAACGAACTTACGCAGTTATTTGGGGATACGATGATTCCATTAACATATGTCAATTCTACGGCAGCTATTAAGGCATTTTGTGGACGAAATGGCGGGGCGACAGTAACATCTTCAAATGCAAAAAAAATGGTATCTTGGGCATTTACGCAAAAAGAGCGTCTTGTTTTTTTACCAGATCAACATTTAGGAAGAAATACAGCGTATGACCTAGGTATTTCATTAGATAAAATGGCGGTTTGGGATCCGCATACAGATTCATTAGAATATGATGGGAATATAGAAGATGTGAAGGTGATTTTATGGAAAGGTCATTGTTCGGTTCATCAAAATTTCACTGTGAAAAACATTGAAAGTGTGCGAAAAAATCATCCCGATATGAATATTATTGTGCATCCAGAATGCTGTTATGAAGTGGTAGCAGCTTCTGACTATGCAGGATCAACAAAATATATTATCGACATGATTGAACAAGCGCCATCTGGAAGTAAATGGGCGATTGGTACAGAGATGAATTTAGTCAATCGAATTCTTCATCAGCACCCTGATAAAGAAATCATTTCATTAAACCCTTTTATGTGTCCTTGTTTAACGATGAATCGTATTGATTTACCACATTTATTGTGGGTGTTAGAAACGATAGAGCGTGGAGAGGAAATCAATGTTATTCAAGTAGAGAAGCAGGTGACAAAAGAAGCAGTCCTTGCCTTAAATCGTATGTTAGAGCGTGTGTAAAAGCGACGGATTTCCGTCGCTTTTTTATTAAACATAATTAGCTAATTGCAGTCATACATTGTGTTGAGGGAATCATTGTATTTTTTCATATTCGTGCAATATTGTGTATGACTAAATGGTAAGAGCAAGAGTGTTAAATCATAGAGGACAGTTTCACTTTACATTATTTTGGCTTATAGATAAGTAATACAGGAGGGGGAAAATTTGAAAATTCATATCGTGCAAAAAGGGGATACCCTTTGGAAAATTGCGAAAAAGTACGGAGTAGATTTTGAAACGTTAAAAAAGGCGAATACGCAGCTTACTAATCCCGATCTGATTATGCCAGGTATGAAAATAAAAGTGCCATCTAGCAGTGTGCATGTGAAAAAAAATATGGGTGCTGGTTCAGCTCCTCCAAAAGAATATGTAAAAGAGGTACAACAAAAAGAATTTGCAGCGACACCTACGCCGCTTGGAATAGAAGATGAAGAAGAAGCACCATATCAATCTGTGCCGATTACGCAGCAACCGGCTATGCAGCAAACGCAAAAAGAAATGCCCATTCAAAAAGAAAAGCCGATTCAGAAAGAAGTACCAATCCAAAAAGAAAAACCGATTCAGAAAGAAATACCTATTCAAAAGCCGCCTGCCGTTGAAAAACCAGCTGTAATTGAAAAGCCACCAGTTGTAGAAAAGGTGGAGAAACCTGTGGAAAAAGAAAGCACAAAGTTTTCAGTAAATATATTACCACAGCCGCCACAACCACCCATTAAGCCTGCAAAAGACTATAAAATTTCAGATGTAATAAAAAAAGGAAGCGAGTTAATTGCCCCGCAAATTATTAATAAGATGAAACCGAACAATATAGTGTCACCACAAACGCAAAAAGAAAATGTAAGTAATATAGTGTCACCACAAACGCAAAAAGAAAATGTAAGTAATATAGTGTCACCACAAACGAAAAAAGAAAATGTAAGTAATATAGTGTCACCACAAACGAAAAAAGAAAATGTAAGTAATATAGTGTCACCACAAACGAAAAAAGAAAATGTAAGTAATATAGTGGTGCCGCAAATGAAAAAGGAACATGTAGGTAATATAGTTGCGCCGCAAACGAAAAAGGAACATGTAGGTAATATAGTTGCGCCGCAAACGCAAAAAGAAAACGTCAGTAATGTTGTTTCGCCACAAGTGCAAAAAGAAAATGTGGGTAATATAGTTGCACCGGATGTGACAAAAGAAAGTCTTATTATTCCACAAGTAACACCACCGAATATCATGCCAATGATGGATAATAACCAAATGCCGAATATCATGCCAATGATGGACAATAACCAAATGCCGAATATCATGCCAATGATGGATAATAACCAAATGCCGCAAATGATGCCGATGATGGATAATAACCAAATGCCGCAAATGATGCCAATGATGGATAATAACCAAATGCCGCAAATGATGCCGATGATGGATAATAATCAACCGCCGCAAATGATGCCGATGATGGATAATAATCAACCACCACAAATGATGCCGATGATGGATAGTAATCAAATGCCGAATATCATGCCAATGATGGATAGTAATCAAATGCCGCAAATGATGCCGATGATGGATAGTAATCAAATGCCGCAAATGATGCCAATGATGGATAATAACCAAATGCCGCAAATGATGCCGATGATAGATAGTAACCAAATGCCGAATATCATGCCAATGATGGATAATAACCAAATGCCGCAAATGATGCCGATGATGGATAGTAATCAAATGCCGCAAATGATGCCGATGATGGATAATAATCAACCACCGCAAATGATGCCGATGATGGATAGTAATCAAATGCCGCAAATGATGCCGATGATGGATAATAATCAACCACCACAAATGATGCCGATGATGGATAGTAATCAAATGCCGCAAATGATGCCGATGATGGATAATAACCAAATGCCGCAAATGATGCCGATGATGGATAATAATCAACCACCGCAAATGATGCCGCAGCAAATACCGATGCCATATCAATCGCAAATGATGCCACAACAGTATCCATATTATCAAATGCCATATACACAAGGTATGCAAATGATGCCGCACCAAATGCCAGTGCAACATACTTCAATGCCATACCAACCGCAAGCTGGTAATAATGTTCCGCAAATGATGCCAGCAGAAGAAGATTGTGGATGTGGTGAGGAAAGAAATTTATATAGTCCACAGCCAGGTGGGCCATATTATCCTAATTCTCCATATTATCCAACAGCTCAAGTCGCATATGCACCGCAGCCAGGTGCGATGAATTATCAGCAAGATCCACCAGAGATTTTTGGAGAACCACTTGCAGAAGATGAGGAGTAGAGAGAGTTGTGTTAACAATAAAGAGGTCGTGTTAGAAAATTCCTAGTGAAATATTAACAAGTGTAAAAATCTCCTTTGTTACTCACTATAAGAAGGAGCTTTTCGAGAGAGAAGTTCAACCTAACAAGGGGGGTTTTTATATTGAGTAAAAAAATTAAAATTATTGCCGCTTCTTTGTTAGTTACCAGTGCATTAGCTGCATGTGGTACACCTAAGAATAAAAGTGCGATGGATGGGCGCAATGCGAACTACAATTATGAACGTACATCTTATTATGATACACAACCATACAAAAATAATGTAGCACGTACTGATCGATATACAGATTATGTAACATATCGAAATGGAAATAGAGTTACGGATAATGTATATGATCGTCGTAATGATGTTGGATATAACTATTACCGTGATGTAAATTACCACGGTCAAATGGCAAATCCATATCCAACTCGTAACGTTACAATGAATAATTCATACATTAACAATGATGGTAAGACAGCAGAAAAAATTACAAATCGTGTTAAGGGTATGAATAATGTGGATCGTGTTTCTACAGTTGTGCGTGGAAATGATGTAGCTATTGCAGTGAAACCACGCAATCCAGTGACAGATGAAACGGCAATGGCAAATGAAATCCGTCAAGCAGTTGCGAATGACGTGAAAAACCGAAATGTATATGTAACAGTAAAAAATGACATGTTTGAACGTGTGGATGCGATGAATACGCGTCTGCGCAGCGGAACAGTTACAAACGATTTAAATCGTGATGTAACAAATATGTTCCGAGACATTCGTGCTGGTCTAACTGGTACAGTGCGATAACAAAAAAGGGAAAGGTTTATGCCTTTCCCTTTTTGATTTTTTAAGTATCAAAAAGGCGGTGCAGGAGGTCACTCATCAATATCCTGCATACGTTTTTTCTTAATAAAGTAACCAACAGAATAAGAAGCTAAAAAGCATAAGAAGAGAATACTTCCCATAAGAATGCCTTCCCATCGCGGTCTTTCAGGGCTGAAAATAACATAAATAATAGCAAAAATGATCCCTACGATAGCAGAGCGTAAAACAAGTTTGTAATAAGGCGTTAGTTTCATTTCTTTTTCATTTTCTTCTGCATCAATAGAGATTCCCATTTGTAAATAGGCTAGAAGTATACTTGTTAGTATGAATAATAACCATAGTGGAGATTTTGTAATTTGATCTATACCTTCATTGAAGCCAATATATCCTAAGATGCCTATTATACCAATTGATTGAAAGAGAAAGGCAATTCGAACGTTCTTTAAATTTTGAAGGATTAAACGTTCATCGTTTATTCTTTTCAATATACTCACTCCTGTTTGCCAGATTTTTCATTGTATCTACATCTATTGTAACATATATGTTGCAATAATCAATTTATATTTTACTTTAATGGTTATAGGAATAAATACTGTTGTAAAAAGTTAATGAAATTTTTCTATGTTTAGCTTGCGTTCTTTTTACATTAATGTTATATTAGCAAAGCGATGAGCTAATTTACGTAAGACGAGAGATATGCTTAAGTGCTAAACACGCGGATGTGGCCGCCTGGTCTCTCGCCGTAAACGCATCAAGACGCCTGCTATGTGCAGGCGTCTTTCTTATTATATAAAAGTAAATGACTCATGCAGGTAGGGATTACACCTTACCTGCATTTTTTATTTTCATTATAACCACCGCTGTTACTATGGATAAAACTTCTATTTCCGGAAAAACTACAAATGGAAGTTTTATTTTGCTTAGAAGAGGTGAGCGGAAATGAAATTCATGATGGTTGCAGTTCAAGTTGTAATCGCTATGTTTTGTTTATATCATGAATCGAGTGTGATAGCTGCGGCTTCTGCATTAGAGGTTACGCAAAAAGAACCTCAAGTTACGATTCTATTAGAGCGTATGTATGTAGATGGAGAGGTAAGTGAGGAAATTTTCACTGAAAAAGTAGCAAATTTAGAACAGTTTCTTCAGCAGTATAAAGAATGGCAGCTTGTCGATCGTGATGATACGCAAATTGTACTGCAAAAAAAGGTGGATGATATTTCACCACTACTTAAAACGAGTGGGTATTTTGGTGTTTCCAATGAGGGGATACTGCAAATTTTTAACGGTGTACCAAAAAGTGATAATGCGATTCATTCATTCTTCCAAATTGATATGAAAAAGCTAGAAAGTTATGATCGTGCAAAGCTAAAACGTGGTATTCGTATTAAGTCAAAAGAGCGTTTTGTGAAGACGATTGAGAAAATGAAGCAGTATGCAGTGCAAAATAAGAAAACCAGCAGCTGATGTGGGCTGCTGGTTTTCTTATTTGTTTTTATCTAAAATTTGTTTTGCAATTTCATCAATTAGCATATCTTTGCCAATAGGGTTGAATGCTTTTGTGTTAAAGACTTCATTGCTTACTTCGTAAACATGATTATTTTTTACAGCTTTGTTATCTTTCCAAACAGCACTATTTTTGTAGTCATCGAACACTTTATCTGCTTCGCCACCAAAGTTTACGATAAACATTTGATCAGGCTGGAATGCAACAAGGCCTTCTAATGATACTTGTGCCATCGTCTGTTTTAAATCTGTTCCTTTCGTTGCAGGAAGTTTTAAATCATTAAAGAGAATATCACCATATCCGAAGCTGCCATATACACGGAAGTTTTGCGGTGTTACAGCAAGGAACATAAAGTTTTCATCTTTTGTTTTCTCTTTAATTTTTTTAGATAAGGAATCTGCTTTTTTATCGTAGTCTGCAATCCATTTATCAGCTTTTTTCTCTTCGTCAAATAGCTTGCCTACTTCCTTAAATTTGTCGCGCCAGTTTTCTAAGTTTGTTTCTAGAACAACTGTTGGGGCAACTTTTGCTAATTGATCATAAATTTTCAATTGACGGTTGTTTAAAATAATTAAGTCTGGTTTTAAAGCAGTAACCGCTTCTAAATCAACTTTAGGTGCCCAGTACCAACCAACTGCTTTTACATCTTTTAGCTTTTCTTGCAAATGATCTTGGATTTTATCTTTATACGTGTTAGCTGTACCAACAGGTTTATGACCAAGAAGTAATAGTTCTTCAGATGATCCAGATAAGTCGACAATTCTTTTTGGGTTTGTCGGAATTTTAACTTCACCTTTTGCATGTTTTACAACTTTTGTTTTCGGTTGTTCTTTTGGCTGTGCTTCTTCTTGTTTAGAAGAGCAACCAACAATGGTAAAAACAACAAGAATGAGAGTAAATAGAATAGATAGATTGCGTTTCACCTTTATGTAACCCCTTTAATTAGTATTGATAATCATTATCGTCTTTGTAATATTAATTTGCTTTATGTTGTTCTGTCAATATGAAAAAAATGAAAAAGCTAAATAGAGAACGTTTGTTGGGGTGGTCTCGCTTTTCTATCATTAAATATGTTAAAATGGAATACATGATTTGAGAGGGAGAGATCGTATTTTGTTTGAATATGTTACAGGCTATGTGGAATATGTAGGGCCAGAATATGTCGTTCTTGATCATAATGGAATCGGCTATCAAATTTTTACGCCAAATCCATATGTATTTCAAAGAAGTAAGCAAGAAATTCGTGTATATACATATCATTATGTGAGAGAAGATATTATGGCGCTCTATGGATTTAAGACACGTGAAGAGCGTTTGTTATTTACAAAACTTTTAGGTGTATCAGGAATCGGACCAAAAGGTGCACTTGCTATTTTAGCTTCTGGTCAAACGGGGCAGGTCGTGCAAGCAATTGAACATGAGGATGAAAAGTTCTTAGTGAAATTCCCGGGAGTTGGAAAGAAAACTGCACGTCAAATGATTTTAGACTTAAAAGGAAAATTAGCTGATGTTGTACCAGATGCGTTTGTTGATTTATTCTCAGATGTAGAACGTTTCGACGAGAAGAAGGGTTCATCAGCTGAGCTTGATGAAGCGCTTGAGGCACTTCGTGCACTTGGCTATGCAGAACGAGAAGTTTCTCGTGTTGTACCGGAGTTATTAAAAGAATCACTTACGACGGATCAGTATATTAAAAAGGCACTTAGTCTTTTACTAAATGGTAAGAGGTGAGTAGAATGGACGAACGTCTTCTCTCAGGAGAATCGGCATATGAAGATGCGGACTTAGAATATTCGTTACGGCCACAGACGCTCCGTCAATATATTGGCCAAGATAAGGCGAAACATAATTTAGAAGTGTTTATTGAAGCAGCGAAAATGCGTGAGGAAACATTGGATCACGTACTATTATACGGGCCGCCAGGACTTGGGAAAACGACGCTTGCGAATATTATTGCCAATGAAATGGGCGTTAATATTCGAACGACGTCAGGTCCAGCAATTGAACGCCCAGGAGATTTAGCGGCAGTATTAACGGCGCTTCAACCTGGTGATGTATTATTTATTGATGAAATTCATCGTTTGCATAGGTCAATTGAAGAGGTACTATACCCAGCAATGGAGGACTTTTGTCTTGATATTGTGATTGGGAAAGGCCCATCAGCACGCTCAGTAAGGCTTGATTTACCGCCGTTTACGCTGGTTGGCGCAACAACGCGCGCTGGTGCATTATCAGCACCGCTTCGTGACCGCTTTGGTGTGTTATCACGGTTAGAGTATTATACAGTAGATCAACTATCAGCTATTGTAGAGCGTACAGCAGAAGTGTTTGAAGTTGAAATTGACTCATTAGCTGCTTTAGAAATTGCAAGGCGTGCACGAGGTACGCCGCGTATCGCAAACCGGTTACTAAGACGTGTTCGTGACTTTGCACAAGTTCGAAGCGATGGAACGATTGCGATGGAAATTACACAAATGGCATTAGAACTATTGCAAGTCGATAAACTAGGGCTTGATCATATCGATCATAAATTATTGCTTGGTATTATTGAAAAGTTCCGTGGTGGTCCAGTTGGATTAGAAACGGTCTCAGCGACAATTGGGGAAGAGTCTACGACGATTGAAGATGTGTATGAACCATATTTACTACAAATTGGGTTTTTACAACGAACGCCAAGAGGACGAATTGTAACGCCACTCGCTTATGAACATTTCGGAATGGAGATGCCAGGGGTATGACGGATATGCCAAAGCTGCTTATTACAGCTGGTATTCTTCTCATTGTCGTTGGAGTAGCTTGGAAGTTCATCGGAAGGCTTCCAGGCGATATTTTTGTGAAAAAAGGAAACGTTACCTTTTATTTTCCGATCATTACATGTATTGTGTTAAGTATTGTATTATCTTTTATTATGTTTATAATAAATCGATTTAAATAGAAATAGGTGGATATAGTTATGGATATTAATCTGTTTGATTTTCATTTACCAGAAGAACTCATTGCTCAAACGCCGCTTGAACAGCGCGAAACATCAAGATTAATGGTGTTAGACCGTGAAACAGGTGATATAGAGCATAAGCATTTTACTGACATTCTTTCTTATTTACATGAGGGTGATTGTTTAGTTTTAAATGAAACGAAAGTTATGCCTGCTCGTTTGCATGGTGTGAAAGAAGATACAGGCGCACATATTGAAGTGCTTCTTTTAAAGCAAGAAGATGGAGATAAATGGGAAACGCTTGTAAAGCCAGCTAAACGTGTAAAAGAAGGAACTATCATTTCTTTTGGTGAAGGAAAGTTAAAAGCAACTTGCATTGGAACAGCTGATCAAGGTGGCCGCCAGCTTGAGTTTTCATATGACGGTATCTTTTATGAAATTTTAGATGAACTTGGAGAAATGCCGCTTCCTCCATATATTAAAGAGACACTGGAAGACCGTGATCGTTATCAAACGGTATATGCGAAGGAAATTGGTTCTGCAGCAGCGCCGACAGCTGGGCTTCATTTTACAGAAGAATTATTAGAGAAATTGAAGAAAAAAGGCGTTCATTTAGCATTCATTACGCTTCATGTTGGCCTTGGTACATTTAGACCAGTGTCTGCGGATACAATTGAAGAACACCATATGCATGCTGAGTATTATCATATGTCAGAAGAAACGGCAGATTTGTTAAATCGTGTGAAAGAGAACGGCGGTCGTATTATTACTGTTGGTACAACGTCAACACGTACACTAGAAACGATTGCTACAGATCACGATGGTAAGCTTTGTGCGGCATCGGGATGGACGGATATTTTTATGTATCCAGGATATGAATTTAAAGCAATTGACGGTTTAATTACAAACTTCCATTTGCCAAAATCAACATTAATTATGCTTGTAAGTGCATTTGCAAGTAGAGAAAATGTCCTTCATGCTTATAATGAAGCAGTAAAAGAAAAATACCGTTTCTTTAGCTTCGGTGATGCGATGTTCGTTGCATCTCATGCTAAAGAAAGAAGTAAATAAAAAGGAGTAAATCTATGACAGCAATTCGTTATGAATTTATTAAAACATGTAAACAAACGGGTGCCCGTTTAGGTCGCGTTCATACACCGCACGGCTCATTTGATACACCAACATTTATGCCAGTTGGTACACTTGCAACAGTTAAAACAATGTCACCAGAAGAGTTAAAGGCGATGGATTCTGGCATTATTTTAAGTAATACGTATCATTTATGGCTTCGTCCAGGTCATGAAATTATACGTGAAGCAGGTGGTTTACATAAATTTATGAACTGGGACCGTGCAATCTTAACAGATTCCGGTGGTTTCCAAGTGTTTAGTTTAAGTGATTTCCGTCGTATTGAAGAAGAGGGGGTTCACTTCCGTAATCACTTAAATGGAGACAAGTTATTCTTATCACCAGAAAAAGCGATGGAGATTCAGAATGCATTAGGTTCAGATATTATGATGGCATTTGATGAATGCCCACCGTTTCCTGCTACTTTTGAATATATGAAAAAATCTGTAGAACGTACGAGCCGCTGGGCAGAGCGTTGTTTAAAAGCTCACGAACGTCCACAAGATCAAGGGTTATTTGGGATTGTACAGGGCGGAGAGTTTGAAGAACTTCGTCGCCAAAGTGCGAAAGACCTTGTTTCAATGGACTTCCCTGGTTATGCAGTAGGTGGATTATCAGTTGGGGAACCAAAGGATATTATGAACCGCGTACTGGAATTTACAACACCGCTTCTTCCAGACAATAAACCACGTTATTTAATGGGGGTAGGTTCTCCTGACTCATTAATTGATGGTGCAATTCGTGGTATTGATATGTTTGACTGCGTACTTCCAACTCGTATTGCTCGAAACGGTACATGTATGACAAGTCAAGGACGTCTTGTTGTGAAAAATGCGAAGTTTGCAAGAGACTTTGGCCCACTTGATCCAAATTGTGATTGCTACACATGTAAAAATTATTCTCGTGCGTACATTCGTCACTTAATGAAATGTGATGAAACGTTTGGAATTCGTTTAACGTCTTATCACAACCTTCATTTTCTGTTAAACTTAATGGAGCAGGTGAGACAAGCCATTCGTGAAGACCGTCTTGGCGATTTCCGTGAAGAGTTCTTTGAACAATATGGCTTTAATAAACCGAATGCTAAAAACTTCTAATACATAATAATTAAAGGAGGAACAAAAAATGAATCCAGGTATGATGAATATTGTCATGATCGTTGCGATGTTTGCGATTTTCTATTTCTTATTAATTCGCCCGCAGCAAAAGCGTCAAAAGGCAGTAGCTCAAATGCAAAGCGAAATCCAAAAAGGTGATCCTATCGTAACAATCGGTGGCTTACACGGCACAATTGAATCAGTAGATGAGACTACAATTGTTGTTAAATCTGGTGGTGCACACTTAACATTCGATCGCAATGCGATTCGTGAAGTTGTGAAGAAGTAATAGTAAAAAGCCCTGCGAATGCAGGGCTTTTTCAATCTGTACGTTTTGACATGTTAACGCCAAATATGCCTCCGAGTGTACTTGCCCCCATTAAACCAAGTTGATAGAGAAGCTGTGAATTAGATAAAGCGTGAGAGAAACCTAAGTAGTTAACGAGAAAAACAAGAATAGCAAAGATAAGTCCGGTTGTGAATCCGACGAACCATCCTTTTCCTTGCGCTTTTTTGCCAGCGATAAACCCGGATATGAGCATGGAAAGAAAAGCGAGTATAAAAATGGTTATAGCCAATGTTCCTTCACTTATATCTGTAAACTTTAATAAAAGAGCAATCAACATACTTGTAATAGAGGCCAGTATTAATAAAGTGATAATCCCAAATCCGATTGCTGTAGATAATTTTTTCGTTCCATCCATTATGCATTCCCCCTTTTTAATACAAGCATATTTTCATTTTTGATAAGTTAGACTAGTTTCTTTTTTATAGGGAAACCTATGAGTAGAAAATGTTTAAAAAAGGAGAAAAAAGTAATGGAATGGCTATCGATAATTGGACGGACGATGCTTTTATATGTTGTGATTTTAATTATCTTTCGCCTTATGGGAAAACGCGAAATTGGAGAACTTAGTGTATTAGATTTAGTGGTTTTTATTATGCTTGGTGAGATGGCTGTGGTCGCAATTGAAAATACAGATAAGTCTCTTTGGCATCAACTTGTTCCTATGGTATTGCTCATGGCTGTGCAAATAACTTTATCGATTGTTTCTTTAAAAAACCAGCGTATTCGTCATTTAATAGAAGGTGAGCCAGCTATTATTGTGAATGCAGGAAAAATTGATGAGAAACAGATGCGGAAGCAACGCTATAATATAGACGACTTAATGATGCAATTACGTGAGCTGGGAGTTGGAGATATAAGAGATGTAGAGTATGCTATTTTAGAGCCATCTGGAAAATTGTCTGTCTTTCAAAAACAAAAAAGTAAGAAGAGTAAAAATGATACACCGCTGTTTTCGCTTCCTTTAATTATTGATGGGGAAATTCAATATAAACATTTACAGATGATTGAGCATTCGGATGGCTGGCTAGTAGAGAAATTAAAAAACTTAGGGCATAACGATGTGAAAAAAATTTTGTATTGTAGTTTTCAAAATGGACAGTTTTTTGTCGATGTGAAAGAGAAGTAAAGGCTTGCCAGACTAGAGGCAAGCCTATTTACCCAGCTATTTGCGGATAGTGGGGATGGAGAACCCTCTACTGAGTAAAGTTTCACTTTATTTTGAAATCAAAAGTTTACGAACAATAGGAATACGTCGTAATTCTTCTTTACGAATCAGTTTGAAAATAAGAAGAAGCAGAATATAAAGGATAGTGGTTAGTGTAATTTCCCATAATGTTTGTATGCCAAGTGAATGTGAAAAAACAATATATTTATGAAGATAGAATCCGAAAGCTCCTGCAATGGCAATCGTAATTCCCCCGAAAATATAATCTCTCATGTGAATTGTAAATGTAATTTTCTTTAAGACGGTAGCGTAGTGAAGGAATGTTACCGTCACAATGTTAGCGGCAATTGCAAGTGCGACCCCCATCATTTGAAATTCTGGACGTGAAGCGAGTAAGAAAATAACGAGCAGTTTTACAATGGCTCCGATAAACGTGTTCATCATCGCGGCGCGTGCTAAGTTTAAAGCTTGCAAAACAGATGTAAGGGGGCTTTGAAAATAGTGAAATAAAAAGCATGGTGCAAGTAATTGAATGAATGCAGTTGCGCTATCTGAACCGTACATGAGAGTTAAAACAGGTGAAGCAAATACATAAAGAATAACGACTGACCACCCTCCAGTAATTAAAGAAATACGGAGCGCTTGTTGCAGACGGTGTTCTACTAATCGATGTTGTTTTTTTGCCATTGCTTCACTAATGGATGGTACGAGTGCTGTAGAAAGCGCATATGTAATAAAGGCTGGCAATGATAAGAGAGGAAATGCATAGCCGTTTAATATGCCGTATTGCTGTGTAGCAACTGAAGCCGCAACACCAGCTAGCGCTAAGCTTTGCATAACGATAATTGGTTCGAAAAAATAAGAGACCGATCCAATTAAGCGACTTCCTGTAGTTGGAAGTGCAATTTCCATAAGTGAATGAAAAGTATGTTTACTTTCTTTGACAGTGTTTAGAAAACCAGTTCGTATAGAAAGATGTTTTTCACGCTGAAATAAAGTGAGTAAGAATAATAAAGAAGCAACTTCCCCAAGAACAGCTGATAACATTGCACCTGCAGCGGCGTATTCAACACCGTAAGGTAAAAATAACCGAATACATACGGCAATAATGGTAATACGGACAACCTGTTCTAACACTTGTGCATATGCGCTTGGTTTCATATTTTGTTTTCCTTGGAAATAGCCGCGCAAAACAGAGGAAACCGCAATAACAGGAACGACAGGTAAAATTGCCATTAGTGGATAGTACGTTCTTTTATCCGTTAATAAAGTTTCAGCTAAGATGGGCGTTAGAAGCATGATGCCGATTGTTAAGATAATACTAATAACGGATGTAACAGCTAATGATACTGTTAATATTCTCTTTACTTTTTGTTTGTCATTTACTGCTTCCGCCTCTGCAACGAATTTTGCAATGGCAACAGGAAGTCCGATTTGTGTTAATGTAATTGCTAAAATAAAGGTGGGGACAGCCATCATGTAAAGACCGACGCCTTCTTCTCCTAAAATACGCGCCATTACAATTCGGTTTATGAACCCGAGAATTTTTGTAATAAAACCAGCTAGCATTAAAATAAATGCACCTCGTAAAAAGCTTTGTCTCGTCATGATCTTCTCCTACCTTCTCAAAATCAATGGAATGATTTACAATAATTTATATGCACGTATGAGACAAGAATGACAAGCATTTAAGAGGATGCGCTTATAAAGTAAGACTTTCATGGGAAAGAGCAGAGCGATGAAACCCTTAAAGACAGTTATTGCTGTCCATTAGAGCGGGATGAAAAGCGACTTTTCGTGCTGAAATCAAAAGGAGATGTGATGGTATGATTGAAAAAGAAGATTTGGTAGAAGCTTACCGCGGACAGTTACAAGTCGTTTTAGAGAGCAAAGTAGAAGAATTCCAAATGTTTGGCTATGATCGAGTAACTGTTAATGATATTTGGAAATGTTTAAAAAGTAAAAAGTGGAAAAAAGTAGATAGTGAAGTTAGATTGTATGGGCTTGTGAATGATGTGCTAACATTAACAGCAAATGAGTACATGACATATTTAACAGTAGAAGCGTATCAAGCGCCACTTTGGTCATTTGAAAAATATGAAAATAAATAACCGACTGTAATTGGTTTGTTCTTCCTTTTGCAGTATAATGATAGGTATTGATAAATAGGAATGTATATGTCAGAGATTTTAAGTAAAGGAGGTAGGAAGCAGAAGTCATAAAAATTTGTAGTAAGATATAGGTTGCAGCCCAGCGTCTAAAATGTAGAACTGAGGTTTTGCCTATATGGCTAGTATGAAAGTTGAAAATTCACAGAAAGGAAGCCTACTAAGTAGACAAATGCAGAAGTGTAAAGGGATGCCTGTGAATAAACAGAAATGGTTGTTACAGGAAATTGTCTAGCGTAAATGAATGATATGATTTGTTTATGGTTTTAGTAGCAGAAAGAAGGTACATATGGCAAAGCGCGGTACTAGAATCGTCGCCTTTTTTCTCATCGTTTTATTAATCGGTGGAATTATTGGCGCGACAGGAAAAAACATAACAAAAGGAATTAGTCTTGGACTAGACCTTCGTGGTGGCTTTGAAATCTTGTATGAAGTAAAGCCAGCGAAAAAGGGAGATAAAATCGATCATGATGCACTTGTAAGTACAGTGGGTGCCCTTAATAATCGTGTCAATGTTCTTGGTGTAAGTGAACCGAACATTCAAATCGAAGGAAAAGATCGAATTCGTGTTCAGCTTGCTGGCGTGAAAGATCAGCAAAAAGCACGTGAAATTTTATCTACACAAGCAAAATTAACATTCCGTGATGTGAATGATAACCTTCTCATGGACGGAACGGATTTAAAGGGCGGCGGAGCGAAGCAAACGTTTGATGAACAAGGTCGACCAAGTGTAGGGCTTACATTGAAAAGCGCTGATAAATTCCGCGAAGTGACTGAAAAAATATCTAAAATGCCTCCACCAACAAACTTAATGGTGATTTGGCTTGATTTTGAAGAAGGTAAAGATTCGTATAAAGCAGAAGCTGCAAAACCAAATCCGAAATTCTTATCAGCAGCAACAGTAAGCCAAGTGTTTAATCAAGCTGAAGTTTCAATCGTAGGTGGAAACTTTACAGTTGAAAGTGCAAAACAACTTTCATCTTTATTAAATGCGGGTGCACTTCCTGTTGATTTAAAAGAAATGTATTCAACATCTGTTGGAGCAAAATTTGGTCAACAAGCATTGCAAGAAACGATTTTTGCTAGTGCAATCGGGATTGCTCTTATCTTCTTATTCATGCTTGTATTCTATCGTTTACCAGGGCTTGTAGCGGTCATTATGTTAGGTTTATACATTTTCGTTACATTGCTCGTCTTTAACTGGATGCATGCAGTTCTTACCTTACCAGGCATTGCGGCATTGGTGCTCGGGGTTGGTATAGCGGTTGACGCGAATATCATTACATACGAACGACTGAAGGAAGAATTACGAATTGGTAAGTCAATGATGTCAGCATATCGTGCTGGTAACCATCGTTCGTTAGCAACAATTTTAGATGCGAACATTACAACACTTGCTGCAGCTGGTGTATTATTTGTATGTGGTACAAGCTCTGTACAAGGGTTCGCAACAAGTTTAATTGTAAGTATTTTAGTTGGTTTCATTACGAACGTATTCGGTACTCGTTTCCTACTTGGATTGCTTGTGAAAAGCCGTTACTTCGATAAGAAAATCTCTTATTTTGGTGTGAAACAGAAAGAAATTATTCCGTTGTCAAAAGGGGTAGAACATGCACCAACGAAATTTGATCGCATTAACTTTGTAAATATTGGTCACAAATTCTTCTTATTCTCAATTGTCGTTGTGATTGCTGGAGCAATTATACTACCAATTTTCAAAATGAACCTTGGTATTGACTTTGCAAGTGGTACACGTATGGACTTGCAATCAAAACAAGTGATTAGTGTGTCTCAAGTACAAAAAGACTTGCATGAACTGAAGATTGATGTGAAAAAAGAAGATATTGTACCAACAGGCGATGACAATAAAGGATTTGCTGTTCGTACAATTGGTGTTTTATCGAAAGATGAAATTGCAAAAGCAAAAACATTCTTCCACGATAAATATGGTATAGAGCCGAATATAAGTACGGTTTCTCCAACAATCGGGAAAGAAATCGCGCGAAGCGCATTTATTGCAGTTATAATTGCCTCAGCGGTTATCATTTTATATGTGAGTATTCGTTTCCGTTTCACATATGCGGTATCTGCTGTAATTGCATTGTTACATGATGCTTTTGTTATGATTACTGTGTTCAGTATCTTTAGGTTGGAAGTAGATTTAACGTTTATCGCTGCGGTATTAACAATCATTGGTTATTCCATCAATGACTCGATTGTTACATTTGACCGAAACCGTGAGTTATACAAACAGAAAAAACGAATTCGCGACGTGAAAGATTTAGAAGAAATCGTAAACTCAAGTATTCGTCAAACAATTGGTCGTTCCATTAATACAGTTTTAACGGTACTTCTTCCTGTTATTGCACTGCTGATCTTCGGTAGTGAATCACTGCGAAACTTCTCACTTGCATTAATGATTGGACTAGTTGTAGGTACGTACTCTTCTGTTTTCGTAGCTTCTCAAATCTGGCTAATGCTTGAAAATCGCCGATTGAAAAAAGGAAAAGGCAAGAAAAAAGTAGAAACTGAAGTATCTGAACCACAAGTATAAAGGTTAGAACAGAACATATAAAAAGATGATGCCTCTTTACATTAGAGGCATCTCTTTTTTCGTTTGCGGATACACTAAAGTGACACTTCCTTTAGCGGTTTTTGCGAAAGGTTAGTGGAACCAATCGGGGTGTTAGGGACAGTGACACTTCCTTTATTTTTTGTAACAATAAAAAAGGTAGTTTGAGAAAAGAAGGGATTTCAGTTATGGAAAAAGATGAACGTTTTAAACAGGCCGAGTTTGGTGCCATTGTTGGAATCGTTGGTAATATTGTCTTAGCGATTGTAAAAGCAGTAATTGGTTATATTGGGAATAGTAAGGCGCTTTTAGCGGACGCGGTTCATTCAGCGTCTGATGTAGTTGGCTCGCTGGCTGTATTTTTCGGTTTACGTGCGGCAAAGCAACCACCTGATGAAGATCATCCTTACGGTCATGGAAAAGCGGAATCGATTTCAGCTATTATTGTTGCGGTTTTATTATTTATTGTAGGGATTGAGATTGCTATCTCTTCTGTAAAGGCTTTCTCGCAGGAACTGGAACCACCAAAGGGAATTACAATTTTTGCGGTTATCCTTTCTATCGTGGTGAAAGAAGGAATGTTTCAGTATAAGTATCGATTAGGGAAACGAGTTAACAGTGATGCAATTATTGCAAATGCATATGAGCACCGTTCGGATGTGTTTTCCTCAATTGCAGCTTTAATCGGGATTTGTGCAGCTATCATTGGGAATAAAATAGGTTTAGATTGGCTTGTATATGCTGATCCTGTTGCAGGATTATTTGTCTCTCTTCTTGTTGTGAAGATGGCGTGGAGTATTGGCGGAGAGGCAATCCATACAACACTTGATCATGTTCTTCACGAAGAAGATGTTATTCCACTCAGAGAAGCAGTCCTTCAAGTGGAAGGTGTGAAAAAAATTGGTTCTCTGTATGCAAGAGAGCACGGTCATTATGTCATTGTTGATATTAAAGTGTCTGTAGATCCCTATATCACAGTGGAAGAGGGGCATCGCATCGGGAAACATGTAAAAGAGGTATTGATGAAACAAGATAATGTACAAAATGTTTTTGTGCATATTAATCCGTATTCTCTTGATTGATACGAAACAAGTAAATATTTATCTGTTTATGGAGATATTCAATCGTAGCTAATAGAGCTTGTATTATATTGTCACCCCTTAATCTGTCTTGTATAATGGACAGGTTAAGGGGTGATTTCGTGTTACAACCGAAGACGCGTTGGAAAGAAAAGTCATTTAATGAGGAGCTGGTGAATGAATTAGCAAGTAAATTGCAATTATCACCGCTTGTTACTTCGTTATTCCTCAGTAGAGGTTTAGATACAGAAGATAAGATTATGGATTTTTTAAATACAGGACAGCAAGAGTTTCACGATCCATTTTTACTTGAAGGAATGGATCGTACAGTAGAACGTGTAGGGAAAGCTATTCAAAATGGAGAGCAGATTTTAATATTTGGCGATTATGATGCAGATGGTGTAAGTAGTACGACTGTGTTGTTCCTTGCTCTTCAAGAACTAGGTGCGGATGTTGAGTTCTATATTCCAAACCGATTTACTGAAGGGTATGGACCGAATGAAGAGGCATTTCGCTGGGCACACCGTGCGGGATTTTCTCTTATCATTACTGTTGATACAGGTATCGCAGCAGTCCATGAGGCTAAGATCGCAAAAGAGCTTGGTATAGATCTTATTATTACAGATCATCATGAGCCGCCGCCAGAACTGCCAGAAGCACTTGCGATTATTCATCCGAAGCTAAAGGGTGGTGTGTACCCGTTTCATTATTTAGCGGGCGTTGGTGTTGCGTTTAAAGTAGCGCATGCACTACTTGGGCGTGTACCGGAGCATTTATTAGAAATTGCAGTGATTGGTACGGTAGCCGATTTAGTATCACTTCATGGTGAAAATAGATTGCTTGTGCAGCGTGGATTGAAACAAATGCGAATGACAAAAAATATTGGTTTAAAAGCATTATTTAAAGTAGCAAATGTTTCACAAAGTGAGATTACGGAAGAGAGCATTGGTTTCTCAATTGCACCGCGTATTAATGCAATTGGTCGTTTAGAAGATGCGGCTCCGGCAGTTCACCTCCTTTTATCAGAACATCCAGAAGAAGCGAAAGAGCTTGCTGAAGAAATTGATGAACTGAACAAGCTTCGAAAAGATATTGTAAAGCAAATTACAGAAGAGGCGATTGCAGAGGTAGAAAACAATTATCCGCCAGAGGACAATAAAGTGTTAGTGCTCGCGAAAGAAGGATGGAATCCAGGAGTAATAGGGATTGTTGCTTCTAAATTAGTAGAACGCTTTTATCGTCCGACAATCGTGTTATGTATTGATCCTGAAAAGCAAACAGCGAAAGGGTCTGCTCGTAGTATTGCAGGATTTGATTTATTTGCAAACTTATCAGATTGTAGGGAATTGTTACCTCACTTTGGTGGCCATCCAATGGCAGCGGGAATGACGCTTCATATGAATGATGTGGATGAACTGCGCCGCCGCTTAAATGAACAAGCAGATGCGATTTTAACGTCTGAAGATTTTACTCCGATTACAACAGTTGATGCGATTTGCAAAGTGGAGGATGTGACGCTTTCGGCAATTGAAGAAATGCAAAAGCTAGCACCGTTTGGTGTTGGAAATCCGAAGCCGCGTATTGCAATTAGAGATGCGGAGTTAGAAAGTATTCGTGCGATTGGATCTGATGGTTCTCATTTGAAAATGGCACTTCGCGGGGGACAGGCGACGTTAGACACGATTGGATTTGGTTTTGGAGCTTATGCGAAAGAAATTTCTCCAGTTGCTCACGTTTCTGTCGTTGGTGAGGCATCTATTAATGAATGGAATAATTTCAAAAAACCACAACTTATGATTCAAGATATTGCGGTAGATGCGTGGCAATTATTTGATTGGCGTAGCATGCGTAATGTGGAATCGAATTTAGCGGAACTTTCGCGAGAAAAAATAACAATGGTGTATTTTTCTGAAGAGGTATTAAATAAATTTTCTTTAGAAGAATATAAAGAACAACTTATGCATGCTTCAGAAGTGACTGAGCTAGATAGTCGTTATATTGTTTTGCTAGATTTACCAAAGTCAACAGATGAATTGCGTGGTTTATTTAAGGCAGGCTTCCCAGCGCGAATTTATACGCTGTTTTATCAGGAGAATAATCATTTATTTAGTACAGTTCCAACAAGGGAGCACT
The DNA here is from genome assembly GCF_949768135.1 of Bacillus sp. IT-79MI2. NCBI lineage: Bacteria > Bacillati > Bacillota > Bacilli > Caryophanales > Bacillaceae > Bacillus > Bacillus sp. IT-79MI2. The sequence continues at coordinate 45,064 of NZ_CATKPV010000056.1, read as the reverse complement.
TTAAATGGTACTATTCTTTTTTACATCAAAAAGCGCCATTTTCTTTAAGACAATATGGGGAACAACTATGTCGTCATAAAGGTTGGTCAAAAGACACAGTAAATTTCATGACACAGGTGTTTTTTGAGTTAGAATTTGTTACAATAAAAGACGGTGTCATTTTTATGGCAGAAGAAATGAAAAAGCGTGATTTAATTGAATCGAACACATATCGTGAGAAAATGAACCACCTTCAATTAGAAAAAGAGTTGGTTTATAGCACATATCAACAACTATATACATGGTTTGAAGCGATTCGTAATCATAAAGAAGTAGAACAGTTAGGGTAAAGGCCTTGTATTTACAGACCTTTTATATCTGAGGAGGATTCAGAAATATGGATTTCAAGCAACATATCGCAATTGTACCGGATTATCCAAAAGAAGGAATCGTATTTAAAGACATCACACCTTTAATGAACGATGGGAAAGCATACAAAGCAGCAACAGATGAAATCGTTGCTTATGCGGAAAAAAGAGACATCGACCTTGTAGTAGGGCCAGAAGCACGTGGCTTTATTATCGGTTGCCCAGTTTCTTACGCGCTAGAAGTAGGGTTTGCACCAGTTCGTAAATTAGGGAAATTACCTCGTGAAGTAATTACAGTTGACTACGGTAAAGAGTATGGAAAAGATGTTTTAACAATCCATAAAGATGCAATTAAACCAGGTCAACGCGTATTAATTACAGATGACCTATTAGCTACAGGTGGAACAATCGAAGCGACAATTAAGCTAGTTGAAGAGCTTGGCGGAATTGTAGCAGGGATTGCATTCTTAGTAGAACTTACTTACTTAGATGGCCGTAAAATGTTAGACGGTTATGATGTATTAGTGTTAGAAAAATACTAATTATTATATAGATAAAACTACGGCGATAGAAAAAAGTACCCGTGAATCTCTTGGAGAGGAGCGGGTACTTTTGTATAATTGTACAAAAAAGTATGGTGAAATATCAGTAAAATCTTTTCCTTTTCACAATTCACAATCATTAGGTTATAATGATAGAATAAAATTTATTCTAATGAGTAAGTGAAAAGTCAATTTTCAATAAAAGGTGATTCGATGGCAAATGAGCAAGTACTAACAGCTGAACAGGTACTCGAGAAGGCAAGTCAATATTTAGCGGACGATGATATTGAGCTGGTGGCACGTGCCTATGAATATGCACGTAATGCACATAGCGAACAGTATAGAAAGTCGGGCGAACCATATATTATTCACCCGATTCAAGTTGCAGGTATTTTAGTCGATTTACACATGGATCCATCTACAGTGTCGGCAGGTTTTTTGCATGATGTAGTAGAAGATACCGAGGTTACACTAGAAGATATTGAACGGGAATTTAATAAAGAAATTGCCATGCTTGTTGATGGTGTTACAAAGCTTGGGAAAATTAAATACAAATCTCATGAACAACAGCAAGCAGAGAACCATCGCAAAATGTTTATTGCGATGGCCCAAGATATTCGTGTTATTTTAATCAAATTAGCTGACCGTCTTCATAACATGCGTACGCTTAAGCATTTGCCTCAAGAAAAGCAGCGTCGCATCGCAAATGAAACGTTAGAAATTTTTGCACCTTTAGCCCATAGACTCGGAATTAATACAATTAAATGGGAGCTAGAGGATACATCGCTTCGCTATTTGAATCCGCAGCAATACTATCGCATTGTTAACTTAATGAAGCGGAAACGTGCAGAGCGTGAAGAATATTTAGATGAAGTCATGACGGGTATTCGTGACAAACTGAAAGAAGTAGCGATTCAACCTGATATTTCAGGTCGTCCAAAGCATATTTATAGTATTTATCGTAAAATGGCACTTCAAAATAAACAATTTAATGAAATTTATGATTTGCTAGCTGTGCGCGTTGTTGTAAATAGTATTAAAGATTGCTATGCAGTGTTAGGGATTATTCATACGTGCTGGAAACCGATGCCAGGTCGTTTTAAAGATTATATTGCAATGCCAAAAGCAAATCTATATCAATCGCTGCATACGACTGTAATCGGACCAAAAGGTGACCCACTTGAAGTGCAGATTCGTACGAAAGAAATGCACGAAATCGCAGAATTCGGGATTGCAGCGCACTGGGCTTATAAAGAAGGAAAAGCAGCAGAAACAACAGGCACATTAGAGAAGAAATTAACGTGGTTCCGTCAAATATTAGAATGGCAAAATGAAGCTTCTAATGCAGAAGAGTTTATGGAGTCATTAAAAATTGATTTATTTTCTGATATGGTATTCGTCTTTACACCAAAAGGAGACGTCATGGAATTACCACTAGGTTCTGTTCCAATTGATTTTGCTTACCGTGTCCATTCAGAAATAGGGAATAAAACAATTGGTGCAAAAGTAAACGGAAAAATGGTAACACTTGATTATAAATTAAAAACAGGTGATATCATTGAAATTTTAACATCTAAACATTCATATGGACCAAGTCAGGACTGGGTAAAACTTGCGCAAACATCTCATGCGAAAAATAAAATCCGCCAATTCTTCAAAAAGCAGCGCCGAGATGAGAACATCGAAAAAGGTCGCGAGCTTGTTGAAAAAGAAGTGCGTAGCTTAGAGTATGAAATGAAAGAAATATTAGCACCTGACAATTTAAAGCGAGTGGCTGAGAAATACAACTTTGCAAATGAAGAAGATATGTTTGCGGCAGTTGGGTATAACGGCATTACGGCTGCACAAATTGCAACGCGTCTAACGGACAAGTTCCGCAAACAGCGTGACGAAGAACAAGATATTGTGGAAGTAAAAGAAGTTCGTAAACCGATGAAAATCAGAAAATGGGATTCAGGTGTAAAAGTAAGTGGAGCTGACAATTTATTAATTCGCTTATCGAAATGCTGTAACCCAGTTCCAGGTGACGATATTGTCGGATACATTACGAAAGGACGAGGTGTCTCTATTCACCGTCGTGATTGCGTCAATGTGCATACAGAAGAAGCTAAGGAGCGTTTACTAGAAGTAGAGTGGGAAGGTAGTCCAGAAAAAGAGATTGAGTATAACGTTGATATTGAAATTTCTGGTTATGATCGCCGCGGCTTACTAAATGAAGTTCTGCAAGCTGTAACAGAGACGAAAACATATATTTCAGCTGTTTCAGGTAGAAGCGACCGCAATAAAATGGCAACGATCAATATGTCCATTTCTATTCGTAATTTACATCATTTGAAAAAGGTAGTAGAGCGTATTAAAAGAGTTCCAGAAATTTATGCAGTACGCCGCATGATGCATTAATAGGGAGTGTATAAAATATGAGAGTTGTCTTGCAACGATCAAAAGAAGCGTCTGTTACAGTAGATGGTGAGATTGTAGGGCAAATTCCGTTCGGTTTAACATTGCTAGTTGGCATTACACATGAAGATACAGAAAAAGATGCAACATATATTGCCGAGAAGGTTGCGAATTTACGTATTTTTGAGGATGAGAATGGGAAGATGAACCATTCTGTCCTTGATATGGAGGGACAAGTTCTATCCATTTCACAATTTACATTGTACGGAGATTGCCGTAAAGGAAGACGCCCAAATTTTATGGATGCTGCGAAACCAGACTACGCAGAGAACTTGTATGATTTCTTCAATGAAGAACTGCGCAAACGAGGACTGCGCGTGGAAACGGGCAGGTTCGGAGCAATGATGGATGTTTCTTTAATTAATGATGGTCCGGTGACCTTAATTTTAGAAAGTAAATAATGGTGGTGGAAGAGAGGGTTTTGTAATCCTCTCTTTTTTATGTATAAGCTTTATAGTTCGTGTTATGTTTTTCTAATTTATAATAAAAGCCTGTTGATGAAATAAGCGTTAGTCATTTATGAGTATAACCGGACAATCAATATGGAACAATAGAAGTAAAAACATCCATATTGATTGTGAGGGATACATGTATGCGTATGAACGAAAAAGGGCACTCTGTTACAAACGGTGCAAACCAATTATTTAACGTGAATTTTCATGAGTTTATTGCAAGAGAACAAAATAATACCTCTATGGAGCTTGCATCTGAATTTGGTATTTCATTGCAAGATGTAAAACGGTTAAAGAAGCAGATTGAACGCTCCTAGTGCACTTGACAATCGCCCTGAACAAACGTATAGTAATTTTATATTTACATATGAAGAGAACCAATGATAGAGAAGAGTAGATGAGATACACATGAAAAGAGAGGAAATGTCTTAGGCTGAAAACATTTCTACATGATGACTAATCGAATGACACTCTGTAGGTTTCAACTTGAACGGCACAAATGCTTAGTAGGGGTTGAACGCAAGTTTAAGCGTTATTAAAAAAGTGGAAGCATACGTGCTTCAATTAGGGTGGCACCACGGGTATAATACTCTCGTCCCTACTGGATAATCAGTAGAGGCGGGAGTTTTTTTATTTTTAATAAGATTAAAACAATTTGAGGAGGAACTGAATATGTCTATTCAAATCCCACGCGGAACGCAAGATATTCTTCCAGGAACAGTTGAGTTATGGCAGTATATCGAAGGGCAAGCACGCGAAATTTGCCGTCGTTACAACTATAAAGAGATTCGTACACCAATTTTCGAGCATACAGAATTATTTTTACGCGGTGTTGGTGATACAACAGATATCGTACAAAAAGAAATGTACTCATTCCAAGATCGTGGCGAACGTAGCTTAACATTACGTCCAGAAGGAACTGCACCTGTTGTACGTTCTTATGTTGAAAATAAAATGTATGGTGATGCAACACAGCCAACGAAATTATATTACATCGGTCAAATGTTCCGTTATGAAAGACCACAAGCGGGTCGCTATCGTCAATTCGTACAATTTGGTATCGAGGCAATCGGTAGTAATGATCCAGCAATTGATGCGGAAGTGATTGCACTTGCTGTAGAATTCTATCGCGGCATGGGATTAAAAAACATTAAAGTTGTCCTAAATAGCTTAGGTGATGCAGCGAGCCGTCAAGCGCACCGTGAGGCGTTAATCGCTCACTTTGAGCCTCGCATCGGCGAATTCTGTTCAGATTGCCAATCTCGTTTAGAGAAAAATCCACTTCGTATTTTAGACTGTAAAAAGGACCGTGATCATGAATTAATGAGCACAGCACCGTCTATTACAGAATACTTAAACGAAGAATCAACAACGTACTATGAAAAAGTACAAGAGTTATTAACAATGATGGGTGTTCCATTTGAAAAAGATCCAAACCTAGTGCGCGGTTTAGATTACTATCAGCACACTGTCTTCGAAATTATGAGTGAAGCAGAAGGTTTCGGTGCGATTACAACATTAAGTGGCGGTGGTCGCTATAACGGGCTTGTACAAGAAATTGGTGGCCCAGAAATGCCTGGTATCGGTTTTGCGATGAGTATCGAGCGTTTAATTATGGCACTGAAAGCTGAAAATATTGAATTACCAATTGAACATAACATTGATTGCTACGTTGTAGCACTTGGAGATAAAGCGAAAGATCATGCTGCAAAAATTGCATTTGATCTTCGTAAAGCTGGATTATCAGTTGAAAAAGATTATTTAGATCGTAAAATGAAAGCGCAATTTAAATCAGCAGATCGTCTAAATGCGAAATATGTAGCTGTATTAGGAGAAGATGAGCTAGATAAAGGCATCATCAACTTAAAAGATATGGCAACAGGTGGACAAGAAGAAGTAGCTTTAGATGTATTTGCTTCATATGTAGCAGAAAAATTAATATAGGGGGAACGAACAATGGCTGAAAGAACACATGCATGTGGAAAAGTAACAGTAGAAGCAGTTGGACAAACCGTTCAATTAAAAGGTTGGGTACAAAAACGCCGTGACTTAGGCGGACTCATTTTCATCGACTTACGTGACCGTACAGGTATCGTACAAGTTGTATTTAATCCAGAAACGTCAAAAGAAGCACTAGAAGTAGCAGAAACAATTCGTAGCGAATACGTATTACACGTAGAAGGAACAGTTGTTGAACGTGGTCAAGGTGCGATTAATGAAAATATGGCAACTGGACGCATTGAAGTACAAGCAACGAAAGTAAATGTATTAAATGCAGCGAAAACGACGCCAATTATTATCGCAGATGATACAGATGCATCAGAAGATGTTCGTTTAAAATATCGTTATTTAGATTTACGTCGCCCTGTTATGTACAACACATTCAAAATGCGTCACGACGTGACAAAAACAATTCGTAACTTCTTAGATTCAGAAGAGTTTTTAGAAGTTGAAACACCAATCTTAACAAAGAGTACGCCAGAAGGAGCGCGTGACTATTTAGTACCAAGCCGTGTGCATGAAGGTGAATTTTATGCATTACCTCAATCTCCGCAGCTATTTAAACAGCTTCTTATGGTCGGCGGATTTGAACGTTATTACCAAGTAGCACGTTGTTTCCGTGATGAAGATTTACGTGCGGATCGTCAACCAGAATTCACACAAATTGACATCGAGGCATCATTCTTAACACAAGATGAAATTCTAGAAATGATGGAACGCATGATGACGAAAGTTATGAAAGATGCGAAAGGTGTAGAAATTAACACACCATTCCCTCGTATGACATACGCTGATGCAATGGCTCGCTACGGTTCTGATAAACCAGATACACGCTTTGCAATGGAACTTACTGATTTATCTGAGTTTGCAGCAGATTGCGGCTTCAAAGTGTTCACAAGTGCTGTAGAAAGCGGCGGGCAAGTAAAAGCAATTAATGCAAAAGGTGCAGCAGGTAAATATTCTCGTAAAGACATTGATGCATTAACTGAATTCGTAAAAGTATATGGAGCAAAAGGTTTAGCTTGGTTAAAAGTTGAAGAGGATGGCTTAAAAGGACCAATTGCGAAATTCTTCGGTGAAGAAGATGCGAACGTACTAATGAGCACATTAGATGGGGCTGCTGGTGACTTATTATTATTCGTTGCTGATAAGAAGAGCGTTGTTGCAGATAGCTTAGGTGCACTTCGTTTACGCTTAGGTAAAGAACTTGAGTTAATTGACGAAAGCAAATTTAACTTCCTATGGGTAACAGATTGGCCGCTTCTTGAGTATGATGAAGATGCTGATCGCTACTTCGCAGCGCATCATCCATTCACAATGCCATTCCGTGAAGATGTTGAGTTATTAGAAACAGCACCAGAAAAAGCGCGTGCACAAGCATATGACCTTGTATTAAACGGTTATGAGCTTGGTGGTGGGTCACTTCGTATTTATGAGCGTGATGTACAAGAAAAAATGTTCAAAGCTCTTGGATTCTCTCAAGAAGAAGCGCAAGAACAATTCGGATTCTTATTAGAAGCGTTCGAATATGGTACACCACCACATGGCGGAATCGCATTAGGTTTAGACCGTCTTGTTATGTTACTTGCAGGTCGTACAAACCTTCGCGATACAATCGCATTCCCGAAAACAGCAAGTGCAAGCTGCTTATTAACGGATGCGCCAAGCCCAGTTGCAGAAGCGCAGCTTGAAGAGCTATACTTACAATTAAACGTAAAAGAAGAGAAGTAAGAGCGGAGCCTAGATGGTTATACTAAACCTATCTAGGCTTTTTTTAGACAGGAAGTTAAAAAATTCCGGTTCAGATAGCGGTCGCATTTCTTCGTTGCGTCGCCAGTCCGGTGCTCGTGTAAGTAATCCTACACTCCGCTCCTCCTGGCGTCAGCGCCTCGAATTGCTCGGCTCTCTGGATCCTCCTTTTTAAAACGTGGATGGGAAGAGGAAGTTAAAAAATTCCGGTTCAGATAGCTGGCACATTTTTTATATTCCCTAGATTTGTTTAGGACTGGAACAATTCAATTTCCTGTAATTTTTTTTGAATATGTATTTTTAGGAATTCTATAACTTTTTCTATACAAATAGTCGGAAAAACGCTAGAATACATCATGGTAGACCATTTTTGTAATAGGAGTGTAGAGCTGAATGTTACATCAATTTTCGCGTAATGAATTAGCCTTCGGAAAAGAAGGTCTTGAAATATTAAAAAATAGTACAGTTGGAATTTTAGGAATTGGCGGCGTAGGTTCCTTTGCAGCAGAAGCGTTAGCACGTTCTGGTGTAGGACGTCTTGTATTAGTTGATAAAGACGTTGTTGATATTACAAACGTTAACCGCCAAATCCATGCATTACTTTCTACTGTAGGTCGTTCAAAAGTAGAATTAATGAAAGAGCGTATTGCTGATATTAATCCAGACTGTGAAGTAATTGGATTAGAAATGTTCTATACAGATGAAACATACGAAGAGTTCTTTAAACATGGTTTAGATTTCGTAGTGGATGCATCTGATACAATTACGTTCAAAATTCATTTAATTAAACAATGCTTGCGACGCAAAATTAAAATCATCTCAAGTATGGGTGCAGCAAATAAAATGGACCCAACTCGTTTCCGTATTGCGGATATTTCAAAAACACATACAGATCCAATTGCGAAAGTAATTCGTACGAAGCTTCGTAAAGAAGGGATTAAAAAAGGTGTAAAAGTTGTATTCTCTGATGAAAACCCAATCGTGATTCGTGAAGAGGTTCGTAAAGAAATCGTTCCAGACGAAAACGCAAAAATTCGTAAAGCGAAATTACCACCTTCCTCAAACGCATTCGTACCATCTGTTGCCGGTTTAATTATGGCGAGTCATGTGGTGCGTGAACGTATAAAGAATGTAGAAGTAAAGCGTGTAGGACAAGAATAAGGGATAGAAAAAGTGTATACCTCTAATGAGGTATACACTTTTTTAGTAAAATCTCTCAATAGGTAATACAATTAACTCAAGTGCAACTAAATATCATAAAATAACTATCATATTGATTGTATATATCCATTTTGATTTTCTAACATAAGTCGCCGCTATGAAGAACAAAAGGTGATATATTGAAATGTACAATTTTTTTTGTAAAAAATTAAATTTATTTTTATTTGAGCTAGCATCATTCGTTTTTTAAAGTGCAAAAGCGGCATGTTTTGGTAGAATTATAGAAAAGGATGGCTATGAGGATGAAAGAACTTGGCAGTATCAATATCTACTAGGCTTGTCTAAGTAGTCAAAAAATAAAAATGGAGACGAGAGCAGGTTTTTACTCTCGTCTCTATTTCAATTCTCAGCCGTATAAATAATATCTAAATTCCCGTTTTGATCCGTTTTAAAAATAGGTGCAATTTGATCTTGCTGTTCATCTACTAACACAAGCTTCCGGGCACGGTCCATAATTCTAACAAGCATCGCATAATCTTCTTCGATTGCTTGTTGTTTTTTCGTTAAAGATGCTAGTTTGACTTCTAGTTCATCGTTTGTTTTTTGTAAGGAGGCAAGCTTTGTATGCAAGTCTTCATTTTCAATTTGTATCTTTTCTAAGTGAAGATTATTATGCCCTAGGTTTTGCAAGAATGAGATTACATCTTGCATTGTAAGAGAATGTTTATTAGAAACGATTGCTTCGGGAAATTCAGCATCAATTACGACTTTTTGTTTTGGTTTTAGCTTTAATAGTTGCTCTTTTTCTACATTTGCTTCCGAACGCTTTAACTCTTTTCTTTGCTTCTTAGCGAGCTGTACAGCATCCTCATAATTTTGTCTGACTTCAGCATTCCAGCGAAAACCACAAGCAGCTGAAGTACGGTTTAATTTGTCTCCAACTTCATCGAACGCTTTCAGCTGAGTACTTCCACTGCGAATATGTCGTAAAACGGTTTCTGCTAAAAGGAGATCGTCTTCTCTTGTCCATGCATCTTGGCGCGTTTTCATAAGCGAAACCTCCATTATCATGTCGTTTTCGCTTAGATTACCCTTTTGGTTTGCTTTTATGCGGATTTTGCAATCTTTCATATACGCCTGAAAGTGCTTGTTCGAATTTTCCCGTTGTTTTCGGCTTATAATATTGCTTGTTTTTTATTTTATCTGGTAAGTATTGCTGCTGTACCCATCCATTTGGATAATCATGTGGATATAAGTATCCAATACCTCTACCTAATGATTCAGCACCTTTATAGTGACTATCTTTTAAATGACTTGGGATATCGCCAGTTTGTCCGTTTCGCAAGTCGTGAAGTGCTGCATCAAGTGCCTTGTATGCTGAATTTGATTTTGGAGAAAGACAAAGTTCGATAACTGCATTGGCAAGCGGAATGCGAGCTTCTGGAAAACCAACACGTTCTGCCGACTCAATCGCAGCAAGTGTACGGGGACCTGCTTGCGGGCTAGCCAGTCCAATGTCTTCATATGCCATAATAAGAAGACGTCTCCCGATACTTTGTAAGTCACCAGCTTCAATAAGGCGCGCTAAATAATGAAGTGCAGCATTCACATCGCTTCCGCGAACTGATTTTTGAAAGGCAGATAGGACATCATAATGAGCATCTCCGCCTTTGTCGTGAACAAAACTCTTTTTCTGCAAACATTCTTCAGCAATTTCTAATGTGATTTCGGTTGATTGATCGTCTGTTGTAAAGCTAGATAAAACAGCAAGTTCAAGTGCGTTATAAGCCGAGCGCATATCTCCGCCAGAGGCATTTGCAAAGTGACGCATTGCTTCATCTGTAACAGTTACATGATATTCACCTAAACCTTTTTCTTTATCTTCAAGCGCTCGTTTTAAGCCGATTAAAATATCATTTTCTGTTAGTGCGTGCAGTTCAAAGATTTGACATCGGCTACGAATGGCAGAGTTAATCGCATGGAATGGATTACTTGTTGTTGCGCCAATTAAGGTCAGAAGCCCGCTTTCTAAGTGAGGTAATAAGAAGTCTTGTTTTGCTTTATCTAAGCGGTGATTCTTTGTATAACTTATTTTATGTGGATGAAATTATTAAATGTTGTTTTAAAAGGGTTGTATGAATTTTATCCAAATTTCGACGGATAAAATTATGGACCGATAAAATTAGACTGTATTTTTTGGGTACTAAAGTAGAATATTGGATATTTGTGATATCCGAATAATTATATTGTCAATATAAAAAGGTATCTCAATAATCGAGACACCTTTTTTATTAGAGGAATTAGTTTATTAACCTTGTAGAAATTTTCTTTTTAATTTTAAAGCAACATTAACCAGTGCAATTAATACAGGAACTTCTACTAATGGGCCGATTACAGCTGCAAAAGCTGTACCTGAGTGAATGCCAAATACTCCGACCGCAACTGCAATAGCTAATTCAAAGTTATTACTTGCTGCTGTGAATGATAAAGAAGTTGCAACAGGATAACTTGTTCCCATTTTCTTAGATAAGAAAAATGAGACAAAGAACATTAAGATAAAGTAAATAAGTAATGGAATTGCAATTCTTACAATATCCATTGGTAGCTGAACAATCATTTCACCTTTAATAGAGAACATCACAACAATCGTGAATAGTAAAGCGATTAAAGTTAATGGACTAATACGAGGGATGACTGTCGATTCATACCATTCGCGTCCTTTTGTTTTTACAAAGATAAGTCGTGTTAACTATTTTGCGTACTTATTACAACTTTTGTTCGATAATAAAAATAATGGGAAGAGGAAAGTTGCCCCCTGATCAATAGCTTGGTTTAACAGACAAATAATTTACACTAAATTACATTTTTTATGACGAAAAATAAGGTTTTATGTTAAAATATTTAAAAAAATCAAATAAATATTATTTTTCTAACCATGTGTAATGAATTATAATAATAAACATTTTGGAGGAATAGTTTTATGGCTAAACTAAGTGAAATAGTGTCTAAACTGGACGATGAACTTGATATACAATCATTTGGAAAGGATTCTGCTTTCAGTCAATTCATACCAATGGTCTATGAACCTTTAAAGTTTGACTGGAAATCAGTTTTTGAAAAAGACTTTGTGGAATTATTTAATGGTCTAATGTTAAAAGGGGATGCAAATGTAAAGAAAATTTTTCTTGCCGTTTTCCCTACAGATGAAGTGTTGGAACGTTTTATAGAAGAAAGTAATAGCGGAGACTTACTTTTTATGCACCATCCCTTATTGATGGAATGTGGAGACCCAAAAGGAGCATGGGGCAAAGGTTTTGTTCCTATAAAAGAAAAATACATTAAACAAATAAAAGAAAAGGAATTATCAGTCTATACATGCCATGTACCAATGGATTATCATGCCAAATTAGGTACAAGTGTAGCTATCGCTAAACAATTAAATGCAGAAGTTGTTGATGGGCTTTTAACAAATTCTATAAATAATGAAGACCTAGTTCTAATTTGTAACATTGAAGAAAAGAGTACAAGTGAACTAACTTCTCACTTAAAAGAAATATTCGATATTCCATATGTTGACTTTGAAGGTAAGAACATAAATAACGTAAAGAAAATAGCTATCGTTGCAGGTTGTGGCGATAAAGTAAGTTGGATGGAAGAAGCTGAAAAAAAGGGAGTTCAAGCTTATATCACTGGCGAAATTCATTGTCATATTGATAATGAATATGGTAAACAAAGATATAAACAAATGATGGATTATGCTTCTAATACTTCGATGTCTTTAATCGGAGTTTCCCATTCTGCATCGGAATATCTTGTCCATAAAACATTGATGAAGGAATGGTTTGAGAATAACTTTAATATTGAAACAGTTTTAATTCCACAGGAAAAATGGTGGTTATAAAGTTATTAACTGATAATGAAAAGAGCTTGGGAATCCAAGCTCTTTTTTGTGGAGTTATTATTTATATCCCAACTCTTTTTTTAATCTTTCTGTTCTTTCTTTGAGGACCTTTAATTTGTCTTCAAATACTTGTTGTTCTTGTTTTCTTCTTTCTCGTTGTTGTTTTACATATTCTGCAATCGTGATTGTTTTTAGTTCAATTCCTTCATCATCGTCTTCTTCTGTTGTTTCTTCTTCTAGAAAATTGTCCTCGTCATTAAGAGACATAAAAAGTCCCTCCTAGTCATACAGGACTACCAACCCAGTAACAGTATATATGTTACTGGGTTGGTGGTGTCCCAGTGTTAATGCTGGATGCGACCCCATAATAGTATATGCGGGGTATCCTAACGAAATGCAGGCTGCCGAGCCCGATAATAGTATATGTGTATTTGTACTTAAAAGTGTGTTAAAAATAGAGGTTTTAGAAGGAGTTAATAAATCATTTCGACCAAGAGGGTTGGACGGAATGTAAATTACTTATACAGCACAAAGGGAAATTAAAAGTGACCGAGGAAAAACGTAGCTATAAATTCTAGGTAATGGAAAAGACTTTGTGTGGTTTAATCGATATAAATGTATGATTTTTGTACATTATGTAAGTAATATTTGGTAATATCAAATATAAAGGATATTTAAATGGAGTGAAAAAAATGAGTTTTGATATCACCGAATTAAATAAATTATATCAGCAACAAAAGATTGTCCCTCTTATTGGGGCTGGATTATCTTTACCATTTAAGCTACCTTCATGGGGGAAGTTAATTGAACTTTTAATGAAAAAAACAGTCAATGAGAAATATTATGAAGTTATACAAGAGCTTATAGATGAGTATGAGTATGATTTTGCTTTAAGATTAATTAGTAAACGTGGGAATTTATCTGATAGAGATATTCAAGAGTGTGTAAAACAAATAATTGAAGAAGAATTTGTTGAGGTGGAAGACAACGCTTTGCATAATTATAATGATTTAGCATCTTTGAATTTTCCTGTTTTCTTAACAACGAATTATGACAACTTATTATTTGAATACCTACATTCAAAAAGATTTAAAGTGCATTATTTAAAAGATACAACACTAAGCTCTCATGAAATAACAAGTTTAGAGAAAGATAAACGAATTTGGCATATCCATGGGAATGTGGATGAGACAGGCTCCATTGTATTAACAGAAAAACAATATGATGAATTATATAGTAATGAGAAATTTAAAACCTTATTTTCCCTGTTTTGCGGTCAGTATACGATGCTCTTCTTAGGGTTCTCATTAAGTGATGAATATTTTAAAGGGTTGCTTGATCATTATCAAAAATTTTATCAAGGAAAACATTATGTATTGTTAGATAATCCAACTGAAACAGAGATTCAAGAATTGAATGATAAATATCGGATTAGAGTAATTTCATATGATTCTTCTAAAAAGGGACATGTTGAAAGTATTAGAGAATTTCTTGGAGAAATTTCAAAAGGAACTCAACCACCATCACCAAAAAAAAAAATCATAATTCCAACTGATCTTCCTTCTAAAGAGGAAAAAGAAAATCTTAATGATGATTTATTTCACCAAAAATTATTAGTTGAAAATATTGATGAAGATACAAGAGATTTAAGTCAAGAATATTTTTTATTTGCAGAGAAATATATTCGTGAATTAACAGAATATGATGGCTTTGATGAGGAGATAGTTGGTTCTATGCTAAATTTATGTCGAATTAGACATAAGGAGACTTATAAAGAATCTTTTAAAGTTCACGAAAATAGCCAAAGTTTTGTGGATGAAATGCACTCAATTTTAAATGAAATGAATTATGGACGCATAGAAGGTGTATTAGGCTTAAATAAACCTATGCCATCTGAAAATAAAGGTTTTATTCATGTCCTTGCTAATGACCCCGAAGTTGATATTTGGTGGGGACATAAGAGAGAGATAGGGTGATTACTATGGGGAACACAAATGTTTTACCACTATCGATTAAACTGCTTTTTAATAATGTTTATTTAGAGACAGCGAATATGTTATGTGTGTTAACTGAATTTAAGTCTAAGAAAAAAGGTATACGATTATCCGAATTGCTCTTTTATTATGTAATTGTTTCGGCAAAGGATTATGAGGCAGTCACTGAGCAACTTCGTGAACCAGAGTCTGGGAAGAAAATCAAAACACAATTTCAAAGATATGAATCTAAGATGAAAAGTATATTAATAAATTTAGAGAGTGCTGACTATATCGAATTGTCCGCCTCAGAGAAGTCAGATGTTTATGTGAAAATTACTAAAAAAGGTATTGATTTTGTAAGTGGTTTAGAGAAGGACTATTTCGAACTATTGCAACAAAGAACGAGGGAAGCGAAGACTATTCCATATACAAAAAAGAATGAAAAAACTTTAATGGGTGATTTTTAATGATGGGAAAAAAATTATTTGTAAGTAAATTAATGTTAGATGGACCCGAATATCGTAGAACTTTAGCTTTTGATAAAGGACTAAATGTTATTTCTGGAGAAGCAACATCGGGGAAATCGTTAGTATTAAAATTAATAGATTATTGTTTAGGTAAATCAAGTAAGTTTGATTTTAGTGTGCAAAAAGAATTAGGACAATACTGTGAGAGTGTATTTTTAGAAATATATATAGATGAGCAAGTATTGACCTTGAAAAGAAATCTGAAATCCAACCATACTAAAATTGAGATATATTACTCTAGTGTAAATGATTTAGATAACTATATTCCAAAAGTAGTATTAGTAAAAGATTTAACAGAATTTTTATTCGAGTCTTTGAATATTCCGATGATCAATCGAGTTAAAAATAAGCCTCGTTCTAATGATAAGACTGTAGAAAAATTCTCTATAAGAGATGTTATGCGATTTGTTTATATGAGACAAGAGCATATAGGAACATCAAATTTCTTAGAAAACAATGATAAAGATAAACGATATAAAAATTCACCGACATTTGAATTGTTATTTAATTTTTTAGATGCTGATTTAGTGCAGATAAATGAACAAATTGCAAAAAAGACAAATGAAATTGAACAAAAAAAACGAGAACGTAGTGGATTAGAACAGTATCTTCAAGAAAGAGATGCTATATTGAGGGTTGAAGTTACAGATCAAATTGAAGAAATAAAAGGTATTATTGAACAAGTAAATACTCAGAAAAAGGAATTGTTAACTTCAAAATATAAGCAAAAAGAAGTTAGTAATACTTATGGAGAGATAAATCAACAGTTGATGATGCTAGAGGATGAAAAATCTCAACTGAATCAAAAAAAGAAAGAACTTTTATTTTCGAAAAGTAGTCATGCAATTTTGTTAGAACGATATAAAAAAGAAAAAGAGTCGTATTGTGCGACGCAAGAAGTATTATATAAATTAGAAATTTCAAGTCATGAAAAAGTATGTCCTCTATGTAATTCACATGTTCAATGCGATGATGTAGAAGAGATTCATCCGCAAGATATTAGTACTTTAATTAAAGAGATTGAATCTAAAGAAAAAACAGCTAGCGAAATAATAGAACGTATTGATGAACAATTATCCATTCTTGAAAATCAGGTTGTAGAATTGGATGAAAGGGTGCGTTACTTTAAAAGAGTAAAGAGTAGCTACTCGCAAAATATCAATATACCTCTTTTAGAAGAAATTGAAGCTCTAAATAAAATGATATTGGAACATGAAAATCGATTGAGCTTTTATAAAGAATTAGAAAGAGTACATAAGAAAATTGATGAAAAAGAAAGAGATATTGCTAAATTAGAAGGTGACTTAGAAAAACTGGAAGAACAAAAGTCAAATATTAAAGTGGAAATTGAATATAAGGATCAAATTTTAAAAGATTTAAATCAAAAATATATTAAGTTGCTAAAAAAATTCCACTATCATGTAGATGAAAGCACAGATTATATCAGTTCTCTAACTTTTATGCCGCATTATCAAGATGTAGAGGTCTTTAAACATGAAAGTGGGGGCCTATTATTATGTATACAATTAGCGTATATAGGAAGTATATTGGAAAACAAACTTGTAAATGAGGACAATAAACATCCTGGATTTCTTATGTTGGATAGTATCAGTAATAATTTGGGGACAAATAAAGATGCGAAGAAAGTTGATAATCTAGACCCCGAAAGTTATGAAGCGATATACAAACTGCTACTGTCATTAGCAAAAGATTTTCAAATTTTTGTTGTAGACAATACACCTCCTGAATTTATTAAACCAAAATTTACTTTCTATAGACATAACAGAGAAGGATTAATCAATCCAAAATGTAATGAGAAGAATATAGAGTAGAGTAACCAATTTGAAAAATTATGACGAACTTGATTATTTCAAGTTCGTTTTTCTTTTACTAATCTAAACAAGAATTTAATAAATTTTTCACTCATCCTACTTTATGATAAATTTATTAAAGACATAATTTATTTAATAGTGTTCTTTAAACTAAAGGGGAGATATATATAATGTTTTACAATGAACCTTTATCACATAGAATGAGACCACGAACAATCGATGAAGTAGTTGGACAAGACGATGTAATAGGTACCAAAACAGCCTTATACCGTATGCTTCAAAATGGACATATTCCATCCCTTCTTTTCTATGGGCCACCAGGTACAGGGAAAACGTCTCTTGCTTTTGCAATTGCAAATACAGCAAAGAAAGAATTTTATGCACTAAATGCCATTAGTGCTGGGAAAAAAGAAATAGAAGCCGTTATCGAAGAAGCAAGATTAACTCGTAATGCGATTTGTTTTATAGACGAGATTCATTTGTTAAATCGTACACAGCAAGACTCACTGCTCAAGGCATTGGAGGAGGGAGTATTTACTCTAATTGGGGCAACAACAGAAAATCCTTATCATAGTGTGAGAGGTGCGATTTTATCAAGAATTGGGCAAGTAAAGCAATTAAAAACTTTGTCTCCGTCTTCTATTCTAAAACTATTAAGAAGGGCATTAGAGGATCAAGAAAACGGTTTAGGGAAAATGAATATTACTGTATCTGATGAGCTATTAACATTAATTGCTCAAACAACAGGAGATGCGCGTTCTGCACTTAATTTGTTAGAAGATATTGTATTCGGTTCTGAAAAAGATGAAAATAACAAAATTATTGTGACAGAGGATACCGTAAAACAATGTATCCAAAACAAAGGTTTTTCTCATGATAAAAAGGGTGATATTTTTTATAATCTGCTATCCAGCTATCAAAAAAGCGTCAGAGGTAGTGATGTAAATGCAGCTCTTCATTATTTAGCAAGATTATTAGAAGGTGGTGATTTAGTTTCTATTTGTAGGAGATTACTTGTTATGGCGTATGAGGATATTGGGTTAGCTAATCCCGAACTCTGTGCGAGGGTTTTACCTGCAATAGAATCAGTAGAGCGAATAGGGTTGCCTGAGGGAAGAATACCTTTATCCGTTGTAACAATTGAATTGTGTTTATCTCCTAAATCAAATTCAGCTTATAAAGCTTTGGACAAAGCAATTGATGATGTGAAAAAAGGGCGTACAGGTGACATACCTGCACATCTAAAAGATGCTCATTATCAAGGTGCAGAAAAACTAGGGCATGGTCAAGGGTATTTATATCCTCATAATTATCCAAATGGATGGGTGAAGCAAGAGTATTTGCCTAATGAATTAAAAAATACGATATATTATGAACCGAAAGCGGCGGGAGAAGAAAAAAAGTTCGGTCATATTTATCAGAGATTGACGGATTTAAAGAAACAAAATTAATAATATATAACAGTCTGATAAAGTATGTTGTTTAATGACAATAAAATTTTTTGAAGTTTTATCAAATAAAGTGTGCAATAGCTCCTTTCATTATTGAAGGGGCTATTTTTTATACTAAAAATTGAGAATCAGCTTGACCCTAACGCAACGTTATAGACTAAGTTAATTTTAGGAGGTGAACTCAACTGATAACGACGGGGTATGTCAAAAAAACTACAGGATTGAGTGAAAGGACAATAAGGTATTATTGTGATTTAAACTTGATTACTCCAAAGAAAAACAAAATAGGGCAAATAGATTTATCAAATGAGGACTTACTAGATTTAATTAAAATTCTTATCCTAAAAATATTGGGTAAAAGATTAAAATCTATAGCATCTTTTCAATTACATGATCTTGGTATTAGAGAAATAAGACTTCAGCTTAATGGAATGTACACTCATATAGAGTACTTACTTTTATCGTTAAACCAATTAGAGGATGTTGAAAATGAAGATACTGTATTAAATATGCTTAAACTGTGTCATGAATTTAATGAAAACTATATAAACAAGAGGTGATAAAAATGAAGATTAATATGGAAGATACCTTAGTTCAATATGAAACGTTACTTTCGTTACCTCTGGAAAAGAGAGGGGAATTTTTTAGGTATACGATGATGAAGCCTTTTGAAGGTATGTGGAACACAATTAATGTGCCACTTAAAGCTAAACAAAAAAATGGTTATGATGTTATGATGGCAACTCAAATGTTAGGATATTTGGATATAAAAGAAAGTGATATAGCAAGGAAAGCATTGGATGATTTAAAAACAATAGAAGCTTCAGATATCGCTCAAAAAGCATTAACAAGATGTATAGAGTTTTCAAAAGTAGCTAACTTAGAAGTAGCCGCAGAAGAATTAAAGTTTGGAATATATATTGCTGATCCTGAAAAATTAAAAAAACAAAAGGGTTACTGTGGTTTCGGAGGAATACCTGGATATGTCACTATAGTCATTCATCCAAACGATTATAATGTTCCGAGAATACCCGCACTTATTGCTCATGAATTTCATCATAACCTCCGTTTTTCTTATTTTGATTGGAGTCATGGAGATGTGACCTTGGGGGAATATTTAGTCATTGAAGGACTTGCAGATTCATTTGCTACTGCCTTGTACGGTGAGGAACATTTAGGACCTTGGGTCACATCTATTGATGAAGAAGAACTGGAATATTCAATTGAAGTTATACGAGAGGGTTTAAATATTAAAGGATTTGCCGAAGTTAGTAGTTACATGTTTGGAGATGAAATCGCTAATCAGGAAGGTTACTCACCAGTAGGTTTATCCTCTGGAGCAGGTTACGCTGTAGGTTATCATACTGTACAATCTTTTATGAAAAAGAATAATGTCACAATTCAAGAAGCTACCTTGTTAAGTACAGAAGAAATTATTGCAGGAAGTGGTGTTTTTTAAGAAGATAGCAATTATTCTATAACTATTAAAAGGATTAATTGTTTGCTTAATTAGTGAATAAATATAAATACCCCTTTCTTTAGAGAAGGGGATTTATATCTTCAATATTTTAAAAATCAAAATCATCCAAAATGCTTTCTTCTTTTTGTTTTGGCGGATTTAAAGGTACTACTTCACTTTGTGTTACTTCTCGTAATGAAGTATTTTTCTTGAGTTCGTTCATTTTATTAAAAATTTCAACAGGGTTATCTGATAGCATACTTTTTAACAATTCTTCAGCGATGGGGGTTCTTGTTTTACCTACCGTTAATAAATTTGTTAGTGGAATATCTTTGTTCATACTTAATTCCATCCATTGGAATAAGGTGTCTTGATAGGATTCTACATTATCTTTAAGGTCTTTATTTTGTTCTTTTGCTTGTACCAAAGCTAATTTTGTTTCAAGTAATTCTTTTTCTAGCTTCTTGCACTTTTTAATATATTGTTGGAGCTTTAATTCATTCATTTTTAAAGCTCCAATTATTTTATTTTTATCGGAAGTTTTTCCTGTGAAAAACTTATTTACGATATCGTTTGTGTTAATAATTGACTCATCTTCTTGAACTTCATTAGGAATGTGGTGTTGCATGACTTGATTTGTTTTGTCAATTATGGCTCGTCCTTCACCTTTTCGCCAAAAAAATTCTCCGATGTTGTGTTCAATCTCACCGTTTTTAAACAATTCTTTGGAATATCGATATACATCCATATACGCTATTTTTCCAGTAACTTTTCGTTCTTTAGTGTAACGATAGATAATATCTTGTATGAGTTCTGCGGGAAATGTTTTTTTTGGTCTGCCTCGTCTTTGTATCATTATTTACTTCGTTCCCTTCGTAGCATTTGCTAATTTGAGTGAGAAATTCAACATTTTATGTACACTTGTATCTAATTGATTTTTAGTAACGAGTAAATCTCTATTAAACTCTTGGTTGAATTCTGAGAAATCATCTTCAAAGGCTTCATTTATAGCCATTTTGTAAAGGTTGTTTAATGTTTTTACAAGTGCACTTACTTCGCTTTTACACTGTTTTAGTTCATGTTCTATTTGTTCTTTTTTAGATAAGAACTCTTCAGGGCTTATTTTCCAATAAGCACAAAAATAGCATTTATCTACTTGGCAAAATACATTTTGATCTGTACAATAACCTGTTTCAAGTTCCATTTCGAAACCTGTATCATTAGTTTTTAGGACTTTTTCTCTTACAAAATCATCATCTAAATAGTTATGATGTGAACTAGAGGTAGAAGAATCGTCTTTATTTATTTCTTGTTGGAACTTGAATTTTTGCATCAATTGTATAATTTCAACGTCTACCCAATATTCCATATGCTGTTGATAATGATATTGTGAACTTACAGAGGTGTGTCCTCCGAGTCTGGCGATTTCAATAGGATGATAGCCTTGTCGCATTAAGTTTAAAAAAGCGAAATGCCGTGTATCCCCAAGGCGAATTCTATGTGTATATGTTACTTGGTACATCTTTTCTACGATTTCCTCATAGAAGTCATTTAAAAGTAGTTGAAGACGGTTATATCTAAATCTACGTTTAAAATATTCACGATGATTATATGTTTTTTTAAATTGAATTGATGCATCAGAAATTAATGTTATTGATGGGCCGAAAGTATTTGTCATTATGATGTAATTTTCTATTTCTTGATACAATTTTTGAGGTATAGATATTTTATCAACGATTTGAATTTTATAATGATTTTTTTTCTGTTTTAAACGAGGTAATTGTATATAATACTTTCCATTTTCTTCGCTTAATGCATTTCTATTTATATCACAAAATTCTGCAGGGCGCATAGGAATCAAATTACTTAGTGTCCACCACAAATAAATTGGATAGTATTTTAAAAAGTGATTCTCTTCTTTCGATGTTTCTTTAAAAAAACTTTCAATTACCCACGAAAATGTTAATACATCGTTTGAGGGAGGGAGCTTTCGAACCATTCCGCCAACTTTTTGAATATCGATATCTTTTTTTATATCTACAAGCATTTTTTTATAAGTCTGCGTAACGTCAATTCCTTCATAAAAATCAATGAAATTGAGGATAGGGATACATAGATTCCACCGTGTTCTATCGTCACATTCATAAAGAAGATAATTGTTAGATTGCTCTAATAAATCTTCGTTACATATATGAGATAATGTGAGGAAATTTTCTACATATTTATAGTATTTGCTAAGTGATTCTAAGGAACGATAAGGAATTAAAGTAGCGATCCAGCACTTTAAAGCTTGAATGATAAGAGTAGAATCTACATTCCAGAATGTCGTTTTTTCTCTCATAGTTGCAAAATTAAAGTAAACATGTGAATGACGAGTGTCACATATAAAACGCCATTCGTCATCTTCAATAGTGCCTTCAATCAGTAAACCTTTTGCTTTTTGTTCCTCTAAAATTTCAACTGATTGTTGAATCATACTATCTACATCGAACTGGAAGTCATTGAATTCTTCAAGTAATTCTTCAATCCTTTTTTCTTCTATTACAGACATGATTATCACCTACCTTAACGTTGAATAGTTACATACTCTTTAATATTAGGGATTGAACTTAAATCGTTTTTAAAACCTTCTAAGCCATTTTTAAAGAAAGAAGATACTTCATCTTTGCCGAATTTTTTTACAGCAGCTTCTATTAAATACAGGTAATTATATAAAAGATTAGAAAGGCGAATTTTTTCACCTTTTTTAGTAGTTGTATTAAATTGTTCTTTAAAGTCATTAACAGTTAATTGAAGTTCTTCTTCTAACTGCGACAATGCATAGAAGTTTGGAATTGCAAACTGGCATTTTTCACAATCTCGATTCGGAAATTTACAAGTTTGGTAAAGGCACTGGAAATATTCCTTTTTGGAGGGCTGTTGCCCTAGTTTTATAGAGTCGTATATGTCTTTTCTTTCTTCAAGTGAAAGTCCTTTGATAACTTTGTAAACAATGTTTTGTTCGTTATTTAATCTATTTAAATAACGGGCCATTTGTTCAATATGATAGACATCACCAAATACTTCTTTTAGTGTTAGAGAAGTTTGATTTTGCTCTTCTCTGTTATCAATAGGTTCTTGTAGTATCAATTCACTTAAAGCATCATATGCATAGTCAAAGTGACCGAGATCAAATAGTTGTTTGGTTATAAAATCCATTTTTTCTTGAGGGATGTCAATATAAATATTCGTTGTTTCTTTGTCGCTATGACTTCGTATGAATTTAGTAATTTCTAAAGGATTTCGATTAGTCGTTTTTTGAATTACGCTATAAACATAGCTAATTAATGTGCGGTTCATTTTTGTAGATTTAAAGATAAAATGATCATTATGTTTTTTAAAGAAAGCCTCTCTTTGTCCTTCTTTAAAACTTCTTTGACGATTATTAAAATCAATTAATACCTCTGATAAAGGTTGACAAATTTGGCAGCGAAGTTCACATAATACTGCAGAATGTGCAAATGCTGCTAATAACTCTTGTGAGCAAAAGAAATGACGTTTTTTCTTAGTTTTTGAATGTGTAAAAGTCATTGCCTTAACTTGATTAACAACTGTTATGATATCTTGTTC
Organism: Bacillus sp. IT-79MI2; assembly: GCF_949768135.1. NCBI lineage: Bacteria > Bacillati > Bacillota > Bacilli > Caryophanales > Bacillaceae > Bacillus > Bacillus sp. IT-79MI2. The sequence goes on along the minus strand of NZ_CATKPV010000056.1, from coordinate 21,600 downwards.
GCTTAAATTGTTTCTTTCAATCCATGCTAATGCATCTAGTGCTTCCATACTTCCAATTTGTGTTTGTTGTAAGTCTAGTCTTGGAAAAGAGGTTACATCATAATGTCGCCATGCATTGTTCAAATGGAGTAGTACATATAGCCAGGAAGAATCTCTATGCAGGTGTTTTTCACAGTTAATCTGTGATCGGATATCTACAATTGCTTGTTTTTTATGTTCTGGAATGTTTTTTGCATAATCTATTAAAGCAATGTATTCATCAATAGAATAAATAGTTTTTTCTTTTCGAATAAGTGGTGTTTTTTTATATATTTTTTTGAGTCTACTGAATTTATAATTAATAGGTAAATTTGAAGTTTCTCTTGCCTCAGATAGTTGTCTCAAAAATTTGTACAATTCTATTTGTACAGTGTTGTTGATATTGGAATTAAATATTGCTAAATTTAGTTCAGTATCTGTATAAGTAAAAATTTCTTTTAAATGTGTTATTTTAGTTAATAAAACTGTGGTGTTAAATAAGATGCGTGTCAAACTCTGTATGGTTCTACGGGTTGCTGTACTTTTTGACAATTTCATTTTCAAAAAGGTAAACCAATATTTCTCAGTTTCCCTTCCTGTATTGCTGAAAGTGATATCAGCTTCGCGTAATGCTGTTTGCAATACCTCGTATGGGTCAGATTCGGAGTGATAAATGATATTTTCTATATTCTGTTCTTTTTGTCTTTTTTCATTGAGAGATAATACATCTTTTTTTGAGTATATTAAAGTTAGCCCCCTACGAAAGTTGATTCCATCACGAATTGTACATACCAGGGGAGGAACATAGATTGAATGTATGTTATTTCTAATAAATTTTTGGCTCATTGAATTAGGAGAGAGGTTTAGTATTTTTGTTGCCTCTTCTAATGTTAAGTATTCATTGCGTATTTGTTGCCACAATTCATTCTGTTTATCAATGAGCATTGTAACATCTTCTTTTTTAAAATAAGTAATGGGGGAATTTTCATTTTTTATGGTTATAAGGTTGTATTCTTTTGCTACTTTTTCAACAGAGATTGGAGTAATAGCAAGTGTTTTTGCCAAGCTTTCTTTTGCTGTATATTGAATTTTTTTTTGTTCTTTTTCTTTCAAAATTGACTGCCAATCTTTTTTGTTAAGGTACATATAATTGCAATCATTTTGGTACAATTTAACAACCTCTATTGGATACTGATTTAGCCAATGTTGTTGAAATGATTTCAAAGAAGAACTGTGTTCTTTGGCAGCGGAAGCGACTGACATGTATTCTTTTTTAAACCTTATAACTTCCTGTTTGGGAATGAAAACTCGGTTGTAATGTATCTTGTGATTAAGTAATATAACTTTCATATGACCACTGTTGTGAAAACCACAAAAACGTTTTTCAAATGTTTCTAATGGGATCGCGTATTTTTTGTCGTCGTAACACAATTCTGCTATGACTTCTGCAATTTTATAAAAATGTTTATTTAATAGTTGGAATGCTAATTGGTATTTAGCTAATGAATAGAGAGAATATAAAAACATTCTCTTGTCCCTTTTGAAAGAGATTATGCCTTCATTTTTTAAACGGTTAATTAATCCAATCCCCATAACGGATGTTAATTCACGGTTTTCCTTTTTAATAGCTGGAAGTGTTTTGTATTGGTTTTTATAGTGTTGTAACGATTGCACCCCTTTTTGATACTCTTCAAGATGTTGTACAGCTTCTTCAATAGAAATAGCCTCTAGTTTCATTGTCTCACTTCCCTAAATTAAAATTGTCTATAGTTTTTCTATTAATATCTGCATTCTGCGTTTCGGCCGCTATGCGTATGTTATCGATAGCTTTCTTAGTTAATTGCAAGGCATTTTTTTCTTCTACATAGCTCATTACTGAACTTAAATTTTTGTCTCCTCTGGCAATAGCAACTTCAGGAATAGTAGCGTTAATTTGAAGAAGAAAGTTTGTAAAAATACCCCGACCAATATGAGTAGACCATTTTTTATCAGTGAGAAATAAATAATCGTCCATACGACCTTCCTCGCTAAGGCTCTTTAAAAATGCCTTTTTAACTTTGTTGAATAACTCTGTATAAGTTTTTCCCGACATAGCTTCCCCAGTTCTTTTTGCAATAAACAATGCATTTGGATTTCTTATTCTTTTTTGATTATTCAATCTTTCTAAAAGTTGTTTGTGTTCTTTGTATACTTGGGAAAGTAATGGGTTTGTTAATAAAGCTTGATTGCGAGGACGTTTTACACCTTCATGCTGTAAGTTTGATTTGTTTTGGAATAATTCTTGATGTCTTTCTCTTATTTTTAAAATGAATTTATTCTCCCCTAAATTTGTATCGTTCCAAAAGTAAGGTGATTCGATAGCCTCTTTAGTTAAATTTACAACTTCACCTGTTCGTAATCCCCCAAAGAACTGAAAACAAATCCCAAGTGCTATATCAGGGGCAACGTCTTGCGTAATCTTAATAAATCTTTGAACTAGTTCATATCTGTTTTCACCAAAATCCACTAGTTTTTCTGACACTCTTTCGTTTCGGCCAGGGTAAATTGTACCTAGCTCTAGGCTGTTAAAAGGTGAACATTTTTCTGCATTGATCTTTTCATGAATAATCTGGTTAGTGGATAACCATTGGTAGAATTTAATTAAGTAGCTTTCTATCCTATATATATAATCAGAAGATAACTCTTCATTCCTTGCTTTAAGAGATAAGTAGGATATATATTGAGAACCATGAATTAGCTTTAACCCAAATAAACCTTCCTCTTTTAAATTAATAAATTCCGTTGCTTTATCTCTTATCTGTTTGTTTGTATAATTTAAAAATTTTATTAGTTCATATGCTGCATTTCTTTGTGAACTCAAAGACTTAGATGCTCCTCGATAATATGTCCGTATATAATTTGTTAAAGGAGAAGGGTATATTCTATTTGTTTTTTCATCCTTTATTCCTATACCTATAGCTCTTTCCCCTATTACTCTTCCATTGATATAGTGAAAGTTATCGTATTCCTTTACTACAAATGTATAATCATATTCAAACTTCACTTCACTCTGCCCCCCACATAAACCAAAGAATATCTACTTAATCCTATGTTTAGCAGATAATACTTAGTGTTTATTTTTACCAATTTAATATATTCGTGGATAAAAAAATAAATCCTTCTATTATAAGGATTTATTGTATGTATTCTATGATTTTTTTATTTAATACCAGATATCGTTATACAAGAACTTCATCTAAAATTAAAACAAGGTGGCGGTGCATCTTTGCTTCTTGCACGACAACTTCCATGTCTTTTTTATTATGAGTAACAGCATTTAATAGGCGAAAGGGCGTCCCTGTACTGCCGGCAATTGCACTAGCAATCGATGTTTTTCCAGTTCCGGGTGGCCCGTATAAAATCATCGATTGGAAATGGTTTGCCTGAACCATTCGCCATAAAATTTTCCCTTCACCAACTAAATGCTCTTGACCAATTATTTCTTTAATATTTGTCGGACGCATTCGGTGTGCGAGTGGTTGTTTCATTATGACCGTCTCCCTTAATATGTAATCTCATTCTATGGTATCATCTTTTTTATGGAAAATTGAAATATGCTACTGTATTTATAAGTAATTCTGCTTAATTTTTTCATTCTTCTCTTTGTTGTAATAATTGCCGAGTTTTTCAATGTGATTTTATGTTATCATTTTGATACATAAGTTGAAATTTCTTATAATACTATATTATGCTATAATTTCATAGGATTTTGATTTTAAAATTGTGTTCTTCTTACGAATAAAGATTTAATTAATAGAAGTGAAATTTTGAAAAGAGGTGCGAAATAGATGAAAATTTCAACGAAAGGCCGTTACGGCTTAACAATTATGATTGATCTTGCGAAGAAGTTTGGTGAGGGTCCAATTTCTTTAAAATCAATTGCGCAAGCGCATGACCTATCTGAACATTACTTAGAACAATTAATCTCTCCACTTCGTAACGCTCGTCTTGTAAAAAGTACGCGTGGTGCATATGGTGGTTATGTATTATCTGACCAACCAGCTAATATTACGGCTGGCGATGTAATTCGTGTTTTAGAAGGCCCAATTAGCGTTGTTGAAATGATAGAAGAGGAAGAACCAGCGCAGCGCCAGTTGTGGATGCGTGTTCGTGATGCAGTACAAGAAGTATTAGATAGTACAACTCTAGAAGATTTAGTACGTTATGAGGAAGAGAATCATGGGGGTTATATGTTTTACATTTAATTCCTTGTGAAACGATTTGGAAAGAAGGAGATCTGATGGAACGCATTTACTTAGATCATGCTGCGACATCTCCGGCTCACCCAGAAGTAGTCGAAAAGATGATTCCATATATGACAGAAATATTTGGTAATCCGTCTAGTATTCATTTCTATGGACGCCAAACGCGCCATGCGGTAGATGAAGCAAGACGCGTTTGTGCACGTAGCATTCATGCAAATCCAAATGAAATTATTTTTACAGGCGGTGGTACGGAGGCTGATAATTTAGCACTTTTAGGTGTGGCACGTGCAAACCGCAATAAAGGAAATCATATTATTACGACGCAGATTGAACATCACGCTATTTTGCATACATGTGAAGCGTTAGAGCGAGAAGGCTTTGAGGTGACGTATTTACCGGTTGATGAAACAGGTCGTGTTCAAGTTTCTGATGTAAAAGAGGCGTTAACAGATGAAACGATTCTCGTATCTGTTATGTTTGGAAATAATGAAGTTGGAACGGTTCAACCGATTGCAGAAATTGGAGAACTGTTAAAAGAACATCACGCTTATTTTCACACGGATGCTGTACAAGCCTACGGTTTAACAGCAATTGATGTGAAAGAGTTAGGCATTGATTTATTATCAATCTCAGCTCATAAAATTAATGGTCCAAAAGGTGTAGGTTTTTTATATGCTAGCGCGCAAGTGAAGTTTGAACCGTTATTAACGGGCGGGGAGCAAGAGCGAAAACGTCGTGCAGGTACTGAGAATGTACCTAGCATCGTTGGGCTAGAGCAAGCTGTTAAGTTGGCAGAATCAACGCGTGAGCAAAAAATTGCCCAATATGAAGGATTTAAAGATATAATGGTATCTGTCTTTCAAAAAGAAGACATTACTTTCGAGGTAAACGGAAACTTAGAATATCGCTTACCACATGTGTTTAATGTAAGTTTCACAGGAATGGATATTGAGCCGTTTCTTGTAAACTTAGACTTAGCAGGTATTGCAGTATCAAGTGGTTCTGCATGTACAGCTGGTTCTATTGATCCATCGCATGTGTTAGTGGCGATGTTTGGAAAAGATTCCGATCAAATACGTTCATCCGTACGTTTTAGCTTTGGTCTTGGTAATACGAAAGAACAAGTGGAAAAAGCAGCGTACGAAACAGTGAAAATCGTGAAGCGGTTAACACAAAAATAGCATGGGAGGTGACATGATGAACAAACTACCTCACGAAACGCGCGTTGTCATTGGGATGTCTGGTGGTGTCGATTCATCTGTAGCAGCTCTTTTATTAAAAGAGCAAGGTTATGATGTAATCGGGATTTTTATGAAAAACTGGGATGATACAGACGAGAATGGTGTCTGTACAGCAACGGAAGATTACAATGATGTAATCGAAGTGTGCAATCAAATCGGTATCCCCTATTATGCAGTAAACTTTGAAAAACAATATTGGGATAAAGTATTTACGTACTTTTTAGATGAGTACCGAGCTGGTCGTACGCCAAACCCAGATGTAATGTGTAACAAAGAAATTAAATTTAAAGCCTTTTTAGAGCATGCGATTGCGCTTGGTGCCGATTATGTAGCGACAGGTCATTATGCACGTGTTGCTTATATCGATGGCGAATATAAAATGCTACGCGGCGTTGATGATAATAAGGATCAAACATACTTCTTAAATCAATTAAGCCAAGAGCAATTATCAAAAACGATGTTCCCACTTGGTGAGTTAAAGAAACCGCAAATTCGTGAAATGGCAAAAGAAGCTGGTTTAGCAACAGCGACGAAAAAAGATAGCACAGGTATCTGCTTTATTGGTGAGCGTAACTTTAAAGATTTCTTAAGTAACTACTTACCAGCTCAGCCAGGTGTAATGCAAACATTATCTGGCGAAGTGAAAGGGAAACATGACGGTTTGATGTACTATACAATTGGACAACGTCATGGTCTTGGTATTGGTGGTAATGGTGATCCTTGGTTCGCTGTTGGGAAAAACTTGAAAGAAAATATTTTATATGTTGATCAAGGATTCCACAATGAGCTTTTATATGGTGATGAAGTCATTGCTACGAATATAGGTTGGGTAAGCAACAGAGCGAAAGAAAAGGAATTTAAGTGCACAGCGAAATTCCGTTATCGTCAAGAGGATAACAAGGTAACGGTTCAAATCGTTGATGATAATACAGTTCGTATTCTTTGCGATGAACCAATTCGTGCGATTACGCCAGGACAAGCAGTTGTTTTCTATGATGGAGATGAATGCTTAGGCGGTGCTACAATTGATGAAGTATACCGTAGTGGTAAGAAACTAGACTATTTAGGATGAAAAAAGAGAAGCCTCTGCCGATTAGCGGTTAGAGGTTTCTTTTTCATAACAGCGAATTTTTGTTCGCTTGGAAAATAGATTATTTGTTATAATTTGTTGTAGAGGTGAAGAACATGTCAAATAAGCTTGAAGCAGGCATTCAATATATGCAAGAAGGAAACTGGGAAGAAGCAGCTAAAAATTTTACAGAGGCAATTGAAGAAAATCCGAAAGATGCACTTGGATACATTAACTTTGCGAATTTATTAGATGTGTTAGGAGATAGCGAACGTGCGATTTTATTTTATAAACGCGCATTAGAATTAGATGAAAAATCAGCTACTGCCTATTATGGGATTGGAAGCATATATTATGGACAAGAGCAATTTACAGAAGCAAAAGCTGCATTTGAGCAAGCGATGCAAGCTGGATTACAATCAGCTGATGTGACATTTATGCTAGGGATTACGTATGTACAGCTTGGAAATGATCGTCTTGCACTGCCATTTTTACAAAGAGCAACTGAATTAGATAGGGCGGATGTAGAAGCGGTATTCCAATGCGGATTATGCTTTGCACGACTAGAACATATTCAGGAAGCGAAACCTTATTTTGAAAAGGTTTTACAAATGGATGCAGAACATGCAGATGCGTACTATAATTTAGGTGTTGCGTACGTGTTTGAGGAAAATAATGAGAAAGCACTTGCTTTATTTAAGAAGGCGACTGAAATTCAACCAGATCACTTTTTAGCAGGGAATGGCATTCGTTTATTAGAGCAAGAAGCCGAATAGAAATCGTACCTTAACGCGCAGTTACCCCTCATCTAATGATAAGTAGAGAGGTGGGGGCTTTACTGCTCGTTAGATTGAGAGAAATCGGAAAGGAGAGGAAACATGGGAAATCAACATGCAATGGATTTGTTTGAGGAAGAGCAAAAATTTATAAAAGCACAAGTTCTTCATACCATTTTCCACAACGAAGAAAACCTCTATTCCGTTGTCAGTATGAAAATCATTGAAACAAATGAAACATACGACGAAAAAAAAGTGATGATCAACGGTCACTTTCCCCGTATGCATGAAGATGAAGTATTTACATTGACGGGTCACTTTAAAGACCACCCAAAGTACGGAAAGCAATACTTAGTTGAAACATTTAAAAAAGAATTACCTCAAACAAAAACAGGTATGGTGCAATATTTAGCGAGTGATTTATTTAAAGGAATTGGGAAGCGAACAGCAGAAAAAATTGTTGATCATCTCGGAGAACATGCGATTTCTAAAATTATGGACGACCCTGCTGCATTAGAAGGTGTTGTAAACAAGCAGAAAGCGCAAGAAATTTATGACACAATTATTGAACACCAAGGGCTTGAAAAGGTCATGAGCTTTTTAAATGGTTATGGTTTTGGGACGAAGCTCTCGATTAAGATTTATCAGCAGTATAAAGAAATGACGCTTGAAGTGATTCGAAATAATCCATATCAGTTGATTGAAGAAGTCGATGGCATCGGTTTTGGAAGAGCTGACGATATAGGACGAGCGCTAGGGATATCTGGTAACCATAATGATCGTGTGAGAGCAGGATGTTTCTATACGTTAGAAAATGTTTCGCTCCAAGAAGGTCATGTGTTTATGGAAAAAGGTCAACTAGTTCGAGAAACCGTATCGCTTTTAAATAATCAAGAGGGTAATGTGACGGAAGAAGATATTTTGCAATGCGTTGAAATGATGCAAGGTGAAGGGAAAATCATTATAGAAGAAGACCGCATTTATTTAGCTTCGTTATTCTATTCCGAAAAAGGCGTTGTCAAATCAATCCGCCGTCTCATGAACCAAGAAGAGACGCCTTCATTTCCTGAAGCGGAAGTATTATTAACGTTAGGGAAAATTGAAGAGCAGCTAAAAGTACAGTATGCGCCGCTTCAACAAGAGGCAATTCAAACTGCGCTTCATAAGCCGATGATGTTATTAACCGGCGGACCTGGTACAGGGAAGACGACCGTTATTAAAGGAATTGTCGAAATGTATGCTTCCTTGCATGGTTTATCATTAAGCCCGAAAGATTACAGTGATGATAATCCGTTTCCGATTCTGTTAACAGCTCCGACAGGCCGCGCTGCGAAGCGGATGAGTGAGTCAACAGGGCTTCCTGCTTGTACGATTCATCGTTTACTTGGTTGGACGCCAGAAGGATCTTTCCAGCGTAATGAAACGGACCCTGTACAAGGAAAGTTACTTATTATTGATGAGTTTTCAATGGTTGATATTTGGCTCGCAAATCAATTGTTTAAATCATTACCAACAAGCATTCAAGTAATTGTTGTAGGTGATGAAGATCAATTACCTTCTGTAGGGCCTGGACAAGTTTTGAAAGATTTATTAGATGCTGGTGCAATTCCGACAGTGAAGTTAACAGAGATTTACCGTCAAGCAGAAGGGTCATCCGTTATTCGGCTTGCCCATGCGATAAAAAATGGTACGCTGCCACCAGACTTAGCACAAAATAAAAAAGATCGTTCGTTTATTGGTTGCTCAGGTGCTCAAATTGTTGAGGTTGTAAAACAAGTATGTGAAAACGCGAAGACGAAAGGGTTTAATGCAAGAGATGTCCAAGTGTTAGCGCCTATGTATCGCGGTCCGGCAGGTATTAATGTGCTAAATGAAGCACTCCAAGAAGTATTTAATCCGAAGAAAGAAAAGAGTAGAGAAATTGCCTACGGTGATGTTGTGTATCGAACGGGTGATAAAGTATTGCAGCTCGTAAATCAACCAGAAAGCCAAGTGTTTAATGGTGACATTGGAGAAATTGTTTCTGTATTTTATGCAAAGGAAAATGTGGAGAAACAAGATATGGTTGTTGTTTCGTTCGATGGGATTGAAGTAACGTATATAAAGCCAGATTTAAATCAAATTACACATGCGTATTGTTGTTCAATTCATAAGTCACAAGGAAGTGAATTTCCAATTGTAATTATGCCGATTGTAAAGAGCTATTACCGCATGTTACGCCGTAATTTAATTTATACAGGTATTACGAGAAGTAAAAAGTTTCTAATTATTTGCGGAGAAGAATCAGCCTTTCAATCTGGTGTGAATCGTCTTGATGATTCACTGCGGCAAACAACGTTAGCTGGTCGCTTGCAGGAATCAAAAGGGGAAGTGCAAATGGTTACGATTGATGGCCAGGAGATGGATGTGGAAAACATTTCACCGTATGATTTTATGTAGCAAGGTGAAATTATATAGTGAAACTTTCAATATAGAGAACGTTATTTTGAAAGTGTAAGGCAGTTCTAGTATGTATAAATGAGTGCAGTTTGGACATAATGGCGAATAGAATCTGGGAGACTGTAAGGAGATGAAAGCCATATGTTCAGTTGTCCAAATTGCAAAGGGAAAGACATTGGAAAAATAGGTGTCAACCAATTTTATTGCTGGAATTGTTATATTGAATTATCGGTTTCAAAGGGGAAAATCCATACGCATCAAGTAGAAGAAGATGGATCGCTTAGTTCTCTTGATGATTTATTTGATGAGAATGAACGAACCATCGGATAGTCAAAAAGGGGGATTTACTTTGAACGTACGCAATTCATTAATCGCATTAGGTATTGGAGCTGCGGCATATCAATATGCACGTAAACAAGATGTGTTTTCCAAACGTAATATGAAAAGAGCACGCAAAATGATTAAGTCTTATTTATAATCATTTCTATAAAGTGAAAAACTCCCTTAATTCTCAGGGAGTTTTTTCATGTGCTCGTATAGAAATAAAAAAGTCCAATTTCAGAAAAAAGATAAGAAAGTCCGTAACATCCAATACCAAGAACTCCGTAATACCACAGCTGTTTCGCACGTTCTTTTCGTGTTGAACGCGTGAAGAGTCCCTTCCAAATACCAAAGCCAATACAGATCCATTCTAGTATCATGAAAAGTGTTGAAAGAATTAACATAAGCCAAACCATTTTATTCCTCCTCACATATTTGCGAGCTGACCTAAGTGCTTGTCCGTATGATGTTAAATATATGTAAGTTTTTTTAAAACAGTATGGTCTGTATGGAAATATTTTAGTCCAGTAATTTTTTAAAAGTTTTACACATAACCTTCTCTATTTCTTTTCAAAATAAGGATGGAGGAGGTTTTTCGCTTGAAGAATCTTAAAATTATTTGGATCTATCGATTAGGGTTATTGTTATTAGTGTTTTTATGTTTGCTCGTCTTTTTAAAAATTAAACCACTATGGGCGCCAATCATATTCGTGTTTAAAGTAGCAATTACACCATTTTTAATTGCTTGTTTCATCGCGTATTTACTGCATCCTTTAATTGAAAAATTATATAAAGAGGGAATGCCACGTACACTTGCGATTTTGCTTATTTATATTCTCTTTTTTGGTGGTCTCGGTTATGGAATTTATAAAGGGACACCGGTTGTGATTGCGCAGCTACAAGAAATCAATAAGCAATTCCCGCAGTTTATGAAAATGTATGATTCTTGGATGGACGGTGTGACAGAACAGACAGACAATTTCCCATCGTTTATTCATGAGAAAGTAACGCAAGTTTTTATTGGAATTGAAATGAAGATACAAGCGTTATTAAATAAAGTGATGAGTACAGCACATGGTGTATTGGATTCATTGCTTATCATCTTTTTAATTCCATTCATTGTATTCTACATATTAAAAGATTATGGAGAATTTTATCATGTTTTTTGGAAGATGGTTCCGAGTAAATGGCGTAGTACAGGACAAGTGTTAGCGAAGGAGATCGATAAGTCACTTGGAAGTTATATTCGAGGGCAATTATTTGTGTGTTTAGTTTTAGGAGGCGTGTCTGCTCTTTCGTTTTGGTTTATTGGTATGAAGTATCCACTATTACTAGGTATCATTGTTGGAGTTACTGATATAATCCCGTACTTTGGTCCTATTTTAGGAGCGATTCCGACATTAATGATTGCCGCAACGATATCCACAAATCTTTTTATTAAAGCAGGTATCGCACTTGCCATTTTACAATTTGTTGAAAGTAACATTTTATCTCCGTATATTGTTGGGAAATCGTTACGTATGCATCCTGTTATTATTATGCTTGCTCTTCTAATTGGGGGAGAAATAGGTGGAATTGTAGGTCTTTTAATATCGGTTCCTATTTTAGCGGTGATTCGAACCGTTATTGTTCATATAAAGCCACTCTGGAAACATTGACAAATGGAAACGGATTCGCTACAATTTTGGCATATAGCATATGATTTTAAATTGATGACGGAACGAGTATGTCACAGTCCATTTTTAGAGAGAAACTTCCATTGGCTGAAAGAAGTTTTAAATGAAGGGTGACAGAACGCTAATCCTGAGAGCAGCTAATCCCTGCCGTCTTGCCACGTTACGGCACCATGAGGTGATGAATCGAGAATGTATAAATCGGTTCATAATTAGGGTGGTATCGCGAGTTAACTCTCGTCCCTTTTATAGGGACGGGAGTTTTTTGTTTTTATGAAATTTCTTAAGGGAGGAAATATAGATGAAACAGTTAACAGGAGCACAAATTCGTCAAATGTTTTTAGACTTTTTCGAGGAAAAAGGGCATGCAATTGAACCGAGTGCATCATTAGTTCCACATGAGGATCCATCTCTTTTATGGATTAACAGTGGTGTAGCGACATTAAAGAAATACTTTGATGGCCGTGTAATTCCGCAAAATCCACGTATTACAAATGCACAAAAATCAATTCGTACAAACGATATTGAAAACGTTGGGAAAACAGCTCGTCACCATACATTCTTTGAAATGTTAGGAAACTTCTCAATTGGTGACTACTTTAAAGAAGAAGCAATTACATGGGCTTGGGAATTTTTAACGAGCGACAAATGGATTGGATTCGATAAAGAGTTACTATCTGTAACAATCCATCCAGAAGATGAAGAAGCATTTATAATTTGGAATGAGAAAATGGGTGTTCCGAAAGAGCGCATCATTCGTTTAGAAGAAAACTTCTGGGATATTGGTGAAGGACCAAGTGGACCGAACACAGAGATTTTCTATGACCGCGGTGAAGCTTACGGTAACGATTTTAGCGATCCTGAGTTGTATCCAGGTGGAGAAAACGAACGTTACTTAGAAGTATGGAACCTTGTATTCTCTCAATTTAACCATAATCCGGATGGCTCATATACGCCACTTCCAAAGAAAAACATCGATACAGGGATGGGTCTAGAGCGTATGACATCTATCGTTCAAGATGTACCTACAAACTTTGATACAGACCTATTTATGCCAATGATTGGTGCAACAGAATCAATTTCTGGTGAGAAGTATCGCGGTGGCGATGTAGAAAAAGATATGGCGTTTAAAGTAATTGCTGACCATATTCGTACAGTAACATTCGCTGTAGGTGATGGAGCTCTTCCTTCTAACGAAGGCCGTGGTTATGTATTACGTCGTTTATTACGCCGTGCTGTACGTTATGCGAAGAAATTAAACATTAACCGTCCATTCATGTTTGAATTAGTACCGGTTGTTGGCGAAGTAATGAAAGACTTCTATCCAGAAGTTCTTGAAAAGAAAGACTTTATTGCAAAAGTTGTGAAGAATGAAGAAGAGCGTTTCCATGAAACACTTCATGATGGCGAAGCAATTTTAGCTGAAGTAATTGCAAAAGCGAAAGAAGAAAAAACAACTGTTATTTCTGGCGTAGATGCGTTCCGTCTATACGACACGTACGGTTTCCCAATTGAATTAACAGAAGAATATGCAGAAGAAGCTGGTATGACAGTTGATCAAGCAGGCTTTGAAAATGAAATGGAAAAACAACGTGAGCGTGCACGTGCTGCTCGTCAAGACGTTGATTCTATGCAAGTTCAAGGCGGTGTACTTGGTGAAGTTAAAGTAGCGAGCGAATTCGTTGGTTACGGTACAGTTGCAACAGAAAGTAACGTTGTTGCACTTGTGAAAAATGGTGAGTACACAGATAGCCTACAAGCAGGTGAAGAAGGACAATTAATGCTTGATGTAACGCCATTCTACGCTGAGAGTGGTGGGCAAATTGCAGACCGTGGTTATCTTCTTGCTGACGGCGTAAAAGTTCTTGTAAAAGACGTACAAAAAGCACCAAATGGTCAAAACTTACACAAAATAGTGGTGGAAGAAGGAACGTTAACAAAAGAAGCAGCTGTAAAAGCTATTATTGATACGAAGAACCGTAGCAGTGTTGTGAAAAACCATACAGCAACGCATATTTTACACCAAGCATTAAAAGATGTACTTGGAACACATGTTAACCAAGCCGGTTCTCTTGTAACATCAGAACGCCTACGCTTTGACTTCTCTCACTTCGGTCAAGTACAAGCTGACGAATTAGAAAAAATTGAGCGTATTGTAAACGAAAAAATTTGGGAAAGTATTGATGTTGCGATTTCTCAAAAAGCAATCGAAGAAGCAAAAGAAATGGGCGCAATGGCATTATTCGGTGAAAAATACGGCGATGTTGTACGTGTTGTACAAGTAGGCGATTACAGCTTAGAGCTTTGCGGTGGTTGTCACGTTGATAACACAGCTTCTATCGGTATTTTCAAAATCGTTGCTGAGTCTGGTATCGGTGCAGGAACACGTCGTATTGAGGCGGTAACTGGTAAATCTGCATACGAATTAATGAACGATCAAGTAGGTTTATTAAAAGAAGCAGCAGGAAAAATGAAAACAAATCCGAAAGATATTTTAACAAGAGTTGATGGTTTATTTGCTGAAGTAAAACAACTTCAAAAAGAAAACGAATCTCTTGCTGCGAAATTAAGCAATATCGAAGCTGGAAACCTAACTGATTCAGTAATGACAGTTGATGGCGTGAACGTATTAGCGGCGAAAGTAAATGTTGCAGATATGAACAACTTACGTACAATGATGGATGACCTTAAAAATAAATTAGAGTCTGCAGTTGTTGTATTAGTGTCTGTAAATGACGATAAAGTAAATATTTTAGCGGGTGTAACGAAAGATTTAATTAGTCAAGGTTACCATGCAGGTAAACTTGTGAAAGAAGTAGCTTCTCGTTGTGGCGGTGGCGGTGGTGGCCGTCCTGACATGGCTCAAGCAGGCGGTAAAAACCCAGCACAAGTAGAGGAAGCTTTAGCATTTGTACAAGAGTACGTTAAATCTGTTTCAAAATAAAGAGATAGTAGTGTACAATGGTAGGGAGAGGAGAAGTTCTTCTCCCTATACTTACTACTTACAAGTGAGGTGCTTGAAATGGACGGTTTTGATAAAACAATGAAGTTTAGCATTCAAGATGAAAAACAGAGTGTCCATGTAAATGATGTACTTTTAACTGTGTATGATGCACTTCAAGAAAAAGGTTATAATCCGATTAACCAAATCGTCGGTTATTTATTAAGTGGAGACCCAGCATACATACCTCGCCATAAAGATGCACGAAGCATCATTCGCAAGCTTGAACGTGATGAATTAATTGAAGAGCTTGTGAAGTCTTACTTGAAACATCATCGTGAGGAGTAGTTTATGCGGATATTAGGTTTAGATGTTGGTACCAAAACAGTCGGTGTTGCAATGAGCGATGAAATGGGCTGGACAGCACAAGGACTGGAAACAATCAGGATTAACGAAGAACGAGGCCAATTTGGTTTTGATCGTATTTCTGAGTTAGTAAAACAGTACAATGTGGACAAGATAGTAGTAGGTTTACCAAAGAATATGAATGGTACAATTGGCCCACGTGGTGAAGCTTGCCAGCAATTTGCAGAAAACCTACGGAATCTGTTACAATTAGAAGTTGTAATGTGGGACGAGCGTTTGTCGACGATGGCAGCGGAACGTCTGCTCATTTCAGCTGATGTGAGCCGTAAGAAGCGAAAACAGGTAATCGATAAGATGGCTGCAGTCGTGATCTTACAAGGATTTTTAGATAGTAAATAAGAGGTGACCAAAATGGAAGAAAATCAAATTACAATTGTAGACGAAAAAGGAAACGAACATTTATGTGAAATTATTTTCACTTTTGATGCTGAAAAATTCGGTAAAAAATCATACGTAGTCTTCTCTCCGATCGGTGAAGTAGACGAAGATGGAGACCAAATCTTCGATGCAATGGCATACGAGCAAAATGAAGAAGAGGGTGGAACATTACTTTCAATCGAATCTGAAGAAGAGTGGGAAATGGTACAAGAAATGTTTAACACTCTTGCTGAAGAAGAAGAGGGCGAAGCGTAATTCAGGTGAAGAAGATGGGCTGTACATGCAGTCCATCTTTTTTTGTATTCTCGTGCAAAATGACAGATTTTTTGTCGAAACTACATAATTGTTTATAGTATAATGAGACGGATTGTATAAAATAAAAAAACTATCTGCAAATGAATGAGTTTTGCTTTGGGTTTGTAGGGCATTGTATAGAGGATGTACATATGGTCTACAATGGAATAAGGAGGAAGAATTTTGATAGAGAATCAAGTGAAGAAGAAGCATAGGCGCACACTTTTAATAGTGGTTATTACACTACTTGTGGTCTGCGTGTCAGTCTATGCGTATATTTCATCTGCGTTAAAACCAGTTGATAGCGGGAATAAAAAAGAAATTGAAGTAGAGATTCCAAAAGGTTCATCTACAAGTAAAATCGGAGAGATTTTAGAAGAAAAAGGCGCTATTAAAAACGGTACAGTATTTAGCTTCTATGCAAAAGCTAAATCTAAAAATTTGCAGGCAGGTACATATTTGTTAAATTCATCAATGAATGTAGATGATGTAATGGAACAAATGTCATCGGGTAATGTCCATCGTCCAGTTGCTTATAAATTGACGATTAAAGAAGGTGCACAAGTTGTTGAAATTGCAGATATAATTGCGAAGGAACTGAAATGGAATAAAGATGATGTTGTGCGCCAATTAAACGATAAGGCTTTTATCCAAAAAATGCAGCAAAAATATCCGATATTATTAACAAATAAAATTTTTGATGCCAATATTAAATATCCGTTAGAAGGCTACTTATACCCAGCGACATATTCTTTCTATAAAAAAGATACAACATTGGAAGAAATTGTGACGTCGATGCTTGAAAAAACGAATGCATTAATTGTTCAAAATGAGGCGAAAATGAAAGGAAAGCAGCTGGACGTTCACCAGCTTTTAACATTATCTTCTTTAATTGAGGAAGAGGCGACAGGGGTTACAGATCGTCAAAAGATCTCTAGCGTCTTTTATAATCGTTTAGCAAAAGGGATGCCGTTACAAACAGATCCGACAGTATTATATGCGCTTGGAAAGCATAAAGAACGTGTATTATATGAGGATTTAAAAGTAAATTCACCGTATAATACGTATGTTGTAAAAGGATTACCTGTTGGACCAATTGCGAATTCTGGCAAGCATTCAGTACAAGCAGCGTTAGAACCTGCGCAAACAGATTATTATTACTTCTTAGCAGCACCAAGTGGTGAAGTGTATTATGCAAAAACGTTAGAAGAACATAATGCATTAAAACAAAAATATATTACACAAAAGAAATGAAAATAGGAGGGAGAGCGAAAAGGGTCGCATATCCCTCTTTTTTGTGGTAAAATATATCGGGTTAAAAACTGGCAGAAGAATCGTTTTTAATATCAAAACGGGACGTACAAGCTAAGGGTGAAGCTGGCTTGTATTTTTATTGCATTCTATGTGTGAAAAGATAGAAACTGACACGTCATAGAGGCACTTCTCCATGTAAATAAGGAGGACTATTTATGGAGGATGCAGTTAACGAGTACCTATTATCATTTATTGATCCAAAAGATAAGCTTATTCTTGAAATGGAACAGTACGCAAGTGAACATCATGTGCCAATTATGGATCGTCTTGGAATGGAGTTTATGTTGCAATTTTTACGTTTAATTGGACCGACAAGCATATTAGAGCTCGGAACAGCAATTGGTTACTCCAGTATTCGTATGATGCAAGCTATCCCCAATTCTCGCATTGTGACAGTAGAACGAAATAGCGATCGATATGAAAAAGCACTTGAATATATAGAGTGTTCTTCTGTAAAAGAGCGTATTTCCGTTATTTATGGTGATGCATTAGAAACAGGTGAACAAGTGAAAGAACATGGAACATTTGATGTTATTTTTATTGATGCCGCAAAAGGACAATATCGTCGCTTTTTTGACTTATATGAACCGTTATTAAATCCGGGGGGTGTCATTATTTCAGATAATGTTATGTACCATGGACTTGTAACGACAAAAGAAAAAATTGAAAATAGACGTACGCGTGGTTTGATTCGTCGTATTAAGACGTATAATGAATGGCTAATGAACCATGAAGGATATGATACAACTATTTTTCCGATTGGTGATGGAGTAGCCGTGAGTAAAAAGAGAGGGTGACAACAGTATGAAAAAACCTGAATTGTTAGTAACGCCAAGAGCGGTGGCGGACATTGAACCTCTTGCAAAAGCAGGGGCAAGTGCAGTAATGATTGGTGAGCAAAAGTTTGGCTTACGTTTAGCAGGGGAGTTCACGCGTGATGATGTGAAACAAGCTGTCAGCATTGCACATGAAAATGGTATGAAAGTATACGTAGCGATGAACGCTATGTTCCATAACGACAAAGTAGAAGAATTAAAAGACTACGTTGCATTCCTGCAAGAAGTACAGGTAGATGCAATCGTCTTTGGAGATCCTGCAGTATTAATGACTGTGCGTGAAGTAGCACCAAACATGCAAATGCACTGGAATACAGAAACGACAGCAACGAACTGGTTCACATGTAACTATTGGGGCCGTAAAGGTGCAAAACGTGCTGTGCTTGCACGTGAATTGAGCTTAGATGAAATTGTTGAATTAAAAGAAAACGCTGAAGTTGAAGTAGAAGTGCAAATTCACGGTATGACATGCATGTTCCAATCAAAGCGTTCATTAGTTGGAAACTATTTTGAATATCAAGATCGTAATCTAGAGATTGAAAAGAAAAAGTATGAAGAGAATATGTTTTTACATGATCCAGAGCGTAATAACAAGTATCCGATTTATGAGGACGAAAATGGTACTCATATTATGAGTCCGAATGATATTTGTTTCATTGATGAGTTAGATGAACTCATCGATGCTGAAATCGATAGCTTGAAAATTGATGGGGTGTTAAAAAGCTCTGAATACATTATCGAAGTGACAAAGAAATATCGTAAAGCTATTGATTTATGTGTAGAAGATCGCGATGCGTATTATGACATGAAAGACGATTTATATAAAGAGATAGAAGAAATTCAACCAGTAAATCGTCCGTTAGATACAGGATTCTTCTTTAAAGAAACGGTTTACTAAACGAGGAGGGTGTAGGAAATGACTGTACAAGAAATTTCACGAGTAGTCGATGGAAAACGCGTTATTGTGAAAAAACCTGAATTGTTAATCCCTGCAGGTAATTTAGAGAAATTAAAAGTAGCTATTCATTACGGTGCAGATGCTGTATATTTAGGTGGACAAGAATTTGGTCTTCGTTCAAATGCAGGGAACTTTACGCTAGAAGAAATGGCAGAAGGCGTAGAGTTTGCAAAGAAATATGGCGCAAAAATATATGTAACAACAAATATCTTTGCACATAATGAAAATATGGATGGATTGGAAGATTATTTAAGAGGGATTGAAAAAGCTGGTGTAACAGGAATTATTGTTGCAGATCCGCTTATTATTGAGACGTGTAAACGTGTAGCTCCTTCTGTTGAAGTGCATTTAAGTACACAACAGTCTCTATCCAACTGGAAAGCAGCGCAGTATTGGAAAGAAGAAGGCTTGCATCGTCTTGTATTAGCTCGTGAAGTCGGCTATGAAGAAATGAAGGAAATTAAAGAAAACGTTGATATTGAAATTGAAGCGTTCGTCCATGGGGCAATGTGCATTGCATACTCTGGAAGATGTACATTAAGTAACCATATGACAGCACGTGACTCGAACCGTGGCGGTTGTTGTCAGTCATGTCGTTGGGATTATGACCTAGTTCAAGCAGTATCACAACATAAAGAAGCAGAAGAACTTCCTTTATTCCAAGAAGGCGATGCACACTTTGCAATGAGTCCAAAAGACTTAAACTTGATCCTTTCAATTCCGAAAATGATTGAAATTGGAATTGACAGCTTGAAGATTGAAGGACGTATGAAATCTATTCACTACGTAGCAACAGTAGCAACTGTGTACCGCAAAGTAATTGATGCATATTGCGCGGATCCTGATAACTTTGAGTTTAAACAAGAATGGTTAGATGAGCTCGATAAATGTGCAAATCGTGATACAGCGCCTGCATTCTTTGAAGGAGTTCCAGGATACCAAGAACAAATGTATGGAAATCATAGTAAGAAAACAACGTATGATTTTGCTGGTTTAGTGTTAGATTATAATGAAGAAACAGGCATTGTCACAATCGAACAACGTAACTACTTCAAACCAGGGTATGAGGTTGAGTTCTTTGGGCCAGAAATAGAAAACTTTACACAAACGGTGGAGAAAATTTGGGATGAGGATGGAAACGAATTAGATGCAGCGAGACATCCGTTGCAAATCGTGAAATTCAAAGTGGATCAACCAGTGTATGTGAATAATATGATGCGAAAAAGCATACATCAATAAGAAAGAGTGGTAGTTGAATGGGGACGAATAAGCCGGTTGTAATTGGAATTGCTGGTGGTTCAGGATCAGGTAAAACAAGTGTAACAAAAGCAATTTTTGATCAATTTCAAGGTCATTCCATTTTAATTTTGGAGCAAGATTATTATTACAAAGACCAAAGTCATCTGCCAATGGAAGAGCGTTTAAAAACAAATTACGATCATCCATTAGCGTTTGATAATGACTTATTAATTGAGCACTTACATCAGTTGCTTGCATATAAGCCGGTTGAGAAACCCGTATATGATTATACATTGCATACACGCTCAGAAGAAATTATTCCAGTAGAACCGAAAGATGTAATTATTTTAGAAGGGATTCTCATCTTAGAAGACCCGCGTCTTTGTGATTTAATGGATATTAAGGTGTTTGTTGATACGGATGCTGACCTTCGTATTTTACGTCGTATGCAGCGCGATATTAAAGAGCGCGGTCGTACAATGGACTCTGTTGTTGAGCAGTATGTAAATGTTGTACGTCCAATGCACAACCAATTTATTGAGCCTTCTAAGAAATTTGCGGATATAATTATTCCAGAAGGCGGACAAAATCATGTTGCAATTGATATTATGGTCACAAAAATTGCAACAATTCTTGAACAAAAAGTGAATTTGTAATAGCATAGTAAAAGATATACGATAGGAAGGGATTTTTTCCCTTCTTATCGAATACAATGAAACATGCCAACCTCATCTATCTATAGGTGAGGGCATATTTATATGAACTTTCCATACATATCTTCTTTATATGAGGAAGAATTGGAAAATACGGGGTTGTATGTGACAACTCCGCTAGTGCATGTGTACTAGAAACCTCCGCTATAGGATAAAGCGGAGGAGTTTTCATATTGAACTCCTCTTTTTTTCGGGGGATTGATATATAAAAGGAGTGGAAAACATGGCAATAGAAAAAACATACCCTATGACGCAAGAGGGTAAACAAAAATTAGAAAACGAGCTTGAGCAATTAAAAACAGTAAGACGTAAAGAAGTTGTAGAGCGTATTAAAATCGCACGTAGTTTCGGTGATCTTTCTGAGAACTCGGAGTACGATGCAGCGAAAGATGAGCAAGCATTCGTAGAAGGACGTATTACACAACTAGAAAATATGATTCGTAACGCAGTTATCATTGAAGATAATGGCGAAGAGTCTACAGTTGTAACATTAGGTAAAACTGTAACATTCAAAGAATTACCAGATGGAGATGAAGAAGCTTACACAATCGTTGGTAGTGCAGAAGCAGATCCATTTGAAGGAAGAATTTCTAACGATTCTCCAATCGCAAAAAGCTTACTAGGTAAGCAAATTGGTGAAAAAGTAGCAATTCAAACGCCAGGTGGAGAAATGCAAGTTGAGATCATCTCTGTAAAATAATAAAAAAAGGTTCACTCATG
>NZ_CATKPV010000055.1:0-72009 GCF_949768135.1 Bacillus sp. IT-79MI2 | reverse complement strand
AGAAAAGATTGGGAAAACGAGAAAGCTTAAATGATACTTCAAAAGGCAGACCAGTAAAATGGTCTGCCTTTTATATGTTTTATTGAACGAACGCTTCAATAAAACAAGATAAGGAACTCCTAATTAACTTCTTCGATACGATAGAATAGCTTGTTCCACGACTTGTGCTTTTAAGAAGGGAATCAAGCTCGATTGTACCTTAGCGTACGAAATTCGCGTGACCCCATCACCATCAAGCTAAGGGTGCCAAAAGGGTATATTTTAATGCAATTTCGCATATCCAAATAAAGGGAATCGTTGTGCAGAGTGTGATTAAATTATGTTAATAATATTTAATTGGTATTATTATTTTTTTATAGATTAAAATAGTGATTTTTTAACCAGATATATCAAGTTGAAACTATTTTAATTACCTAAATGATATTAAATAGTAATTTTAGAAGTATAATATTTCCGCTCATATTAATACGTGATAATTAAATTATTGAATGAAATCGACAAAATTCTACTATTTACGCATTGAAAATTTAATGTTTTAATAAGGGTGTAATTGGTATGACCACTAAAAAAGGAGACGATTGTACTAAGAAAAGTGCAGTAAAGTTGCAAGTAACATTATGTCAAGTTAATTATTTCAATAATCAGTTTATTTAGCGTGGAGATAATTTAGAATCACAAAAGTAGCATATTTATAAAAAAATGGCATTCTATGTTTCTACATAGCAAAAGTATAAGCAATGTACAGTATAATTTCATCTTTTGTAATCTTGTAGAAATAATGGAAGAAGAGGAGAGATATTATGAAACGTATGAAAAAAATCATTCCCGCAGCTTTTGTATTAAGTTCAGCTTTACTTGTAGCCCCAGGATTTTCTTCGGCAGCTACTGATACTACGAATGTAGGAAATCTTCCGGTAGTAATCAGTTCTCAAGAAGGAAAAGCACCTATGTCAGCAGAACAAGTTGCTCAAAATGGTACACAACTTCCTTACGTTCCTACGGGTCCTTATGAAGAATTCCCTGGTCAATGGCATGTTTCTACAGATGAGGGAAAGTTAATTGATTATGCATATGTAGATGTTGTTGCTAAGGGGAATACATCAGGAGATGTGTTAAATTTATCAGGATATAAGGCTGTAAAACCAGATGGTACTTGGTTTAAATCCGGCGAAAAAATTCCAGTAGCAGGAAGTGAAGGAAGTGTACTATATTCAATAGCAATTCCTAAAACGGATCCAGTAGTAGCGGATACGAAATTAAAAAAAGAACTAGATTGGAAATTAATTGATTCAAATGTAATAGATAAAAATTCAGGTTATCACTGGAGTAAAGCTGTTACAAGTGGTGTTTCTCATAATATATCTGTAGGTTTATCTCAAACAATTGGGATGGAAGCAGGTTTTGGAGATATTGTTAAAATGTCAGCTTCATTAACTTGGAGTTTTGGTTATCAAAATACAATTTCAGAAGAAAGTACAGTTACGAAGACATTTGATTTTAATCCAAAGTCTGATTATGCATATGACCAATATAGAACTGCATTATATCAACAAGTAGCTAACTATTCTGTTGTTCCAGGCGCAGGATTACAAAAATGGATGTCTGATAGAACTGCAAATGATCTTTTAAATCAAATGTCTAACGCTTTTGGAAAAGGAAATGCAGTAGAATATAAAGTGAAAAAATCAGTTGATTATCCAGTAGATGTTTTAGTTGCTCTTACTTCGAAATAATGAAAAAGCTAGCAAAATGCTAGCTTTTTTATTATTTCACCTATATATGGAAATGAAACGAAATATAAGAGCATTTCTATATAGATTTCAATTACAAACATAATTTGAGAGTGTGAAAAATAGATTTTCTTGATGTTAAGAAATTAGTAATTTCTTTTAATATATAAGAGCATTTCTCTTAAATAACTATAAAAAAATCAAATTTTCGTTTTCATACTGATCACACTCCTTTATTAAAGTCATAGTTTCAGTATGTCCAAGATTTAGAGATTACTTGTAATTACCCTGAAGTTTTTGCACCAGAACCATTAATTCTATTCTTAATAACAATGCAAAGGGGACTTGCTACATTCTTATATGCAATATTGCATATAAGAATGTATTGATAAAAATGAAAGCGCTTACTATAATAAAAGCATAAAGATAAATTACATCTTAGCACTAACAAAAGAGGAGGAAATAATATGGCAATCGCAATGGCAGTTTTAAAATTTGTAGGTGGAATCATCCCATTCGTAGCAGAACTTTTAAAAGCAGTAATGTAAGTTCGTTATCTTACTATACAAAATAAGAGGAGGAAATAATATGGCAATCGCAATGGCAGTTTTAAAATTTGTAGGTGGAATCATCCCGTTCGTAGCAGAACTTTTAAAAGCAGTAATGTAAGTTCGTTATCTTGCTATGCAAAATAAGAGGAGGAAATAATATGGCAATCGCAATGGCAGTTTTAAAATTTGTAGGTGGAATCATCCCATTCGTAGCAGAACTTTTAAAAGCAGTAATGTAAGTTTGTTATCTTACTATACAAAATAAGAGGAGGAAATAATATGGCAATCGCAATGGCAGTTTTATCATTCTTAGGTGGAGTAATTCCATTAGTAGCAACACTTCTAAAAGCATTCATGTAATATAATTATCCGCACTTATTTTTAAAAATTATCATACAAATGATCTGCATATCAAGAATGAATTGATGTGCAGATCATTTGTGTGAGCAAACTTTAAACAAGAAAAAGGGTTCGGGTACAAAAATCCCAAGACTCTTGCAAGTAATCTCCTAATCTTGGACATACTGATAGTATGACTCTAAAAAAGGTGCGTGATCAGTAGGGAAAAGGAAAATTTGTTTAAATGGAAGCATTATCAGCCTGAAATAATCTTATTAACAGTAAGGTGGTATCTACGGTACAATTTGAGCTTCCGTAACCTGGTGGAAATGATGGAGGAAAGAGGATTATCAATTACTCACACAACGATTATGCGCTGGGTTCATCAATATGGACCTCAATTAGAAGAGAAAGTACGACATCATCTTAAATCAACAAATGACTCGTGGAGAGTCGATGAAACCTATATGAAAGTAAAAGATCAATGGATGTACTTATATCGTGCAGTCGATTCAGAAGGAAATACCATTGATTTTTACCTAAGTAAATCAAGAGATACACAAGCAGCCAAGCGCTTTTTCAAGAAAGCCTTGGCTTTTTCGTATGTTTCTAACTAACAATTTTGCACCAGAACCCATATTATGCAATATTACATAATGTGCTTATATTTACTTCATGTTATATTAATAATTTACGATAAAAATATAGACTAATAAAAAAGGAGATAAATTATGTTACCAAATATCGTTCGTACTCCAAAGAAAAAGAAGAAGAAATGGATTATCATTGGGGTTATTGCATTAATTATTGTCATTGCAGCCATCAATATTTTTGTGATGCAAGGTAAGAAAAAAGGTGAGGCAAAGGCAGATGCTGTTAGCTTCGAAAAAGTAACAGAACGTAAACTTAATAATACAAAATTGATTTCGGGACAAGTAAAGCCTGGGAATATTGAGAGCTTCTATGCAGAACCGACAAAAGGAAAAGTAAAGGATATTGTGGTGAAAGAAGGGCAAGAAGTAGAAAAAGGAACGAAATTATTCTCCTATGATAATGAAGAAATTAATCTACAATTGAAGCAGGCTGAGCTTGATCAAAAAATGGCAAGTATGCGCTATGATCAAGGGGAAAAGAAAATAGAGTCACTAAATAAAGAGATTAAGAAAGCAAAAGATAGCGGTGCTGGCAAAGAAGTAACAGACCCTTTAGAAGAACAAGTAAGTGAATTAGAGATGCAGCAAAAAACAACTGGCCTAGAGAAAGAAAAAGGTCAATTACAAACAGAGCAGTTAAAGAAAAAACAAAATGAACTTACTATTTATAGTAATTTTTCGGGTGTTGTACAAAAGCTAGATAAAGATGCAGCACAAAGCTCAGCGCAAGCAATGGGCGGACAAGGAAAAGCATTCTTACAAATTGCTTCTAAAGATCCATTCCAAATTCAAGGGACATTAACAGAAATTCAAAAATCAAAAATTCAAAAAGATCAAACATTCACTGTAACTACAAAAACGAATAGTAAGAAGAAGTGGACAGGGAAGATCATAGAAGTAAGTGAGTTCCCAACGAGTGCAGAAATGGCAGCAGCTGGCGCAGGCGGTGAAGTAACACAAAATATGTCTCAGTATACATATAAAGCTAGTTTAGATGGACAAGAAGGATTGTCTCCAGGCTATCATGTATCCTTACAAGTCAGTTTAGAAAACAAGAATATGATTGCTGTTCCTAGCAAGAGCATTGTAGAAAAAGGCGAAGATGCATTTGTTTATGTAGAAGAAAAAGGAAAGCTTCGTAAACAAAATGTGAAAAAAGGTTCTACTGATGGAGACTGGATAGAAGTTCTTGAAGGCGTAACAGTGGGGCAAAAGGTGGTTAAAAATCCTTCCGACAACGTGTATGACGGAATGGAAGTGAAAGAAAAATGATTACGTTAAATAACATTCATAAAACATATTATCAAGGGCAGCTTGCGGTACCGATTTTACATGGCATTAGCTTGACAATTCAAAGTGGTGAATTTGTGTCGATTATGGGGCCTTCTGGTTCAGGAAAATCAACACTTATGAATATTATCGGTTGCTTAGATCGTCCAACAGAGGGTGAATACATATTGAACGCTGTGAATATCTTAACAGCAGACGAGTCAAAACTTGCACTCATTCGTAATGAATATATCGGCTTTGTATTCCAGCATTTCAACTTATTGCCACGTCTTTCAGCAGTAGAAAATGTAGAACTTCCACTTATATATGGTGGTGTAAAGAAAGCAGAGCGCCGCGAGAGAGCTCTTGAAGCACTTGGGAAAGTCGGATTATCCGACCGCGTGCATCACTTGCCAAGCGAACTTTCAGGTGGGCAAAAGCAGCGTGTTGCTATCGCACGTTCCATTGCGAATGATCCAACGTTTATTATGGCCGATGAGCCAACTGGTGCTCTTGATACGAAGTCAGGGGAACAAGTTATGGATATTTTTACAAAGTTAAATGCAGAAGGTACGACGATTGTTATGGTTACGCATGAAGAGGAAGTTGCTGCATATTCTTCACGCCGTATTGTGTTAAGAGATGGGAAAATTACAGAAGACAGAAGGTGTGCGGTATGAGTTTACTAGATAGTATCAAAATTGCCCTATCTTCTATTCTAGCTCATAAGCTGCGCTCAGCCCTTACAATGCTTGGGATTATTATCGGTGTAGGTTCTATTATTACCGTTGTTGCGATTGGGCAGGGCGGGGAAGCTGCATTAAAATCACAATTTGTTGGTTCTGGAAATGGTGTGATTTCTATTCATTATAAGGCCGACATGAATGATCCATCCGGTATGGAATCAATAGGACAACCGAAATTGACGGAAGAAGATATTTTTGAAATTAAGAAGATTCCAGAGATTGCACATGTAATTAAGACAAATTCAAATATGGAAACACTTGATGTTAATGATAAAAAAGAAATGGTAAATATAAAAGGGCTAGACGATGAATACTTTGCTGTAAATAAAGTTAAGGTAAAAAAAGGTCGTTCTTTAAATGATACAGATATTGAACAAGGAAATAATGTTGTCATGATTAGCACTGGTTTAGAAAAAAAGATATTTGAAAAAGAGAATCCCATTGGAAAAATCATCGAAATGAAAGGCCAGCCAATGCAAATCATTGGTGTATATGAAGCGACAGGTGGATTTATGGGAATGGGAGATTCCGAGGCGTTAATTTCATTAACGTTATGGCCAACGTTGTATGGAACAGATGAAATTCAAAGTATTTCTGTTCAAGCGAAAAAAGTCGATAATTTAGATGCTGCTGGAAAGAAAGCAGCTGATGTATTAAATAGTCGTAAGCCAAGTGAGTTTACAGGTAAATATGAGGTACTAAACTTAAAAGAAATTCAAGAGGGTATTTCTAAAATGACAAATATCATGACGATGATTATCGGTGGTATTGCTGGTATCTCACTAGTCGTTGGTGGTATCGGTGTTATGAACATTATGCTTGTATCTGTAACAGAGCGTACTCGTGAGATTGGGGTACGTAAAGCACTTGGAGCAACGCGTAGTAAAATCTTACTACAGTTCTTAATTGAAGCTGTTATGTTAACGCTTCTTGGAGGACTAATTGGAATTGGCCTTGGGTATGGCGGTGCATATATTGTGTCAACATTTGCAAAATGGCCACCACTTGTTTCATGGCAAGTAGTCGTTGGTGGTGTGTTATTCTCTATGACACTTGGTATTATTTTCGGGTTGATTCCAGCGAACAAAGCAGCAAAATTAGATCCAATTGAAGCCCTTCGTTATGAATAAGTTTATTAGTAGAAAGCTCTTTATTTAATGTGGTTCTGATAAAAAGATAAAACAGAAAAAAATCCCTCGTTCCTTTGAAGTGACCCCACAAAGTTAGACATGTTATTTCATTAAGCGGATTTTGGGGCATGAGTTCGGTATTGTACGAGGGCTCATGCCTTTTAGTTTTGCTTTAATTCGTTTGTTGTTGTAGTAATTTATATATTTTGCTAGTTCTTTCTGTCTCATTAAAAAATGTTTTAGACTATAGAAAAAAGTATTAGACTGTTAAATAATAGTTGTAGACTGAAAAGGTGTTTTCTGCACATGAAAGCACTTTTTGCTAACATAAAGTATCACAAAACCTTTAAAAGTCCCTTCAAGTACTGAAGGGACTTTCCATTCACATAATCAGTGTTATCGGAAGTAATTCTTGAATTAGGTGTTTTTGTTTTTGGTAGCATAAACAATTGCACCTATCGCACATAAATAAACTGGAAAAACTATAAATAAATATGCTACGCCTTCAAGCCCCCTAATTACTACTAAACCATAATATATCGAATAGGTTGAACCTAACATGGATAAAATTGCAGGTAAAAATAAAATCACTTTTGATTTAAACATCTTTTTAAGTAAAAAGGTGATTCCTAAAATCGCCAAACCAATTATAATTCCTGTAACTATTGGTATCCAGATCATCATAAAATCTCTCTCCTCTCCATATGTAACAAATTTCACCATTATAAATAGTGAGGTATTCTACATTTCTTCACTTTTTCTTTTGTATATTCTATACATGTGAAGTTAACATAACGCATCATTATACGCAGTAAACACAGAGACTAGCTCTATATTCATCAAGGATTAGACCTATTTCTCTTTTAAAAGATTTATGCAAGAATATATACATTCTTGTTTTATTACGTATGTTTTCTCAGAATTGTTCTTATTTCCCGTATAAATATTGCATAGCTACTATCAACTTAAGAAATTGGTAGTTCCCCAGAACGAAGAAAATGAGTTGAATTCTCATAAATAACTGTAAAATAATAAAATTTTCGTTTTGGGGACACTTCAGAATATTAGCTTGATGGGCATGGGGTAGCACCAACATTTCGCGGCATAAACGCTTCGTTTCCTTACACATTTGTAAGCTTTTTGTCATGTATTTAGATAGTAACGAATGTATAACAATATTATATTTAATGAGTAATGTTGTTATTGTATATAAAGAAATGGAACTGCAACGATAAAAATAAATGCATTTGAAGGAGAAAATAGATATGAAATTGATGGAAGCGAATCAATCAGGTTTCGAAGATAAAGAGATTCATCCTTCAGATTATCTCATTGAAAACGCTGGGAATGAACAGTGGAATTTACATTTAGTTATAAAAAATGATATGAAGGATGCATTTAGAAAAGAGAGATTGTCTTGTTATTTAGATAAAATAACGTATCTAAACATTGGAACCTATTCTTCAGAAGAAGAAGTGGAATTCATTGTACATGCAGCTTGGGAAGAACTTAAAAATTATATAATATGAAAACACATTGAATCATTTTTTATTACTCAATTGAGGAAGCGAAAAGTGGTGCTATTTATATCGCGCCATTGACAAAGAGGGACAAACGTTTGATATTCAACTGCGTAAAAAGAGAGATACACAAGCGACATATGCTTTTATGAAAAGACTGGTTCAAACTTATGGGTTGATTACGCTAGTTCAACGGTTAGAATATGAACGTTTATGTTACAAATATCCTCGACAAATAACTATTAGTAAAAAATGTATTTCTATGACCTAATTTTACACGTATCCGCCTGAACCCCTACATAAAGAAAAAGAATCCCTTATGATTTCTCTGGGATTCTTTTTCTTGTTAAAAGTTTGCTCACACAAATGATCTGCACATCAATTCATTCTTGATATACAGATCATTTGTATGATATTTTTTTACATATAATTGCAATTTCGGAATAATGAATTTACATTACTGCTTTTAAAAGTTCTTGTACGAATGGGATGATTCCACCTAAAAATTTTAAAACTGCCATTGCGATTGCCATGTTATTTCCTCCTCTTATTTTGTATAGTAAGATAATGAACTTACATTACTGCTTTTAAAAGTTCTTGTACGAATGGGATGATTCCACCTAGAAATTTTAAAACTGCCATTGCGATTGCCATATTATTTCCTCCTTTTTTTTTGAGTATTAAGATGTTGTAAATCTTTATACTCTTATTATAGTGAGCGCATAACATTATATCAATATATTCCCGTATGCAATATTTCATATGATATAAGCTGGTTTTATTGCTATAATGGAAAAGGGAAATTCTCCAGCATTTTTCGATGTGCGGAAAAGCTAATGAACATGAAAGTTTCAGTAGGTAAAAATTGAATTTCCAATGAGTGAAAAACACTAAAAAATGATAGAAATAAGAAAAATAGCCCTTCACCTGACCCTTTTTTGGCAGGTGAAGGGCTATTTTTTTCATATTTTGGCAGGTTGCGGTGAGTTAAGCCTGCATTTGGACAGACTTCAGCCCTTGAAAACGAGCGCGTATCGATAGCCATGTAGTTCTTTGGCATCCGCTACATTTCCAGCCGTAATAAAAGTGTCTGTAATAATATTATATTTTGCGTCAGTTGTTCTATGGTCTAAGAAATGAAAACCATTTGGTTTTCCATCTCTCATTAAAAAGCCACTATCAGGATCCGTTGTACTTACACGTGTTTTTTTGATTGGGGTATCACTTTCCTTTCTTGGTTTTAATTCTTTTTTCCGTGTTTCTCCCGATCTCCCATGACTGCCGCTTCTAATTCTTCTATATATAATTTAGGACGCTCTTTTTTTACTTTGTGCACAAATTTATTTTTATTTGCGTTCGCCTTCACGTGAGTGGAATCTGTCATTAATGCACGTCCTCCCACCATACGATGTTCCATCGCTTGACGTACGATTTCATCGAAGATTTCTTCAAAAATGTTTGTATGAAGAAAACGAGTGCGACGATTCCAGCTAATTGTGGAGTGATCTGGAACGGAATCTGATAAAGAAAACCCTAAAAACCAGCGGTACGCAATATTTGTTTTAATTTCTTTTTCTAATTGACGTTCCGATCGAATACCGTAAAAATAACCAATAAACATCATTTTAAATAAAACGATAGGATGAATAGAGGGACGGCCATTATTTTCACAGTAATAGGGACGTAACTTCTCCTCAATAAAATCAAAATTAATAGTGGCTTCAATTGCACGAAGAAAATGATCGTGTGGAACTAACTCTTCTACAGAAATTGTTACACGCTCATCACGATGATTTTTCAGTGCTCCCATCATGAAACATCGCTCCTTTACATCTTTTTTATCAGTGTTGACAGATAAAAAGATGTTCAGACACAAAAACAGGCTGTAGAGAAGGCTTTCTCTACAGCCTGAAAAAAAGATTGCTTAAACAGCAATCTTTTTTTGTCTATAATATCCTCAGAATATAGTTATCTTAGGATTGGAGCCCCTGCTTTCTGTTGAGTTCCAGCTCTTTTGCTCCTCGATGGGCGAATATACAGCATATGATGCAGCAGACGGTTGCTGCTAGTAATACATAGAAACCACCATTCCATCCTACTTTGTCAACCATTACACCAAAGAGGGTAGTACCTAAAGATGCACCTAGAATGTAACTCATAAAACCTCGCAAGCCAACTGCAGAGCCAACAGCGAAAGATGGAACTACCTCCATAGTTTGTACTGAAGCTAGAAACTGTGGAATGTAAATCAAGCATCCAATAATGGCAGCGAAGATAGTTACCCAATGTAAAGATGTACTTTGCCAGTAACCAATGATGCAGACGAGTATCATTGTCATAGCAATGATTGCTGGCGGCATGCGGTGTCCTTTGAATAATTTGTCTGATAGATAACCAGCCAACAGAGTAGAAGGAATAGCTGCCCATTCAAAGAATAAAAAGGCAACACTCATCTCTTCTTTAGTGAAATGTTTTACATGTAACAAATAAATAGGCAACCAGCTTATAATGCCGAAACGAACCATGTAAACGAAAACATCTACGAAGGAAACGAACCATGCATTTTTGTTAAATAAAACATAATTCTTAAAAATCTGCCAGGCACTCATGTCTACTGGCGGTTTTGAGTCAGCGCTTTGTTGCATTTTCGAATCGGATTCATCCTTGATGATTTCGCTTAACGGAGGCAAGCCCTCACTTACCGGTGAGCCTTTAATAAGGGTTAGTATTACTAGTGCAATAACAATGGCTATAGCAGCCGGAACTTGATAGCTTGCCGCTTGCCAGTGATTGGAGCCTAACATAGCAAAACTCATACCAACGATAGGTGCTACGATACCTCCACCTATATTGTGAGAAATATTCCATATGGCACCGATAGTTCCTCTTTCCTTACGAGGAAACCAGTTTGCAATAGTAATAAAGCTAGGTCCAACTCCCATTCCTTGAAAAAATCCATTGAAAATAACGAGAATTGCAAACATCCAAAATGCGGTGCTGAATCCCATCATAATATTAACCATAGCGCACAGAAGCAACCCGAGCGCCATATACCTTTTAGGGTTAGCTTTATCCGCTATACTACTCATCAAGCCCTTACTAATTCCATAAGCAATAAGCATGGAACTGCTTAATAGCCCTACTTCTGTAGCACTAAGATTGAGTTGTTCTTTCAGATAAGGAGTAGATAAGGCGAAATTGTTGCGTACTATGTAGTAAGCTATGTAACCAAAGAATACTCCTAATAAAGATTGAAGCCGGAAAAGCTTATAGGTTGTTTGAACCTGATCTGGTGCTATTTTTGTAGTAGCGATTTTAGGTTTCAAAAATGAGAACATACTATCTACCTCGATTTCTTTACTTTGATTTACAGAAAAAACTTAGATTAGCATGAAATTTAGCATTTCAATAGAGTGCCAATTTGGTGGAGACGTTTTCAAAAATACTTGTGTTATATACCTCCTTGGTTACATTATCTTATATGGCAATTCGTTAAACTATCAGTAAATATCTGATTTTATGTAAGATAAAATAGTAGAGTCTGTCAGAAATTATCTTACAAACAATATTCATGGCTATATAAACCTGTTTTAATTTTTCAACAATATATAAATACAAATTGAAAAAATGACATAAAAACCACTTTCTTTTTAGGGGAGGACGAGAGCAACTGGCCATGCATAGAAGAGGTCAGTTCCTTTTCCTGCCACGTGCAAAGTCTAAAACAAAGGGAGAAAGCAAGTAGCGGTCATGTTTTGTTCTGCATAGCAGCGACTTATATGTTGAAAAATCAATTTGTATTTATATATACATAGATAACTGCTCTGCTCTCCCTAAAAAGAAAGTCATCGTTTTTTATTTGTATACAACACTACTTTTCTGTCACAGCTCTGACACGAAAAGTAGTGTTGTATACGATCTTCCGTAGATTTCATAGATTGTTCTGAAGTAATATATAAATATAAACTTCAAAAACATTGAATCAAGCATGATTCAGTAAATCGGATTAATACATAAAGTGAAACTTCCATAAGTGTGGGAGCTTCATCTCCCACTTATGGAAAGCTCTCACCAATCGAGTTTTTACGGGTAGTTATCCCTATCTGTTTTCTTTGTTTGTCTCTCGATGTTGAGGTGAGGATCCAAAAGGAATAGGGGGATAAATTCCTCGCCTACAAGAATGGAGGAAAGTATGATAAATTGTTTGAGGCTTTTTTTAATATTGCTTATTACTTTACTTTTAATAGGATGTCAGCATGAGCGTTCAAGCCCTCAAATTGTTTTCTCCGAATCTGACACCACGCCTGTTGGTTCACAAGATGACAAGCCCTCTCCTGTACGAATCGCAATTTCAAGTGTGTTATCAAAGGCTGATACAATTATGTACTACAGGAAAATAGCTAACTATATTGGAGAGAAGCTCCATAGACCTGTAATTCTCATTCAGCGCAAGAGTTATAATGAGATTAGTATGTTGATGATGAATGGAGGTGCTGATATAGCCATACTTTCAACAGGAGCATATATTACCTACAGACATGTTGAAGGTCTAGAAGCAATTGCCATGCAAGAGCGAATGGGGGTTCCATATTATTATGGTTATGTCGTCGTACACAGCAAAAAAGAAATATCTAGTATATATGATTTAAGAGGGAAAAACATTGCTTTTAGCGATCCAACCAGTTATTCCGGATATATTTTTGTGAGGAAAAAATTAGCTGAATTAAGTGAAACGCCAGAACATTTCTTTAGTCGTTATGTTTTTACATATAATCATGAAAGCTCCCTAAGTGCTGTGATAAATGGGGTTGTTGATGCTGCAGCTGTTGATAGCTTAGTCTTTGAGCGTACCAAACTTAAAAATCCAGAACTGATTAAGGATTTAAAAGTTATTGCAAAAACGGAACCGATTGGTACCGGTCCTGTTGTCATCAACAGTAATTTACCTGATGAAGAGAAGCGAATTATCAAAGAAAGTTTCATTTCTATGCACGAACAAGAAATAATAAAACCAGCGTTTCAGGGACTGTTTATTGATCGTTTTGTTCCATTTGAGCCAAGGTTATATGAGGGTCATCTATGAAATGGCTGAATAAATTACAAATAAACCAGAAGATATTTGGAGCTATATTCGTTTCGCTACTCTTTCTCGCCCTAGTATTAGGATGTATCATTTGGGAATCACTCACAAAAATCATGACAGAGGACCTAAAAAAACGTGGTGTAAATATTGCCGATAATATTGCGGCATTGTCCTCGGATTACATTTTGACTGACGATTACTATTCGATTCATCTTCTCATTACCCGGGCACAGGAAGCCAACAAAGATGTGCGTTATATACTGGTCATTAACAATAATAATGTCCTTGTCGGAAATACATTCTCCAAACACCTGCCGAAAGGAATAGTAAACGCACATAAGCCTGATGGTATCAATACTGAAAATTACGCTATCCTAACTTCAGATGAAGGAAATATCCATGACATACTGGTTCCAATCGAAGAGGGAGGTGTAGGATTTGTTAGAGTTGGAATGGCAGAAAAGCAGGCGAAAAGCTATATTTTTACTAAAATAATAGAATTGGTTGTTGCTACATTTTTGGTCTGTATGGGAGCGGCAGGTATAGCTTATTATGTGACTCGTATCATTACTCGACCAATCAATAGTTTAGTTGATACAGCAGCAGGTATAACAGCGGGTGATTTATCCTTAAGGGCTAAAGCGGAGGGTGACGATGAAGTTGGAAAACTTGCGCGTGCTTTTAATGAAATGGCTGACAATCTAATTAGTTCTAGGACTGCAGTAGAAAAATTATTGAAGGAACTTCAAGAAAAGGATGCCCTTCGAGATACGTTGATTTTGAAATTATTATCCGCTCATGAAGAGGAGAGAAAAAGAATTTCTCGTGAACTTCATGATGAAACAAGCCAAGCTCTTACTTTTCTAATGGTTACAATGCGTATTTTGGCTAATGAAGCTAAAGATGCCGAGCAACTGGAGTTACTTAATGTAAGTCGAGAGACTGCGGCAGGTATTTTACGAGAAATTAGAGATTTAGCAGTAGAATTAAGGCCACCCATCCTTGATGATATGGGAGTAATTCCGGCATTAAGGAAATACGTAAGAAAATTTGAAGAAAAATTCGCTCTTACGGTAATTCTACACGCTCCTAATGACGATGTTGCTGTCATAGATAGTCATATTGCTGTAGCGCTATACCGAATCGTTCAAGAAAGTCTTACCAATGTAGTGAAACATACAGTAGCCACTGAGATTGTGATTAACATGGAGATAAGGGATTGTTCTACTTTGTTGAACATCCGTGATAACGGTCACGGTATAAATGAGAACGATTTTGAAAAAGCTCGCCAGCAAAATCGAATCGGAATATATGGAATGAAAGAAAGAGCAGAATTACTAGGTGGTTCATTTTTTATCAGAACGCACAATATCGGCGGGACTGAGATTATGGTGTCTATCCCATTAAAACAGAGAGAAGGGTGTCAAGATGGAAAAGACAATCAGCATAATGCTAGTTGATGACCACGCTTTGATGAGAGCGGGTTTAAAACTACTATTACAAAAAAGACCGTCCTTAAAAGTTGTAGGTGAAGCCTCTGATGGACTCGAAGCACTTCAACTTTACGGCATTTTAAGGCCCGATATTCTAATATTGGATATATCTTTGCCACGCATGGATGGAATTCAGGTTCTAACAGAGGTTAAATTACGTTATGAACAAGCGAAAGTCATAGTGCTTACCATGCATGAAGATGAGGATTATATAACATCAATCATGAACGCGGGAGCTTCAGGTTACGTCCCGAAAGCAGCTGTGGATGAAGAGTTATACAATGCCATTGATTCCGTTATGGATGGGTACATATACCTTCGCCCAAAGGAAATTTCAACGATGCTTAAAAAAATGCAAAACGAAACAGATTCTCGAAATCCGTATGTAATTTTAAGTCCACGTGAACGAGAGGTATTGCAACTTCTTGTGCAAGGTTTTTCATTGTCTGAAATTGCTCGAGAATTAACTATCAGTATAAAAACGGTTGATACTCATAAGACGAGAATGTTGAACAAACTTAATCTTTCTAAAAAAAGTGAACTTGTTCAATATGCCATAAAGTATAATTTAATAAACATGATATAATGGGATAGCGTAAGGATTACGCCGATTTAGCAAGAAATAAAACGATTTTGTTCATGACAAAATTGTTTTTCAATACTCTGTAAAAAAGAGCATTAGTAATGCTCTTTTTTTATTTATTTATTTATTTATTCTGCCTCCCTATTACAATACCGCTCACCATATATAAAGCTGAAGCAATATAAAAAATGGTACCAATCGTTAAAAAATCTACTAGATACCCTGTTGCAATAACAGCTACTGCACCACCAATTGAAGTCCATACATGGTATTTTCCTATTTCATAGCCTGCTTCTTTACTTTCTACTTTTCGTGCAAGTGATGTTTTTTCTGTGTTGCGTTGCACGGCACCTAAGCAGCCCATTATAATTTGCAGAATATAAACATGCCAAACTTCTGTAGCAATGGGAAAAAAGAGCATTAATACCGCCATAGACCAAGCATATACAATTAATAGCCTTTTATCCCCAAACCTGTCAGATATCTTTCCAACTAGTGGGTACACTAAAGCTGAAGTTAACGTAAATAAGCCATATGCCCAACCAAATTGAGAGAAACTATCTTCAACATTTCGAAGCAGTAGTATGTAAAAGGGGAATACCATACTACCGGCCATCATGATTATACTTTGCGAAGTTACAAATCTTCTATATGTCATTCACTGTACTCCTTATAAAATAAATTTACAAAACGTTCTTGCGGATCACTTTCCTTCTTTTTTTGAAGAAACTCTTCTATACGAGGATATGCTTGCTCAAGCTGCTGCTTCGTCGGATAGGAATAATAAGGTAAATAATAACTTCCATTGTGCTTTAAAGTAACATCTATCATCTTCCCTAACACTGCTTTCGTTTTCTTTATTTCACTCTCAGAACGTCCTTGATTAATAAGAAGCACAAGTGCAAACATATCATCTTTTGCATAGGATAAAACCGCATTCTCATTTTTTTCTACATAACGGATCGTAATGTTAAGAAGGTTTAATTCTTCTTTGTTTAATACATTTCGCAAATCATCTATATACGCTGTAAAGTGATCGATAGGTACAAAATATTCTTGTAAAACCTCTGTTCGATTTGGATTTTCGTATTCCATAAACGTACTATCTGATCGCATCACATTATTTCGAGTTTCATATGTTCCATTTATGCGTTCCATGTAGTTCCTTTGTATATCCCAAAACGTATTCTTTCCCCAGTCACTATACCTTGATAATCCAAGGAAAAATTTCGGTGCAGCAATAATATTTTCTTCCTTTAGTTTGCTGTATTCTTCCCGTTTATTTTGGTTCTCTGCTACAACATAATCTGTTACATACATTTCTTTTAAAAATGAGTTTGGAGCTACGGAAATACGCGCTAGGTGCATTCGAACATTCTCTTCCTTTTTCACCTTCTCTTTAAAATATGCTGTATACTCCTTATAATCTAGCGTTTTTGTCTGCATTTCATATAGTTCGTCATCCGTTAGCTTAAGCGTCACATCTAAGATCACACCGAATAATCCGTAACCTCCAATAACATAAGGAAACAAATCAGCATTTTCTTCTCTGCTTACATTCTTAACCGTACCATCTGCCATTAACAATCGAAATGATTCTACTGTATCAATGAGTGCTTCATGACGAATATCACGTCCATGTACATTTACGCTTAGCGAACCGCCAACTGTAAAAATATTTTGAGACTGCATCACTTGCACAGCAAGACCATATGGATTTACTTTCTTTTGAATATCATCCCATGTCACACCGCTTTGCACGCGAATTCTCTTTTTCTCTGGATCAAACTCTAATATTTTGTTATAACCTTTCATATCTAGCACCGTACCATTTGGATAATAAGTTTGTCCGCCTTGGCTATGCTGCATTCCGGCAATTGAAATCTTCTCACCTGAAGTATTCGCATCTTTCACTAGCTTCTGTAAGGCATGCTCATCCCCCGCATTTTCAACCCGCTTAATCTTTGTAGGAAGTAATTTACCTACATCACTCATAACAGGATTGGCGATCTGTTTTGTATATATATACACAGATGACATGCATAACAAGCCATATGCAGTAATACCTATTATTATTGTTCGTTTTTTCAACATGCACTCTCCTTTTTTAGCTGTAATATAAAGAATTCAATGTATATTCGAGATTTATATTATATCTTTTTCTAAAACCAAGGAACATTATGTAAATAAAAAAACACGTTATCGGAAGGAAAATATCTTCCGTGACAACGTGCCCGTTCACATGTATAGAACTTTGAAATGTTGATACCCCAGTATTTTCTATGTGCCTATCAACTTAAGAATATTTACTATCCTCTGTGTAAAACTGTTTGTGATTTCCTCGATTCATTAATATTTGTAACCGTACAAAATAGGAGAAAAAAGCATGTAACAAGGTATCTAATTTCATTTTCATCTAGCATACGTCATCTCCTAAAATACATAACATATTCAATACATGTATATAATTTACTAATGTTATATTCTATCTCCTTTCTTTTTGTTTTTTATTCGACATAATATGACGAAAAAGTTGTAATTCAATCTGTTAGGATCGCTTTGGAAATCTTACATTTTGGGAGGTTTAGGATGAATAAAAAACTGATTTTCGGTGTGCTAGGTGTTGTAATTGCATTTATTGTCATTATTGGCATTAGTAGTATCTTTACTACGACAGAAAACTCAACAACAAGTAGCAAAAATACGTATACGGAAGCGGAGTATAATAAATTAGTAGATGAGCACTTTAAAGAAAAAGAAAAATTAAAAGGGGATATTTCTGTATTAGAATCAGAAAATAAAGTTCTTGATGCACAAGTGAAAAAATTAAAAGAGGAATTGGCGAAGAAAGAACAGGCAAATGTCCAAACTCCGGCGGCTCAAACTGCAAAGCAAGAACAACCTAAGAAAGAAGAGCCAAAACAAGAAGCGAAGCAACCTGCTGCGCAACCAGAAAAGAAAGAAGAACCTAAAAAGGAACCGCAACAAGCTACAGGTGCTTTCACAAATCCTATGAAAAGCATTGATAAGGCAGGTGCTATGAATAAAGTGAAAGAAAAAGCAAAACAAGATTTCCCAGATGATTACATGACGCAGAACTTCGTTGCGGGTGAACAATCTAAGGCTTTCGATTTCTTAAATGGTGTTGAAATTAAATCACAAGAGGAATTAAATGTTATGAAAAAAGCATTAGGTGATTTTCCTAATGATTTTATGACTGCTAAGTTTGTGTATGAGGAACAAATAAAGGCAAAGAGTAAACAGGAATAATAAATGATAAAAAGGTTCCTTAACAAACGAAGTGTAAATGTTAAGGAACCTTTTTCAGTTGTAAAAATATATCCTGAAACCCATCAGCAAAGGAGAATTGGCAATTCTATTGCACGCCACTCTCCAAAATCGAAAATGTCTTCCTTTCACAATTAATCTCTGCCATTACACCATAAGGTAAAATAAACTTAGGTTCGGTATGACCAAAGTTTAAATTATAAAGAATCGGTAAATCTTCTAAACCATATTCTTTCATAACTGTTACAATTTCTTGTTTATATTCTTCATAATATTTCTCGTCTTTCGGTTTGCCGAAAATGAGTCCATTCGTGTTTTGTAAAATGCCTTGCGCAGCATAATTTCGTAACCAATATCTTATATAAGTTGGATCTGGTTTGTCTTCAGATGTTTCAAAGAACAGAATGCTGTTTTCCCAATATTTTTTCTCAGGCCAAAGTTCTGTTCCTTTTGCGAATTCCAGTACTTCAATACAACCTCCAATTAAACGGCCTTGTACAATACCGGAGCCTTGAAGTAGTTCATATCCAGTGTTCTGCTGCATGGTCCGCCGTTTATTCTTGTTCGATTCTATCCATTCTAAACGCTCACTTGTCCATTCTTTAGCCGGTCCAATTTCACCAATCATCTCATTTGAAAAGAGTGTTCGATTTACCATTTCAATCGTATATGGATCCATCTCAACGTTTTCAGCAAAATCGGTTAAAATGGCTGGACCGTAAAAAGAAGAAATGCCTGCTTTATGACAAAATAAATGTGAAACTGTCACATCAGAGTAACCCATAAAAACTTTTGGGTTTTCACGTATAACATCAAAATCAATATAAGGAAGCAAGCGAATACTATCTTCGCCACCAATATTCGCAAAGATGCCTGTAATACTTTTATCTTGAAATGCCGTCATTAAATCTATTGCACGAGCTTGTGGGTTCTCATAAATATAATCTGAACCTTTCAAACTATTTGGCATAGGTACAACCACAAGACCAAAAACTTCTTCTAATCTTTTTATCCCTTGCTCATAACGCCATCTAAGTTCCGGATCGCCTGCGCCTCCCCAAGAAGGACTAATTGTCGCGACTCGATCTCCTGGTTGTAATCTCTTTGGTTTTCTTAACACAATAACTCCCACCCTTATATCATTTGATTCACTATACGATTCGTATAGCATATGACCTTTTTCTACATCATCAAGAAATTCCCTGCTATTATGCAAGGGTGGGGGGGATTCAAGTGTTAGCTTCGTGACAATAGGGTACTACTAACAAAAAGCAAAAGAAAATATATAAGCTTGCATAAACTTAATAAAAAATCAAAAGCTTGTTTACATACGAATGTTAGATTGGGGATGTCGAAAACAACCTATGGAGGGACAACAATGACTAATTTTCGTAAAAAGATGATGGGACTAACATTAGCTGGAACGGTAGCACTAGGTTTGTTAGGTGCAGGAATCATGATGAACGATAACGAGGTAAAAGCTGAGGCAAAAAAAGTAGGAAAGCAGCCAAAAAATGTCATTATGATGGTTGTGGATGGGACAAGCTCTTCAGCCACAACATTGGCTCGATGGTATAAAGGTGCACCTCTTGCACTAGATCAAATCGTATCAGGAGGTGTTCGTACTTATTCGGCAGAATCAGCCATTACGGATTCAGCGCCAGCAGCAACAGCTTTAGCGACAGGAAATAAATCAAATTCAAGCTACGTGGGTGTATTACCTTCTGTTGTGAATTCACCTGGCTTAGAACCAATCAAAGAAGAAGACAAGTTTCGCCCGGTTGCCAACGTCTTAGAAGGCGCAGAGCGTTCAGGCCGCGCAACAGGAATCATTGCTACATCGGAAATTCAGCATGCAACTCCGGCTGGTTTTTCTGCTCACCATGTTATTCGCAAAAATTTTGAGGTGATTGGTGAGCAGCAAGTGTATCAAAATATGGAAGTCGTGTTAGGCGGGGGAAAGGCAGTACTTCAGCCTGCGGCAAGCAGTGGAATCCGGCAAGACAACGAAGATTTAATAAAAGTGATTCAAGACAAAGGGTACGACTTTGTGGAAACAAAGGATGCCCTGTTAAACTCTAAATCCGATAAAATTTGGGGCTCGTTCTCAAATACTGCACTTGCGTTCGATATGGATCGTGAAGCGACCAACCCTGAGCAGCCAACACTTTCCCAAATGACGAGAAAAGCAATTCAAACATTATCAAAAGATAAAGATGGTTTCTTCTTATTTGTAGAAGGTAGTAAGCCAGATTGGGCAGCACATGTCAATGATCCAATCGGGATGATTAGCGATGTATTGGCATTTGATGATGCGGTTGCAGAAGCGTTAAAGTTTGCGAAAAAAGATGGAAACACGATGGTCATTGCTTTAGCGGACCATGGTAATAGCGGTATTTCCATTGGTAATAAAAATACTACAAAAGGATATGATACCACACCGGTATCTGCCTACATTGCTCCACTGAAAAAGGCAAAAATGACACTTGAAGGTGCTACAAATAAACTAAAAGATGATTTATCTAATATAAAAGAGGTAGCTGCACTTTACGGTTTAGACAACCTAACTGATGATGAAAAAGAAAAGTTAAAAGCTGCACAAAAGAAAGCCGATGTAGGTCCAATCCTTACTAAATTATTGGCCAACCGTGCGAACATCGGTTTTACAACAGGTGGTCATACGGGTGAAGATGTATTCTTATACTCTTACGGCCCCGGGAAGCCATACGGTTTCGTCCAAAATACGGACATTGCGAAGACAATGGCCAAAGCAATGGGCTTTAACTTAGGAGAATTAACAAACAAATTATTCTTAGATGCTGAAATAGCCTTTAAACAAATTGGTGCAACTGTAACGATTGACAAAAAAGATGTAGCAAACCCGGTGCTTGTAGTAAAACACAATAAAGCGCAGGCTCAATTGTTTGTTAATAAAAATATGATCCGTATCGATGGAAAAGATTATGAATTAGGAAGCATCGTTGTAGAAAGCAATGGGAAATTCTATGTACCTGAAAAAGTAATTCATCTATTCACAAAGCATTCTCGCTAAACTAAAAAAGAATCAAAAAGGCCTGCCAACCACTTAGCCTAGCTAGGCTAAGTAGTTGGCAATTTTCTTGATATGCTGTGCGGCAGCTATAAAGTGAAACTTTAATCAGTGGGGGTTTTCTTCATCCCCCACTGATTATTAGCCCTCACCAATCGGGCTTTTACGGACCGTAACACTCCCACCTAACTTCTTCGCTTCCGCTGAATTTTGAGGTGGGAGTGTTACGGTCCGTTAATGCGGGATAAATCCAGTTGATTGGAAAACGAGAAAGGGAGAATTACAAGAGAAATTGCCTTTTTCATTCCCTATTATTTTTAGGATTAGATGCTTCAGGTATTGTAGTGAAAGTAGGTACAAATATAACAAAATATAAGCCTGGTGATGAAGTGTATACAAAACTAGCGAATGTAGGTAAGGGTTCTTATGCAGAATATGTGATTGCAAAAGAAGAACATATAGCAAAGATGCCTGAGAACCTTCGCTTTGTTCAGGCGGCCTCTGTTCCTCTTGCTGGATTAACAGCTTGGCAAAGCTTAGTGGATTATGGACGAATTCAAAAGGGTGATCGAGTGTTCATTCATGCAGGAGCAGGCGGGATCGGGAGTTTTGCGATTCTGATTGCGAAAGCATTTGGTACACATGTCACAACAACCGCTAGCTCTGTAAATCATGTTTTCCTTAAAGAGCTCGGAGCGGATGTTATCATTTAAAGCTAAGTATTCTTCATAGTGATTCACCCTATGAGTCCCCACTATCGAATGAATCAGTATGGCTTGCTGCATCGGAACTATCGTTGCTAGTTCCTGAATCATGGTCGATATTTGAATCTTCATTAGCATTTTTCATAGCTGCAGCAAGAAAAGATGTTGTCATCACTGCATTCATCCAATCTGCTTCAGCATCTTTGGTAGTTATGTTTGAGTCTTTATGTCCTGCTGTATCTGTTATTGAAGAATGTTTTTTTAGTTCTTTTTCAACAGAGCGACGATTATTCATTTGTTTTCCGAAAATCTTCATGAGTACTAATAAGATGAAACAGACTATGGATATAATTAGGATAAACAAAATGAAGTATAAAGATAAATTCAATATCTCTGTCATATGTATACCTTCCTTTCTTACGGGATAGTTAATGTGGTGAATTTTTCCTGAAATTTCGTATTTGCCATACGGACACTTTCTCCTTGAAATCCATTGTAAAGACTGAACTACATTATGTCCACATGACTATACTGGCTCCAATTACACATAGACCTACTATTCTAGTTTTGTTTGTAAACATTTGGTATAATGTTATACTGGTATTATGATATTTGCATCTTTAGATTTATACATAATGGTTCATTACTCATGAAAGAAAAGAGGTACAAAATGATGAGTACGAAAAAAACAGTAGCAATATCCACACTAGCTTTAGCAATGATAACAGGAGCTGATACCATTAATGCTGAAGTTCCTGATACCGTCAAAATACAC
This sequence comes from Bacillus sp. IT-79MI2, assembly GCF_949768135.1. NCBI lineage: Bacteria > Bacillati > Bacillota > Bacilli > Caryophanales > Bacillaceae > Bacillus > Bacillus sp. IT-79MI2. Next base: position 49,096 of record NZ_CATKPV010000055.1, on the reverse strand, counting down.
GATTCTATCAAACAACATGCAGAAGAGAGAGTATCTGAATTAAAGCAGGCGAAACAACATGCAGAAGAGAGAGTATCTGAATTAAAGCAGGCGAAGCAAAATGCAGAAGAGAAGGTCTCTGAATTAAAACAGGCGAAGCAAAATGCAGAAGAGAAAGTCTCTGAATTAAAGCAGACGAAGCAAAATGCAGAAGAGAAAGTCTCTGAATTAAAGCAGACGAAGCAAAATGCAGAAGAGAAAGCCTCTGAATTAAAGCAGACGAAGCAAAATGCAGAAGAGAAAGTCTCTGAATTAAAACAGACGAAGCAGAATACAGAAGAAAAATTATCTGAATTAAAGCAGATCAAGCAAAATGCAGAAGAAAAATTGTCTGAATTAAAACAGACGAAACAAAATGCAGAAGAGAAATTATCTGAATTAAAGCAGATCAAGCAAAATGCAGAAGAGAAATTGTCTGAATTAAAACAGACAAAGCAAAATGCAGAAGAGAAAGTCTCTGAATTGAAACAGACGAAGCAAAATATAGAAGAGAAATTAACTGAATTAGCACGTACGAAGCAAAATATAGAAGAGAAAGTATCTGAATTAAAACAGATCAAGCAAACTATAGAAAATAAATTAACTGAATTAGCACGTACGAAGCAAAATGTAGCAGAAGAGAAAGTCTCTGAATTGAAACAGACGAAGCAAAATGTAGAAAATAAATTAACTGAATTAACACGTACGAAGAAAAATGTAGAAGAGAAAATAGCTGAATTAACACAGACAAAGCAAAATGTAGACAAGAAAGTCTCTGAATTAACACAGACGAAACAAACTAACACTCCTCTTAAAATGAAAAACGATAACAGGGAACTTCCTAACGCCGGAGGTACAGAATCCAATACAATGCCTTTAGGGATGTTATCAATTTTAGGTGGAATTATATTAATAGTGCGAAATAGAATTAAAAATACGTTTCAATAGAATTCATCTAATAGTCTGCATTCCACGATATATACAAAAATTGTTATGGCGTATAATGAAATATAATCTTTCAAATGAGGTGAAGTAGATGACTTTCCGTATTGTTCGAAGTAACTAGTTTTCGGGTTGGAAAAAAACGCGTACCAGCCATCAAGGGAGAAGTCTGCCCTTTTTCGGAAATATAGGCTTTGAATCTGTTTCGGTAGTCACTGTTCTTATCAAGCTAAGGGACTGGACGATTTCATTAACAAGTCTCAGAAACTTAGTTTTTACACTCTTTTGGAAGGTGGATATACAAAATGAATGAATTAGATTACAAAAATTTTTATGATAAAGTTGGAAAATTAAACGGCTGGGATTTTAGTAAACTGAAATACGTAACTGAAGGTGCGATGTGGGAGTTTTATGAAGAAGTAATAGAGAGATGCAAACCCTCAGATGTTTTGCTGGATATTGGTACAGGCGGGGGAGAGAATGTATTAAGAATTGCACCGGCAGCCTTATTCATGATTGGGATTGATAATTCAAGTGGAATGATAGAAACAGCACAGTCTAATTTGGAAAAAGCAAGTGTATCAAACGTTAGATTTTTCAAAATGGAGTCCGAAGGCTTGATGTTTCCACACTCTTTTTTTGACATTGTGTCTTGTTGTCATGCGCCTTTTGTTGCAGCAGAAGTAGCAAAAGTAATAAAAAAGGGTGGTATCTTTTTGACGCAGCAAGTCAGCGAACATGATAAATGGAACTTAAAAGCAGCGTTTGGAAGAGGACAATGCTTAGGGGAAAAAGACGGCACATTAAAAGAAAAGTATGTTCGAGAGTTGAAGTCTGCAGGCTTTACTGATGTGCAAATATTAGAATATGATGCGATTGATTATTACCAAACACCTGAAGACCTCCTGTTCCTATTAACACACACACCTATCATACCAAGATTTGGTGAAGAGAAAGAGGACTTTGGTATTTTGGAAAAATTCATCATAACAAATAAAACGGAAAAAGGAATCCGTACAAATTCAAAACGTTTTATGATAATCGCTAATAAATCTTAATCTTTTCACATGAATAAAAGTGTTCAATATAAGTGATAAGAGCCGATTTCCATAGTTGATAGGAGAACGGCTTTTTTTACGTGGTACCTGTTATCGTCCTTTAGTTCAAAAAGCTTCATTCAATCAATTCTACTAAACGAACTTGTACATAAGAATATCATCTACATATTCATTATCAGTCATTTTAAACTCTTTCATTTTGCGGCCTTCTTCAATAAACCCCATCTTTTTGTACAAAGAGATTGCACTATGATTTGTTGAGAAAACTCCTAAACTTACTTTTTCAATGAGAGGATTTTTCTCTGCCCAGTCTAATAAAGCTTGTAGTAGCATTGTCCCAATTCCTAGTCCTCTGTAATTTTTACTGATCATGATTCCAAAGGAACCTGTATGAGACAATCGTTTTTTATTTTCGCTAAGGAAAACAATCCAGCCAACCACTTCACCATCTTTTTCAGCAACAAGTAATGTTTCTCTTTCATTCTCCAATACGCCTTGTACCCATTCCTTTTGCTCGGATGACGTTTTATTAAATTCTTCGGATAACGAAATGAGAAACTTGCCTTCGGAAACAACGGATTTCTGTATGTCTAAAATGGCCTCGGAATCTTCTATTTTTCCTGTGCGAATCATGTAGCTGGCAGTATCTTTTGAAATTGACAATTATATACCCCCTTATAAAATATTTTGTTAATATTCTATCTTTCTTTTATAATCTCCTACTTAAACGAAAATGCTCCGTTTCTTTTAGAAGGAAGTTTTCATTTCTTGGCGTATCTATTAAGTTGTCACGGGGTTTCAGAAACCTTGGCGATGGAAAGAATTAGAAGCATCGGGTTTGGTATTTACTTATATAAGGGGGTGGGGAAGTCTATGATTCATAAAGTTGGTCAAATTATGTTGTATGTAAATAACCAAGATGAGGCAGTGGATTTTTGGACAGAAAAAGTAGGGTTTACTGTAGTTTCTGAAGAAAATAACGGTCAAGGAATGAGATGGATTGAAATTGCTCCAACAAAGGGCGCAGAAACAAGCATCATTCTGCACAATAAGGAATTGGTTGCTAAAATGTCACCTGGGTTAAATCTTGGTACACCTTCTCTAATGTTTTTCACAGAAAATCTTGATGAATTACGTAGCAACTTATTAAATAAAAATATCACAGTCGGAGAAATTGTAAATATGCCTTCCGGTAGAGTGTTTAATTTTGCGGATCATGAAGAGAATTACTTTGCTGTGATGGAGAAGAAATAAATAGAAAAACCCCCTGCTTTTTGTTCAAAAAGCAGGGGGTTTTTCTATGTTTCATAATCGGATTTATTTTCAAAATGCTTTCATTTTACTATGTTTTCAGATAAAACAAATCCCCATACAATGATATTTGTAATTACTAAGCTTTTTCCACATATGTATTCGCTCCTAATCTGTTGAAGTTCTATAGTTCTTCTTGATGATATCTCGCATGTCTCTGATAAAGAATAGAAGGAACATTATACCTATGATGCCACTAATCCAAAAATATGTATTTCCGGTTGTGAATTTGTCATAGAAGGTATAGGCATTCCAAGTTATAAGGATTACTGAACATATAGTAGAGGTTACTAATGAACCTAAACTTCTCATAATTGTCACCTCGATTCAAAATGTTGTAATTTTATATAATTATACATATAAATAAAAGGATTTAGAAGTAGTCAGGTTACAGTAACTGGGATAATTGCTAGAAAAATATGCTTAACGTTGTAAAAGCACAAAATCCTGACGCTACCCCATTAATTGGACAGAGCTTTTACTTTTTCAAAAAAATCTTTTAAGTGTATAAATTCCTCTTCATTTCCGCGGGTTGAAAAAACATCTTGATCTTGATGGGAAACAACAATAGAAGGAATCGTTTTAAAAAAGGCAAAAGGTTGTTTTTTCTCTTTTATTTTATGAATTTTATGGTAAGGTATCTGTAATGAAATAGGAAGCTCGCCAAATATTTCGCTATAAAATAAAAGCTGTCGTTCCGTGTAAGCTAGAATACCTCTCATAGGTGTAGAACTCCCATAGCCAGATATACCGCTTTGCATTTCATAATAAGCTGAAATCATACCTTGTATATTCTCATTTGAAGACATTTTCTGTTGAAATTCTTGCATTGCATGTTCTCTTAAACTCATATAAATACCTCCTTAGATTAAAATTCATTTTGAATTTTTCACAAAAAACGTGAGACGAAATATTAACAAGAAAGCTAATATTGCTAAAAACGGGATGGTTATAAATTTTTGAAAAATAAAATCAACAGCTGAGAAATCTTCATACAAATGACAAAAAGCACTTTTGGTATGCGTCATCTGTATTGTGTATTGATACGAAAAAATAAGTAATCCTATCCCAGAGAAATACTTAATATACTCATTTGCATGAGAATATTTTTTTATTAAAGATACAATATACATTATGAAAATCGGATATAAGCATATCCTTTGATACCAACATAAACTACATGGAACTAGTTTCATAATTTCACTTATAAATAAACTATCTATTGTTCCAATAAATGATATCATTGTCACATAGGACATATAATTATTATAACGTATTAATTTTGTAATATTCACCTATTTTTTTCATCTATGCTCACTCATTATCGTTATTTGTCACTATGCTCATTTAAAAACTCATTCAGTTTTTTCTGTAAGGGGTAGCAAACTTAAGTATTTGTAGTACAGAAAAGGATAGATAAGGTTTCTACTTTATCTATCCTCTTTTTATCACATATAATGTGGAATGTTTTTACCTAAAGATGTCAATTTTCTCGTTTTGGGGTATTTGTTTTTCTAAGCTTGATGGGCATGGCGTGCTACCCCTTAAAGAATTTTTGCATTTCCGGATTGTTTGGGAAGATTTGATCAGCTGAGCAACATAAAAATATACAAGAAATAGAAAATTGGGGTTAAACCGATGATAATATGTCCTATAAGGTTGACTCTCCAATGAATGTTTCGGACTCTATTCTTTCCTAACAGAAAAGTTATAACTAACACCGTTATAAGTGGACAGAAAAAAGAAATGGTGTCCCAAGGGCTGATTCTTTCAAAAATAATCCGATTTAATAATGGCAATAACAGAATAAAATTAATGATTAATAGAAGATATCCTATTACGATTCTCATTTTTCACCAACCTTTACATTTTTATCTTAATTTTAACATTCTTCTGATGATTACAAAAGAAGCTTCTTTCTTGTCCGTGACAAAATATGAAAGCCACCAAGCTTATTTTACTTGATGGCTTTCATTTTCTTTTGTTTATTAAAGAATTTTTGCATTTCAGGACTATTTGGGAATATCTCTTCAGCTTTATAAGAATGAAAATCTACTGGCTGGATCCGTTGTCGTTGTTTTAATTTTTCTTCGCCACGCATTACTCTAAGTACGTGCTAAACAGATTTAGGAAGTTCGCTTATTTGAATTTTAGTCATAATACCAACACCTCATTATATAAATCATTACAAATAAATTGTAGTTCCTTTTTCACGATTACTGGTCAAATCTCTTTACAATCCTCAAACCGAACATCGTAGTGAAAAACAAAACTATCATTACGTAGCCTAGAACGTAATCTACTCGTATCATTGAATCCTTATTGGAAATATATAAAGCAAATAGTATTACAGAGGTAGCACCACATTCCCATCAACTTAAGAATTTTATAACGCCCCAAAACAAAAAAATTGTACATTTTCACCTGGAGGTGTCAATATTGAGAAACCTCGCAGTTGCTTTTTTACGTTTTTTAAGAAGCAGAATGACATTCCTCAATTCAAATCTAAAAAGAATAAAGTTCAATCCTACACAATAAAACAAATAGAAATATTGCTATTGTTGAAAAAATCATGTTAATAAAACCCGGTCTCGTTACATTTGCAAAAAGCTAACGGGATTATGTTATTATTTTAGTAATTTACACAAGAGATAATTTCTTTTAAAGTAAATACGAAAATATATTTTAAATAGAACGGATGGATCTTGACATATATGAAAAATAATTCTCTTAAAGTCACCTTCGATAATTTGGAAGAGTTTGCTGATATAATCAGTGAAATTCTGCAATGCCCTATTACAGTAGAAGATGTAAATCATCGTCTCCTTGCATATAGTACCCATGACGAAAGAACAGACTCTGCAAGAATTGCAACTATTATGGGTAGGCGTGTACCTGAAAAAGTAATTAATAACTTATGGAAAGAGGGGGTTATTCCTACTCTTTTAAAAAGTCGTGAACCTATTCACGTAAAAAAGATAGATAATATTGGCCTCGGTGACAGAGTTGCGATTTCCATTTGGAATAAAGAGGACGTACTGGGATTCATTTGGGCTTTAGAAATCAAGCGCTCTTTAACTGAACAAGATTATGCCTTGATGAAAAAATCTGCTGAAGCTGTAAAAAGTAAGCTTCTTCAGCTCCAAACCAGAAAAAATAAAAAGGACGAACGTTCACAAGAATTTTTTTGGAAGCTACTAACTAATCATATACAAACAAATGAGGAAATTATTGAAAACTTTCAGGTACTTCATATTACGCCGGCTTCCTTATTTAACGTTGTCGTATTTCATTTTGAACAAGAAATTACGAGTGAAAAAGAAAAACAAATTTCTTATTTGTTAAAAACAAGCGAACATTTGAAAATTCTACTTTATACAATTGATCGTAACAAGTTAATTCTTCTTACTTCGTTAGATAATCTCAGTCAACCTTCTCATGAAATTAACAATTTCGTCGAAAGATTTGTTAACACGATGGAAAAACGATATGAAATTAAATCTATCAAACCAGCGTTCAGCAGTGTATATAGTGATTATCAAAAAATCAGTAAAGCTTATAAAGAAACATTAATCGTATTATCTATAAAGGAAAAATTTCCTTCCGACACAGCTAATATTCATGGCTATCAAAACATGGGGATTTATCAATTAATTGACCTTCTACTTGAGCAAAGAAAGCAGGAGGAGTATGAAAACCAAGCATTGCAGAAGCTCCATAAGTATGATTGTAAATATAATAGTAATCTTGTTGAAACGTTGGAAATATTTTTAAACAATGACAGTAATACCAGCGAAGTAGCTAAAGTTTTAAATATTCACGTCAATACACTAAGCTATAGACTTAAAAGAATCTGTGAAATCAGTGAAATCGATTTAAAAGATCCGAATCAAAAAATGGTTCTATACTTGGATCTTAAGTTACAAAAATTCATGTAGCAGCATCCTTTTGTGAAATTCCACAAAAGGATGCTGCTTTTTTCTTTTTTCTACACGATGAGAAAAAAGAAAAAAGCACTTTATAATTATATCGCAACAAAATAACTCAAAAATTTTTAAGTTACATCATATGTATTGTTAGCTAAAAGTGATTGGAGATATCATACACACTTATGTATGTGTGTATGTTGATATAGAGATTTATCAAGAAAGGGATTTGATTCATGAGAAATTTTTGTAATACCCAAAAAATAATAATTACAATAGTAGCAATTGTTGCAATAGCAATTGGTTATTATATGTTTCAATCGATTAATTCACCTGCAAAAGCTGTGGCCAAGCAAGAAAATACTGTACAGCTAGCAAGTGAACAACCAAAAATTAAAATAAAAAAAGCAACACCAACCCATTTTAATGGTAAGGAGAGAAAGGTTGTTTATCTTACTTTCGATGATGGACCAGGTAAATATACGGCTGATTTGTTAAACATCTTAAAAGAAAATGATGTGAAAGCAACATTTTTCTTAATTGGCGAAAATGTAAAACAGTTTCCAGAGTTGGTGAAACGTGAAAAGGAAGAAGGGCATTATGTGGGCATGCATAGTATGACACATGATTTTAAAAAATTATATACAAGTGGCGAATATGTAAATGAAATGAAAGAAGATCAAGGTTTAATAGCAAATATTATTAAAGAATCCCCAAAACTAACTCGTCCTCCATATGGATCCATGCCAGGATTAAATGAAGCACTTCGAAATAGAACAGTAGAAGCTAATTTAAAAGTATGGGATTGGACTATTGATTCTTTAGATTGGAAGTATAATAAGATGCCAGTTGATGCCGCTTCATCTCAGATTGTTCAAAATGTCCTAACAAATGCAAACCAGTCCAAAGAAGTGATTCTAATGCACGATATTCATCCACAATCTGTTGCTGCGGTACTAGCTATTATAAAAGGATTAAAAGAAAAAGGATATGAGTTTGAAGCGTATCATGAAGACGAGCATTTTTCAGTGAATTTTTGGCATGATAAACGTATATAACATCATAGGAGGAATTAACATTGATTTATAGGGAAATGGTATTAATAGGAGTCTTATCAATTGGATTTCTAGGTGGTTGTTTGGGGGCAAAACCCGAAGATCAATTATATGTAGCTTTTGAAAATGCAGCAAATCAAGAAAAAGCATTATTTGATAATGTAAAAACATTTGAGCAGTTAGAAACAAAAGAACAGGAATTGTATAATCAAATTATACAAGAAGGGAAAGAGCAAAATGAGGGAGTAATACAAAAAATAGAGCAAGCCATTGCAACTGTAAATGAACGTGAAAAATTGGTAAAAGATGAAAAGGATGTATTAGAAAAAGCCCAAAAAGAAACCGCATCAGTTCATAGTTATATAGATAAAATTGAGGACAAAAGGTTAAAAAATCAAGCGGAAAAAGTAGAAGAAGTTTATAAAAATCGCTATGAAGTTTTTCAAAAAATAAATAATAGTTATAAAGAGGAATTAATAGCTGAAAAAGAACTTTATGAAAAGTTAAAAGGTAAAGAAACAAAACTAAAAGAGATTGGTGAGAAAGTTAAAACTATCAATACATTAAACGAGGAAACGCTAAAAGAAAAAGAAAAATTCAATCAATATACTAAAGAGTATAATGAGGGAAAACTAAAATTCTATGAAGACGCGAAGATTAAAATAAAAGAGAAAAAGTAAGAAAAATAATTATCAATTTAAGTATCTTGCCTCCTCATCCCTAAAGACAAATCAAAGTTCTAAATAGCATTTCGTTTAAAGGAGGTTTTTCATGAGCTATGATACTGTTTCATCTTTACAACGCATGCAACGACTACAGCAAGCAGCAACAGGACAAAAAGATGTTTTAAAACGAGTAAATTCAGGTTTGGAAATTGTAATGTTTATTACGGGAGTATTCTTAGCTCTCTCGACTTTCACATTATCTTTCTGGATATATTTCTTTTATTTTTTAATAAAGGAATATACTGCTAAAACATATCTAGTAAAAAACATGGATACTGGTGAAAAATTTCGAGTTGATAAACAAGAATTTAAACAATACAAAAAAGTGTTCAGAGCGAAAGAGGTAGCAATGGAATTGATTAGTTAGTAGCTTTAATAAGTAAAAGTAATAGGACTTTAAACGTAAGAATATAGGGGTAATAATTCTTTTTTGTGGTTATTTCCTGACTTAATTTATGAGAATATATTTTGCACATCATATCAAAAAGGAGTCTCTTATGAAATATTTCTCAATATGTTTAGTAATTTTATTTCTAATTGTGGTATTTAGTTGTATTATTTTGGGTTCTCATGCAAATAGCTGAAAGAAAGCGCCCTTGAGGATGTCTTTTTTTATAGAATCGATGAACAGACACAATATAAAAAATAATTAATCAAATAATTAAAAACGAGAAAACATTATAATGAAATGGGGGAATCAATTGTTACGTAAAAGACATTTGTATGTGCTTAGTGCTCTCTGCGCCATTATATTAGTTGGATGTAAATCTCAGGTTAAAGAAGCATCTTTAGTAAGTGATATAGGCGAGAAATCTATAGGAATAAAAGACATTGGGGATACACAGATAAATTTAGTAGATCCTACTAGTGGAAAAATGGTCAAACAAATAAATTTAACTTCATTAGGATATTTTCAAGGTGAAAATCAATATAAATTAAATATTAAAAAAATCGCTAATGAAATAGGCAAACAGATTGATCAAAAAATGATACCTTCTCGTATGACTAGTGATGGAATATGGAAAGAAGGAAAGCCTTCATATGAATTATTTGAAAAAGAGTTAGTAGAGGATTTAATGGATGTGGGAATGTGGGAACGTTCCCGTGCATTGCCAATTGTTAAGAAACGGCCTATTGCTCAATCAAAAGATGCAAATCGAAATAGCGAAGTAATTGGAAAATATGTGACGGACATAGTTGGCACAGCTAATGGTAAGATAGAAAACATTCGTTTGTCGGCAAATACTATTAATGGTGTAATATTAGGAAAAGGTGATCGTTTTTCCTTTAATGCTTTAATAGGAGATACAACACCTGATAAAGGATATCAGCTTGGAAAAGAAATCGTTGCGGGAAAATTAGTAGATGGTTATGGAGGAGGGGTTTGTCAAACTTCTTCTACACTTTATAATGCAGCGGATCAAGCGGGATTAAAAATGATAGAAAGATATAGTCATTCAAAGCCAGTTGGCTATGTACCTATAGGCAGAGATGCAACTATAGCGTATCCTTATTTCGATTTAGTATTTGAAAATGCGAATAATGTACTGGTACAGATCTTTATGAAGGTAGAAGGTAATAGATTAACCGCGGAAATACATAGGTTAATCTAAAAGATCTGTTTGGAGAGTTATTCTAATTCCTACCTTCCATTAGGGGTCCTACCGCATGCCCATCAAGTTAAGAAAAACAAATACCCCAAAGCAAAAATGCCATCCCTTCTATTCTCTTTTTTTTACCATCTTATTATCTGAATTGTACTAAAAAAGCATTGTTTTAGGATACAATAGAGTCAAAAGATGAACTATTAGAATAGATCGAATCGTTGATATATCTATGTTAATAGAGGGGGGAATTATATGATTCGTGAAGCTGAACCAAAAGACAGTCATGTAATTGAAAATCTATATAAAAAATTAGCACCACATAGTAAAAACATTAAGGTTTTACCAGAAAGAATTGAGCAGATAAGGAATGATTCTAATAATTTCTTATTTGTGTATGAGGAAGATTGTAAAGTTAAAGGAAGTATATTTATGACTTTTTGTCTTGATCCTGGATATCAATTTAGACCATATACCGTTCTAGAGTATGTGATTGTAAATGAAGATTTTCGAGGTAATGGGATAGGTGAAAAGTTACTAAAACATGTAGAACGGCTATCAATTGCAAGGGAATCCACAAGAATTATCCTATTAAGTAGTATAAATAGAATAGAAGCACATAAATTCTTTTCTAAAAATGGTTATAATGGCACTATAAGTAAGGGATTCAAGAAGTATATACCGATTAATTAAGTTTTCGTTATGGGGATAATTCAAAACCTTAGATTAATAGTAATTGTGTGTTTTTTATATTGGATTTTTTGAGATATAAGCGGAGGGGAAAAGACATGATAAATCAAGCTGAATTACTATGGAAACGTATAATTAATAGAGGTTCAAGCCTTGAAGTGAACTTTCAAAAAACATTAAACCTCCAACCGGGTGCAAGTGATGAAGATTTTCAGTTAATTGAAACTACACTGGGTATTACACTTCCTAAAGAAATGAAAAGTTTTTACAGGGTGTATAACGGACAAATTTGGGAACCTGGGGTTGAATCTTTTGTAAGAAATTTGGTTCTTTCCCCAACTTCTCAAATTATAGACAATTGGACATTTCTACAGGATGAATTCGATCCAGATGATTTAGAGTCGAATATTGAAAATGAACTTAAACCTGTTCTTTGGAATTCTAAGTGGATTCCAATTGCAGAAAATGGTGGTGGGGATTATCTTTGTATTGATACAGATCCATCAGAATCTGGAGTAGTAGGACAAGTGCTATATTTTTGGCATGATTGGGGAAAACGTTCTGTTGAGGCAAAAGGTTTATTTGAATTCATAGAAATCTGTTTGAAAGAAGATAATAGAATGCAGTGTTCTAATGAAAATTAGAGTTACAAAAGAGGATGTGAATTATTATTTACATCCTTTTTTGTTTTTTAAATTAAATCATCAGAATCGCACCAGTTAGAGCAATAGAATTGTAGATGAATTTACATCAACTTAAGAGTTTTAAGTAGACCCTAAACAAAAAAATTTCTTTACAGCTAGTTATTTATAAGAGCGCCTCTTATTTAAACCTATATTTTGATGCAATTTTGCATATCCTAATAAAGGGAATCTATATACAGAGTGTGATTGAATTATATTAATAACATTAAAGGTAATGAACATGCAGGTTTCCTTTTTTGTTTATTAGTTTCATCAGAAAAGAAGTCAGATCTTTGAAAGACTTTTGTAACATTTATGAAAGTCATTTGAAACATATTTAAACTAAGATGTACATGTCGAAGGTGATTTTATTTCAGTCGGAAGTAAAAAGTATTAGCAATGTATAGTATAATTTCATCTTTTGTATTCATGTAGAGATGATAAAAAAAGGGAGAGATTGCATAAATCTAATTTAAGAAAAACATATGATTATCCAGTAGGTATTTTATTAACTCTTATATCTAAGTGAAAAACAGAAAATCAAGCTCAGCTTCATTATCACTAGCATATAGAGATAACTTTTATTATCCTGGTAGATTCCTATACAGATATGATATTGTTGATCTATATTACTACAATGAACCTGGTCGTACTAAATCTATAGGATTAAATAATTTACAAAAGGCTCAAGTAATTTACAAAATATTTATCATTTAGCATATTCAATTTGATTTAAAACAATAAGATTATAAACCACAGAAAGGTACTCATTCGACACTCAGTAGAGTGCCTTTTTTTGTTCGAATTATATCAAAACGTATCATTTTCTTTTTGATATAGTATTCTAGTGTACAGAAATAATATGAAATATCATATTTTATATTATGTTATATTAATAATGTGTTTTTAAGGATTTTATAAATGGAGGAAATGTTATGAACAAGAAATCAAAGTTTACCCAAATGATGCTCGGCATTAGTACAGTGGCCTTATCATTTGGAAGTATTCAAACACAAGTATCAGCGGAAGAAAATACACCTTATAATGTGTTACAAAAGAAACCAATTGGGATAGAAACTTCAACGGATGAAATTGCACATTCTACAAAAGCAGACGAAACGTTGTCTTATGAAGAACGTTTAAAAGTAGGCGATTTTTCACAACGTCCAGCTCCGGTCGTGAAACGAGCAGCGGCAAAACAATTTCAGCAAAAGTATTCTGTGGCAGAGCTGAATAGAATGAGTGATGACGAATTAATTGATACATTGGCAAATGTTAGTTGGGATCAAATTACAGATTTATCTCAGTTTAATCAAGAAACAAAAGCGTTTTATCAAAATAAAGGGCGAATACAAGTTATTATTGATGAATTAGGTCGCCGTGGAAGCACATTTACAAAAGATGATACAAAAGGGATTGAGACGTTTGTTGAAGTATTATATTGCGGTTTTTATTTAGGCTTTAATAATAAAGAGTTAAACTATTTAAATGAGCGAAGCTTCCATGATAAATGTTTACCGGCATTAAAAGAAATTGGAAGAAATCCGAATTTTAAACTTGGTACAGATAAACAGGATAAAGTGATATCTGCATATGGTAAATTAATTCATAACGCTTCTTGTGATGCTGAAACAGTTCAATATGCAGGGAATATATTAAAACAATATAACGATAATATTTCTACATATGTAAGTGATCCGAACAAAGGGGCTGCCATGTATAATCTCATACAAGGGATTGATGATGATATGCAGTCTTACTTGAATGAGACACGTAAAAAAGCGGATGAAACAATATGGTATGGGAAAATTGATAGTTTCATAAATGAAATCAGTCGAATGGCTCTTCTGAATCATGTAACACCAGAAAATAGCTGGTTAATTAATAATGGTGTTTATTATGCTGGTCGTCTAGGGAAATTCCATAGTAATCCAAATAAACCTTTAGAAGTACTTACACAAGCAATGCATATGTACCCTCGTTTAAGTGAAGCTTATTTTAATGCGGTAGAGCAAATTTCAACAAACTATGGTGGAAAAGATTATAACGGAAATACAGTAGATTTACAGAAAATACGTGAAGAAGGCCAACAGCAATACTTACCAAAAACGTATACATTCGATGACGGTTCTATTGTATTTAAAACAGGAGATAAAGTAACGGAAGAAAAGGTTAAGAGATTATATTGGGCTGCTAAAGAAGTAAAAGCGCAATATCATCGTGTAATTGGAAATGATGCGGCGTTAGAATCAGGGAAAGCTGATGATGTACTGACAATCGTAATTTATAATGATCCATATGAATATAAACGAAATAGCCAACTATATGGATATGATACGAATAATGGTGGCATTTACATTGAAGGAAAAGGAACGTTCTTTACATATGAACGTACACCACAGCAAAGTAGTTATACTTTAGAAGAATTGTTCCGTCATGAATTTACACACTATTTACAGGCAAGATACGAAGTTCCAGGAGCATGGGGACAAGGAGAATTATATCAAAATGAACGTATGACTTGGTTTGATGAAGGAAATGCAGAATTTTTTGCGGGATCTACTCGTACGAATAACGTTGTTCCGCGCAAAAGTGTAATTAAAGGATTATCATCTAATCCTGCAGAACGTTATACAGCAGAACGAACATTATTTTCGAAATATGGATCATGGGATTTTTATAATTATTCTTTTGCACTGCAGTCTTACTTATATACTCATCAATTTGAAACTTTCGATAAGATTCAAGATTTAATTCGTGCAAATGATGTGAAGGGTTACGATGCATATCGTGAAGCTTTAAGTAAGGATCCAAATTTAAATAAAGAATACCAAGACTATATGAAGCAGTTAATTGATAATCAAGATACATATAATACCCCACAAGTATCAGATGATTATTTAGCTGAACATGCACCAAAGCCACTAGCTGATGTAAAGAAAGAAATTGAAAATGTGGCACGTATAAAAGATGCAACAATGACAAAGCATAAGTCTCAATTCTTTGATACGTTTACATTAGAAGGAACATATACAGGTGGCGTAACAAAAGGAGAATCTGAAGATTGGAAAGCGATGAGCAAGCAAATCAATCAATCTTTAGAACAGTTAGCGCAAAAAGAATGGAGCGGCTACAAAACAGTTACAGCGTATTTTGTTAATTATCGTGTGAATGCGAACAATCAATTTGAATACGATGTTGTATTCCATGGTGTTGCAACGGGAGAAGAAGAAAAACAGACGATTAAAGTAAATATGAATGGACCATACAATGAGATGTTAAATGAAAAAGTTGAGTTTCATAGCGATGGTACAGAAAGCACAGGTGGAAAAATTGTTTCGTATCTCTGGGATTTTGGCGATGGTACAACAAGTACAGAAGCAAATCCTACTCATGTATATGGAAAAGAGGGAACATATACTGCAAGGCTAACAGTGAAAGATAATAAAGGAAACGTAGGCCGAGGACAAACAACGGTTACCGTAAAAAAGGATGAGCCAGTAGGTCATGGATATGACAGCGCAAAGGCAATTCGTTTTAATAAGCTTTTCAAAGGAAATATGGATATGCCTAATATGGCGTATATGTACACATTCAATGTTACATCTCCAAAAGAAGTAGATATTTCCTTTATAGATGAACAGGGAATTGGAATAAAATGGGATGTATATTACGAATCAGATTTAGGAAATCCTGTCATTACGGGTCAAGCGGATGGAAATAATATGAAAGGGAAATTTGAAGCGAAACCTGGGAAGTATTATGTAGTTGCATTTTTTGAAGAGGAAAACAGAAAGGGAACATATTCATTATTAGTAAAGTAAATTCGTTTAATCGTATATAACGACGAAAAGTAATGAATAAGAGACTTTTGCTATTCCTTGTTCATCTGTTTAACAAAGAATAATTTAATATTCGAGAAAAAATTGAATTAAATAAAAAAGAATCCCTTAATTCCTTTTGGGATTCTTTTTCTTGTTTAAAGTTTGCTCACACAAATGATCTGCACATCAATCCATCTTTGATATACAGATCATTTGTATGATAATTTTTATAAATAATTGCGGAATAATAAACTTACATAAATGCTTTTAAAAGCTCTTGTACGAATGGAAGTACTCCACCTACAAATTTTAAAACTGCCATTGCGATTGCCATGTTATTTCCTCCTCTTTTTATGTGTTAAGATGTGGTACATCTTTATGCTTTTATTATAGTAAGCGCTTACATTAATATCAATACATTTCGATATGCAATATTGCATAATTATATATAATTTATATATATAATTAAATAAATTAACGATAAAGCTAATGAACATGCAGGTTTCCTTCTTTGTGTGCTAGTTTCATCAGCAAATACGTCAGACCTTTGAAAGACTTTTGTAACATTTATGAAAGAGAAATGAAAGATTTGTTAGCTAGGATGAGGCTTATCTACTAGTAGAAGATGCGCGCAGATAGTAAAACCATTAGTGAAAATAAGGAGAAGTTAAGGTATGTTTATGAAAAGAAAACTGTCTATATTTGCATTTTTAGCACTAATATTTAGTTTGATAGTTACTGTTTTTCCTACAAATTCTGCTTATGCAGAGGAAGAAGATCGTATACTTGATATTTATGGTGATCCAATTACTACAAATAAAGACTATATATTAATAAATAAGTACTTGGACGTGGTGGGAGTTCATCCTTCACAACGTATAGCACCTGTAGGTCAGAATAGATTTGGAGTAACTTATGAGAAGTACGCTGGTTGGCATTATGCAATTCAGTATAGAAAAGCATCTTATTATGGATCAGCGGAAATACATAAAGATACAAAAGGCAATGAGTACTATGGTACACCTATAAGTTTTGAAACTCCAGATGGATTAAACAGTGATGGATATATAAGACATAATACGCCAGTTACCATGTCAATGTGGATTGGTGGACCAAATGCTGAGGCAGGAGGAGTAAAAAAATATATAAATGCAAAGGATGCTGGCTGGATTTATTTTAGCGACCAATCAAAAAGCAAGTTAATCGTTCAGAAAGTAAATTCGAAGGAAATAAACTTAGCAACAGGCACCACCGAGATTCTTAGAGATAAATTTGGTAGACCTTGTGATTGGTACAGTGCAGATCCAAAGAACTCTTATTATGGGGTTACATCAACTTTCCAAGTACAGATAGCACAATACCCAGGCTCAGATCACGAGAAAAGGTGGGCGATTTCTGCTCCTAAAAGCGTTGCTGGTTATGAATTAGTACCTTTACCATAGAGCATCTATTACATTTAGATTTATATAACTGTACTTATTAATATGTAATGTGTCTTTCAGTAAGGTAAGAGAAGACCCTATGAAATAAATTTAAATTATATATCAAATGGAGGAATATTTATGAAAAGAAAAATTTTTGCTATAGCTTCTGTAATTGCTTTAACAGCTCCTGTTCAGAGCGTGGCGTTCGCACATGAAAATGATGGGCAATTTGATCCACCTATTGCTCAAAGATGGTCAGCAGAATCTATACATAATGAAGGAGTAAGTTCTCATTTATGGATTGTCAACAGAGCTATTGATATTATGTCCCAAAATACGACTGTAGTGAAGCAAAATGAGACAGCTCTATTAAATGAATGGCGTACTAATCTAGAGGAAGGTATTTATTCTGCAGATTATAAAAACCCATACTATGATCATTCCACATTCGCTTCACACTTCTATGATCCTGATTCAGGAAAAACGTATATTCCATTTGCTAAACAAGCAAAGCAAACAGGAGCAAAGTATTTTAAATTAGCTGGTGAAGCTTATCAAAATAAAGATATGAAAAATGCATTCTTTTATTTAGGATTATCACTTCATTATTTAGGGGATGTCAACCAACCAATGCATGCAGCAAACTTTACTAACATTTCGCATCCATTTGGCTTCCACTCAAAATATGAAAACTTCGTTGATACAGTGAAGGACAATTATAGAGTAACAGATGGAGATGGCTATTGGAATTGGAAAAGTGCAAATCCAGAAGAGTGGGTTCATGCATCAGCATCAGCAGCAAAGGCTGATTTTCCATCAATTGTTAATGATAATACAAAAAATTGGTTCCTAAAAGCAACGGTATCACAAGACTCTGCTGACAAATGGCGTGCTGAAGTAACACCGGTAACAGGAAAACGTTTAATGGAAGCACAGCGTATTACAGCTGGATATATTCATTTATGGTTTGATACGTATGTGAATAACAAATAACAAAATACACTTATGCATAGCATAGGAAGGCACTGAAAAAGTGATTACAATGATAAAAACCCACGAAGAAAATGAATTTTCTCCGTGGGTTTTAGTCATTTAAATGGACTTTTGGGACACCCTAATCCCACCTAACTCAAGAGGCATCCGCACCTTCAAACTGACTATTATAAAGCGAAGCATAGAAACCATCAGCCTTCAATAACTCTTCATGATTGCCTTGTTCTACAATATCCCCGTCTTTCATGACAAGGATTAAATCTGCATCACGGATTGTTGATAATCTATGAGCAATGATAAAGCTTGTTCTGCCTTCCATGAGGTTTTCCATGGCTTTTTGAATCAGCACTTCTGTACGAGTGTCAATGGAGCTTGTTGCTTCGTCGAGTATGAGTATTTTCGGATCCGCTAGAAGGGCGCGGGCAATTGTTAGTAGTTGCTTTTGTCCTTGGGATACGTTGCTTGCTTCTTCGTTTAGTTCCATTTGATATTTATTTGGTAATGTTTTTACGAAGCTGTGAACGTGAGCTGCTTTCGCTGCTTCAATCACTTCTTCGTCGGTTGCACCCAGTCTACCGTAACGTATGTTTTCCATGATGGAACCGTTAAATAGCCAAGTGTCTTGCAGTACCATGCCGAACATGCTGCGCAGGTCTTCTCGCGTAAAGTCTTTTATATCGTGATCGTCTATACAGATCGCACCGCTGTTTACGTCATAGAAACGCATTAACAGTTTTACGATTGTTGTTTTACCTGCTCCGGTTGGTCCGACGATTGCTACTTTTTGTCCAGGCTGAATATGAGCTGAGAAATTATTGATGATAATCTTATCTGGATTATACCCAAATTGAACATCCTTGAATGTAACTTCTCCTTGAACTTTTTGCAGCCTCACTGGATTTTCTGCTTCTGGCATTTCCTCTTCTTCTTCTAAAAATTCGAAAACTCTTTCTGCAGCAGCTGCTGTGGATTGGAGTACGTTCGCGATTTGAGCTACTTGAGCGATTGGCTGCGTAAAGTTTCTAACATATTGCACAAAGGCTAAAATATCTCCAACTGCGATGGTTCTCTTTGCCGCAAGCCAGCCGCCTAAAATCGAGACAGCGACGTAACCGATATTCCCGATAAACATCATAATTGGCATCATCATACCGGATAAAAATTGAGACTTCCATGCGGAGTGGTAAAGAGTATCGTTCACCTCTTCGAATTTTTTCACTTCTGCTTCTTCTTTGTTAAAGGCTTTTACGATATTGTGACCACTATAAATTTCTTCAACTTGACCGTTCACGTGCCCTAAATATTCTTGCTGGGATTTGAAGTATTTTTGTGATCTCTTTACGACTCCCATGATGAGCATCATGGATACTGGCAGTATTAACAGCGCCACTAATGTCATTTGCCAGCTTATGGATAACATCATGATGAGTACACCAATGATTGTAATAACGGATGTGATGATTTGCGACATACTTTGATTTAAAGTTTGGCTCACAGTATCTACGTCATTCGTAACTCTAGATAATACTTCTCCGTGTGTCGTTTTATCAAAGTACTTTAGCGGCATACGGTTGATCTTTTCATCAATTTCTTTTCTGAAGTTATAAGATACCTTTTGTGCGACTCCTGAGATGATATATCCTTGGATAATGCCAAACACAGTGCTCGCTATATATAATCCAAGGAGTAAAATGACAATGTTTCCGATATAGGTAAAGTCAATGGCAGCACCGTGCACGCCTGTTACTTTGTCTACGAGTCCTTCGAAAAGTTTTGTTGTCGCTTTACCTAAAATCTTTGGACCTACGATTGCGAAGGCCGCACTACCGATTGCAAAAATAATGACGATTACGATCGAGAACTTATATGGCTTTAGGTATTGAAGTAACTTATTCATCGTTCCCTTGAAATTTTTTGCCTTCTCAATCTTTCTCATGCCGCCGCCCATATGACCGCCGCCAGGACCAGTGCCACCTTGTCTGTTATTTTCTATTTTTCTATCACTCATGATGACAACTCCTCTCTTGAAAGCTGTGATAAAGCAATTTGCTTATAAACTTCACAGTTTTCCATAAGCTCTTCATGAGTACCAGTTCCGACTATTTTTCCTTCATCAAGTACAATGATCTTATCTGCATTCATGATTGTACTTATTCTTTGGGCAACAAGTAGAATAGTACTTCCCGCAATCTCATTGTTTAAAGCCCTCCGCAAGGCTGCGTCTGTCTTAAAGTCAAGAGCTGAGAAACTATCATCAAATATGAAGATTTCCGATTTTTTCGTAAGAGCACGCGCAATAGAAAGTCTTTGTTTTTGACCACCTGAAACGTTCGTACCACCTTGTGATATTTCTGTACGGAAGCTTTCAGATTTCGCGTTAATAAACTCCATAGCTTGCGCGATTTCTGCCGCTTTTGCGAGTTCTTCTTCAGTTGCTTCTTTCTTACCGTATTTCAAATTACTTTCGATCGTACCTGAGAATAGAACTCCTTTTTGCGGTACATAACCAATTTTCTCTCTTAATTCGCTTTGAGATACTTCTCTAATATCCGTGTCATCTATTAATATTTGGCCGCTTGTGACATCGTAAAAGCGTGGAATTAAGTTGATTAATGTTGATTTACCACTACCTGTACTTCCGATGAAAGCTGTCGTTTCTCCAGGTTTTGCGGTAAAGGTAATATTGGAAAGCACATCTTCTTCTGCACCTGGATATTTAAAGCTAACATTTTTAAATTCAACGTAGCCTTTCTTGTCAGAAGCAAATGTTTTTGGCTCCGCTGCGTCATGAATAGAAAGGTCAGTATCTAAAACTTCTGCAATGCGCTGTGCGGATACAGAAGCACGCGGAACCATAATGGATACCATAGAAATCATTAAGAAGGCCATGATGATTTGCATTGTATATTGCATAAACGCCATCATATCACCAACTTGCATATGTCCCATATCCACTTGGTGTGATCCTACCCAAATAATAAGTACAGTAACGGCATTCATGATAAGCATCATCATCGGCATCATAAATGACATTAAACGGCTTACAAATAAATTGGTTCTTGTTAAATCTTGATTTCCTTTTTCAAATTTCTTTTCTTCATGCTTTTGATTATTAAAAGCACGAATCACAAGCATACCTGTTAAAGATTCACGAGTGATTAAGTTAATTTTATCTACTAACTTTTGGATACTCTTAAACTTGGGGATCGCGATGCTAAATAGACCAATGACTAAGCTTAAAATCGCGATAACTGCAACTGCGATAATCCATCCCATTGAAAGGTCTGTAGTAAGTACCTTAATAATTCCGCCTATGCCTAAAATCGGTGCATAGAATACGATACGAAGCAGCATAACCATAAGTGTTTGCACTTGTTGAATATCATTTGTACTTCTTGTGATTAGAGATGCAGTGGAAAACTTATCAAACTCTGCATTAGAAAAGCTTGTAACCTTCCGAAATACTTTCTTTCTAAGGTCTCTACCTAATCCAGCAGCTACTTTTGCAGCAAGTAAACTCACGATAACGGTAGCTGCCATACTTACTAAGGATAAAAGCAGCATTTTTCCGCCAGAAGTAAGAATATAATTGGATTGAAGCTTATCTGTATTGATACCGATCTTTTTATATTCATTCTCAATGAATGAAACAGCTGACTGTGTTACCATGCTGCCTGGCATATTCTTAAACTTTTCATCCGCCTTTTCTTTCATTGCATTGATTTGATCTTGAGGCAGTTTCGCAATGACTGCAAAAGGATCTGTATTTGGCGGAAGCTTCGCCGGTGCTTTGTTATCACCTGGCGCAGTGAAAGCAGATGAGCCGCCTTTTTCAATTCCTTGTGTAATTAACATTGGTTTCCCGAATATATCGTTAAGTTCGTCAATTGTATTTTTATCCTCTGTATGTAGCTTATAAAGCGGTTCTTTATCAAGCTGCGGATAATCTTTTAAGTCATTTTTCAGCTCACTTTGAGAAAGATTGTTCTTATCTAAAAGTACATAGTTGTCATCTACTTTTTTCTTCTCATTTTCATTCATAAAGAGTGTAAGTTTATCGAGCTCACTTTTACGAATAACCTTAGGTACTGCATTTTCTACACCTTTTTGTTGAATACCTACATTCACAATGTTAGACATGTAGTCTGGCAGTGATAGGTCACATACAGCTTGTATGGATAATAGACATATAACTGCAATGATTGAGGCAACAAATGGTTTTAAATGTTTGATGATCTTTAACATTTAATTCATCTCTCCATTTTCCTTTTCTAATTTTTTTAGCTTTTACTTCGGTTCCTTCCTTTATTCTTCGTATTCCCAGTAATGAATTCTAGCAGCTCTTTACATACTTTCGACTACAGATTAATTCTATGACTCTATGAAGATATGATGCAACTTTTAGGGTGTAGAATTTCATAATGAATTTGTTAAAGAATTTTAAACTATATATACATCAATTAAAAAAATTGATTTTACCATACGTTAAGAAGGTTCCATAAACGATATTTAGTATTTGTTATGGTATTTTGTTTTTGGTAAAGTCAAAAAGTGACAGAAAGAATTGGAGAAATTGAGCATGATCATTCTTGACTGTCAGCTAATCGAAAAATTGAAGAGGGGTGTTCCTTGGTGACAAATAGTGAAATGAATCCTAAAGTTGATGAATTTTTAAGTAAAGCTAAAAAGTGGAAGGAAGAATATGAGAAGTTGAGAAATATCGTTCTTGACTGTGAGCTGACCGAAGAATTTAAGTGGATGCATCCTTGTTACACGTTTGAGAAAAAAAACATAGTTTTAATACATGGATTTAAAGAATATTGTGCGCTTCTGTTTCAAAAAGGTGCCTTGTTGCAGGATGCCGATGGGATTCTAATCCAACAAACGGAGAATGTACAGGCGGCGCGCCAGATTCGGTTCACCAATGTTCAAGAAATAGTTGAAATGGAAACCATCTTAAAAGCCTATATTTATGAAGCCATTGAAGTTGAAAAAGCCGGTTTAGAAGTGAAAATGAAAGAGCATAAAGAATTCATAATTCCTGAAGAACTTCAAAAAAAATTCGATGAAATCCCCGCGTTGAAAACTGCTTTTGAAGCATTGACGCCGGGACGGCAAAGAGCATACATTCTTTATTTTTCTCAACCCAAACAATCCAAAACTCGAGAGTCAAGGGTTGAAAAATATATCGAGCAAATTCTCAATGGAAAGGGATTAAATGATTGCACTTGTGGACTATCTCAAAAGCAGCCCAACTGTGACGGCTCGCACAAGTCATTCGATAAGAAAATAAATTAATCAAACTTTAAGATATTACCTCACTTTGAGTTCATTCGAACTCCTTTTAGATCGCAGGTAACACTCAATCAAATAATTTAAAATGGAAAAAATAAAAAAGTGATTCGTAGAGTATAAGCAAACTACCGTATAACAGGCTTACGCATTACCGGTTAAGAAAAGAAAAATACTGCACACAAAAGTGTACCCTTTGGCTTTTTGCTGAAAGGTACACTTTTCTTGAACAAGCCAATCTAAAAAAGTCGGTTCCTTAGCGTACAAAATTCCCGAAATATTGGCGGTACCCCACATCCATCAACTTAAGAAATACGCTCTTCCCAAAAACGAAAAAAATGAGCTGAATTCTCATAAATAACTGTAGAGATATAAAATTTTTGTTTTGAGGATATATTTAAATCTTAGGTTGATGAGCATGGACGGTACTCCTATTATGAGTAATATGTATGAAACATTTCAAAAAAATAATAAAAAGAGCTGATTCAAAGTGTAGTTTAAATCAGCTCTTTTTTCTCTTTTTTAGTACTTTTATGCCGATATATCTTGTTTTTCTCGCGGTGCAAATTGTTTTTCACTACGATTTTCCATAAATATAAAACATAAAGATAGGTGCGATCAGAGAAGATTTAACAAAAATAGTTTATGAAGCAAGCGAAGATAAATTTTTATCGGGAGTAAGACCTGTCTGGTAAATATAGAGTTTATAAAAGAGATTAGCCGTACATGAGACGAGCCCCTAAAATACAATTCCGCTAGAAATTTTTGCGCTATATTCTCTTTTATTTTATTTATGATAGTTGATTAACAACACTTTCTAAAAATTTGTCTACCTTTTCTTTTGATGTATCCGGCGCATGATAACCAATCGTAAATGTAAGTCTTCTATTATAAAAGCTTGCACCCATTGAAAAGAATGGTGCATACATAATGGGTGATGTCATATACCCGTCCTCAGCTTGAACTTCACCAAACTGAATAGGTTCATCAGCGATCACCCCGAAATTTGTCAGTAATGGCAACGCCATCCCCATCTGTAAAGCCTGTTCGTATTGCTGATTATACATTTCCTTCACCGTAGATAGCTTCATACCTGCCAGTAGCTCCATTCCTGCTGCTGAAGAAAGACCTGGATTTTGAGACTTTATTTTATCCATTGATTGTTTAACTCGAACAAGAGTCTGATTAAATGATTCATCATCTTCCATTTTAATCACTGGCATTTCCATACCGGATAAGTTGCAAATAGCACCAGTTGTATAATTAGGCAGATATCGACGTAAATCAATTGTCAAACCGATCATTTTTTCTGCGGTGCGAGGTTCTGCATACACAGTGAAATGTGATAAAGCTCGGAAGTATGCAGTCATGATTACATCATTCAAGGTAGCCTGTTGTGCTTTTGTCCATTGGGTTAGACGTAGAGTTTGCTCATGGCTCAACCGCCGTACGGACATTTGGGGGGATTTATTTTTGTTGGGTTGAGATGGAAAAGACCATAACGATGCCTGTTGTTCTTGGTTAGGACGATACGCACTTTTTACGTCCGATATTCCAGCATATTTGAATACATGTGATTGATCTCGAAAACTCTCATTTCCCTCACCAAATTCCTTTATAATTTGATCCTTAGATCGTCCCAAGGAAAGGTGAGTATAAATTGCTCCAAGCAAATTAATATATTCTTTGACTCCTGTGCCATCTGAACATAGATGAGATAATTTCACAACTAACATATCTGTTGTAGTGCCTCGTAATAATTTTGTTTGAACCATAGGCCCCTGAATACGATCACCAGGTTCCTTAATAAAATCTATTACCATTTTTTCAAGTTCTTGATTATTTCCTTCTGCAAAAAGGCAAATAGGTGAGTTAGTGCCAGATGAATGTTCCTCCCAGTAAGGAATATCATTTTCTACAAACCGGCTGTTCAAAACTGGCTGCAATTGTAACGTTATCCTTACTGATTGTTCAAGTATTTTCTTTGATATACCTACAGGAAAATAAAGAACTGCATTAATTTGTTGATCTGCAGAATAAAGACCTAATAAATAATTCATTCGATCTTGAGGTGTTACTGAATACTTTCTTTGTTCCATAATTTTGTCCCCCTTTTAGGACCTTTTTTGTATAACCTTATTCTCCATATGGTTGTAACTTTTCTAGTCATTTTTCTTTAAGAGCTAATAATGCTTATTTTTTGAAATTTTTCACGAAAGCATCTTTTCCGTACTGGTTCCGTTCTTTTTGCAGCTCTTTGTAGGTGATATACCCATTATTTTATTGTTGTTAATATTTCCCATCTCTTTCTGGAAAATCAAACGTAAATCAATTTAGTTTAAATATATACAAACATATTGCAATTATGTCTGGGAATTATCAATAAAACAAATGAATCATTTTTATGTCTGTTAATAAAAAAACAATAATATAATACGTTCAGGGGTTACTTCATAATAAAAGGTTGATGGGCATGGGGTCCCGCCACATCGTTATCAAGTTAAGAAACTCATCGTTCTCCAAAACGAAAAAAATGAACTGGATTCTCATAGACAACTGTGGTGAGATAAAGTTTTTGTTTTGGGGGTACTTCAAAATCTTAGCTTGATGGCAATGGGGGCATCTCAAAATCTTGTCCTGAAAAACTGGACTTTATTCTTTTCTGGTATTAATGAGTAAAAGGAAATTCGTACTAAAATGGGGAATAATACATTACTATCTATGAATAAGGGGGATTATTTTGAGCAATCGAGTTTTAAACCTTACTAAAGCAATTCATAACATAATAGATGAACAATTTTCTGGAGCTATTTACATCAAGGCTAACAATGAACTCTTATTTGAATCAGCATTTGGTTATGCGAACAGGGCGGATAAAAAATTGAATACTGTTCATACACGTTTTGGAATTGCATCTGGCTGTAAGTTGTTTACAGCTGTTGCTATTTGCCAACTCGTTGAAAAGGGTTTACTATCATTTGAAACTCGTCTTGAAAATTGTTTGAACATAAAATTTCCGCATTTTAACAAAGGCGTAACAATTCATCACCTTTTGACCCACAGTTCTGGAATACCGGACTATTTTGATGAACAAGTAATGGATGACTTTGAAGACCTTTGGAAACAAATACCTATGTATCTCTTGAATGACGCAAAAGATTTTCTTCCTTTATTTCAAAATGGGGAGATGATGTTCCAACCTGGAGAGAAATTCCACTACAATAATGCAGGATTTATTGTTTTAGGTTTAATCGTGGAACAACAATCAGGACTTTCTTTTACCGACTATATTGAAGCAAATCTCTTCCAACGATGTGGAATGAATGACTCAGGATATTTTCCTTTAGATCGACTCCCTAAAAGCACTGCCTATGGGTACATAGATAATAAAGATGAAACATGGAGAACAAATACCTACTCGATTCCAATAAAAGGTGGAGCTGATGGGGGGGCTTTTATTACACCATCAGATATGATCAAATTTTGGGAAGCATTGTTAAATCATCAGCTTTTAAGTAAAGAATACACAGAAATACTTTTAAATTCGCAAATCCATGTTAAAGATGGGGTAGATTATGGATATGGACTTTGGATCACTAAAAGGGAAAAATCTATAATTAAGTATCATGTAATGGGATATGACCCTGGCGTGAGCTTCCATTCTGCTTTTTATCCTAAATCAGGAATCAAGATAGCGATACCTTCAAACAAAAGTTCAGGATCCTTTGAAGTAATGAAGGGGATTGAAGAAATTTTTGAGATATGATCAAACTTTTTTATAAGGGGTAGCACCTTATGCCCATCAACCTAAGATTTTGAAGTATCCCCAAAACGAAAATTTCATCCTTTCATAGTTGTCCATAGAAATTTAGTTCGTTTTTTTCGTTTTGGGGAAGAATGTATTTCTTAACTTGATAGCGATGTGGCGGTACCCTATTGCTATCAAGCTAAGGTTTTAATATACCCCCTAAATGAACATTTTCTTTTTCTACAGGTAGTTACTTTGAGAAGTCAGCTCATTTTTTCGTTTTGAGGGCGTGGTGTGTCAACACGAAACTAGACAATTTTTTTAAGGTGTTCCTGCCTGTACTGAACAGGGCTCAAATAGCCTAATGTGCCATGGATTCTAACATTGTTAAACCAGTTTACGTAGTCGTTCAATTCTAAAATCAATTCTTCTAAACTTGTGAAATGACGATCGCGAACGAACTCTGTTTTAAAGATTTTGTAGGTTGCTTCCGCTACCGCATTATCATATGGACAGCCTTTCGCACTTAATGAACGCTGGATTTTGAAGGTCTCTAACGTGTCATGGATCAGCTTGTTTTTGAACTCATTTCCTCGATCTGTATGAAATAAGGTAATCCGATTTAAGTTTGTTTTCACCGTTGCGAAAGCTTGTGAAACAAGCTCGGCATCTTTCTTTTGGCCTGCGCTATGGCCTATGATTTCTCGATTAAAGAGATCGACTAATAAACATACGTAGTTCTACTTTTTGTTCATACGGACGTATGTTAAATCACTTACGACTACAGCCAGCTCTTCTTGTTGGTTGAACTGACGATTGAGTTCGTTTGAAATGTTTTCTTCGTTACAGCTAACTCTCTTCGGCTTAAATTGTGCAATCGTATAGTTCGATACTAAACCTTGGTTCTGCATGATTCGCCCAATACGGCGACGTGAAATCACATATCCTACCTTTTTTAGTTCTACTTTTATCTTTCGTGTTCCATAGTTCTGACGGCTCTCTCGGAAGATTTCTTTCACGAGTGGTGACAATTCATCTCCTGTATCTTGTGCTTGTTTGGCTTCATAATAATACGTTGCTCTTGATAATTGTAGGACATTGCACATTGCTGATATTGAGTATTTATGTAGGTTATTCTTCACTACTTTTACTTTCGTCCTAGTATCAGCGCTGCTTGCTTTAAAATATCATTTTCCATAAGAAGTTGTTTGTTTTGTTTTCTCAACGCTTCCAACTCTAGTTGTTCAGCGGTCTTATTATCTTTCTCTTTAAACGAGCCAGACGTATGATTTTGATTGATCCATCGATCCAATGATGATGGTGTTAATCCATATTCCTTAATGATGTCTTTTCTTGGTTTACCATTCTGATACAGTTGAACCATTTGGTGCTTAAATTCCGCTGTAAAGGTTCTTCTTTCTCTTTTATTGTTCGTCATAGTAGATTCTCCTCAAATATATTAGTTGTAGTCTACTTGACCTTATTTTTTTTGTCTAGTTCAGTGTAGCCTATCCAGGCGTTTATTTTTCTTAAGCTGATGGATATGGAGTCCCCCCTAGGTTAAATAAATTTCCAATTAGAAACAAGTGATTTTAACAACGTTAGGAGTGTTTCATACAACACAATGTCATTTGTGTTGTATCACAAGAAGAAAAATCACATTAGAAAAGAGCCGGAATTCACCCTGTTAAGAGTAAACCGACTCCTTAATATTTAAAGGACGAAAAAAAGAAACACAGAAGCAAAAACCCTCTGTGTTTCTTTTTGATTCATATATTTATTGGAAAATATTTTGAACTTTCCGGCACAGATTCTCCTTCTACCCTATTATAGAAGCTATTTTGAACGTAAGTAATTTGTAAGGAATGGGTAAGGAAAAAGAGATTTTCATTGTGTATGATCAAAATATAAAGAGGCGTGAAAGGCGGAACAGATATGACTTATATATGAAAAACAAACCAGTAACAAGAGTGTTTCAAGGAAAAGAAGTAATTTCTGGGGTTAACATACATGTGGAAGAAGAGGGATTTACCGTTTGTTAGGAGAGAATGGCGTTTGTAAAAATAATAATTATGAAGATGATTACGAATTCAATGTTGACCTTTTGTCATTGGTGGAGATGATAGATGTGTGGTTAGTATGAAACAGCAAGCAACCACCTATACAATATGAATAGAGGAGAGGAATGCCTTATGAAAACACGTAGTCAAATTACATTTGCAAGTCTGGCCCTTTTTATAGCTGGAAGTTCCCTGTTATACACAACGCCCACCTCAATTGTAAAAGCAGAGCCCAATCAAAATGTATCTAGTTCGTTACAAACAAGCACTGAGCGAGATCGTAATTCCGTCAAACAAGCAATGCGGGATACATTGCATCTTGGATTCCCGGGGATACTTACTAAAACTTCCGAGGGTGGAAAAACGTGGAGTTATGCCGCTGGGGTAGCGAATCTGAGCACCAAGAAACCAATGGAAACAGATTTTCGCTTTCGCATTGGCAGCGTGACGAAGACGTTCACCGCAACGGTTGTACTTCAATTAGCTGGAGAGAACCGCCTGAATCTAGACGACTCCATCGAAAAATGGTTGCCTGGTGTCATTCAAGGAAACGGATATGATGGTAAACAGATTACCATCCGGCAGATATTGAACCATACAAGTGGTATCGCTGAATACACAAGGTCAAAAGACTTTGATATTATGGATACAAAAAAATCGTATACGGCTGAAGAATTAGTAAAGATGGGGATTTCTCTGCCCCCAGACTTTGCCCCAGGAAAGGGCTGGTCTTATTCAAACACAGGATACGTATTACTGGGTATCCTTATTGAAAAAGTAACCGGAAACAGCTATGCGGAAGAGATTGAAAATCGGATTATTGAACCGCTTGAATTGTCGAATACATTCCTACCTGGCAATTCAAGCGTTATTCCAGGCACCAAGCATGCCCGTGGATATTTCCTACCAGACGGAGCAAGTGAGCTAAAAGACGTTACTTATTATAACCCAAGTATGGGTAGCTCGGCTGGAGATATGATTTCTACTGCTGACGACTTAAACAAATTCTTCTCTCACTTACTCAGTGGCAAATTACTGAAGGAACAGCAACTAAAGCAAATGCTTACTACAGTTCCTACAGGAGAAGCTGAACTCGGCAGATATGGTCTTGGAATCTATGAAACTAAGCTTCCAAACGGTGTCTCAATATGGGGACACGGAGGTAGCATTCCAGGGTTTGTTACTTTTGCTGGGGGTACACTTGGAGGCAAACATACGTTGTCCGTCAATTTGAACAGTATGGGTAGAGCTAACAGTCCTGATCCTTTTAAAAATATTTTACTTGCTGAATTTAGCAAGTAGGCAACAAATGACATCGGATAAATTTTTTCATAGTTTTTATGGTTAAACATATACCTTTCTGGTTCAAACCCATCACATCGCTATCAAGCTAAGAAAAGCAAATACCCCAAAACGAGAAAATTGGCATCTCCAGGTGAAAATGTACAATTTTTTGTTTTGGGGGGCGTTATAAAATTCTTAAGTTGATGGGCATGTATGGTGACCCCTTAGAGGGATTTTAGCAAGATACATAGGTATATCTGGATTTGGATAAAGGAGCTTAAACTCCTTCGGGTGATGCATTATTTCCAACTGTGAATTTGAAACAGAGTCACGATGTTTTGAATAAAGTTGTAATGTTTATAAAAAAGATACGATGCTTTATCTTTTTTTATCGAAGGATTCTAAAGTGATTGCGTATAAAATTATTTATATGAACATCAAATCAGTAAGGGATAATACTAATCTGTCCCTTTTGTAAAGGGCATTTCGAAAAAAGTTATGTAACATCAAGAAGCTGATTTCTGTATTCAACAGAAGTCAGCTTCTTGAAATTTCATTGATATCTATGTTACTCAACTATCGATATGATTATTAATAGAATTGCTTGTGACTATTATCTCGCCATTTTATCATGTGCTTTTGAAATCGTTTCTTCATTTAAATTACTGTGCTTTATCGAATAAATGAAATATATTACTGCTCCAATAGTTATCCAAATACTGAAGTACACCCATGTTCTTAATGGTAAATTTAGCATTAAGAACACACAACATATAATTGAAATGATTGGTAATATGGGTACAAACGGTACCCTAAATCCACGTTTTAAATTTGGATGTGTTTTACGAAGGATAATAACCGATACACTAACTAGTGCGAACGTTACCAAACCACCAATATTAACTAAATTCGCTAATTCTTTTAAATCAATAAATCCAGCTATCACAGAGCTTCCTATTCCTGCTAATCCAATTGTAAAGGTTGGTGCTCCAGTCTTCTTATTAATCTTCGCAAGTGATTTTGGTAACAGTCCATCACGACTCATTGCAAAGAATACTCGTGTTGCTGCGTACATAGTCGAGAAAATAACAGCCATAAGACCAATTACAGCTCCTACAGCAATTACACCAGCGACTTTCCCTTGCCCTACGGCTTCCATTACATAAGCCATTGCCTCAGGTACATTTAATTCTTTATAGGAAACCATCCCTGTCATAACAAGGCACACTATAACGTAAATAAGTGTACATATGATTAACGATATAATAATAGCGATGGGAAGATTACGTTGTGGATTTTTCACTTCTTCTGCCGAAGTTGCTAATATATCAAATCCCATAAAAGCGAAGAATACGGCTGCCCCACCAGTTACAACGCCACTTAAACCGTATGGTGTAAACGGTACCCAGTTCTCTGGCTTTACATAGAATACACCAACTACAATAAATAATATAACCATTCCAATTTTAATTAACACCATTATGTTATTGATACGTTTACTTTCCTTTGTACCACGTGATAACATCCATGTTATTATCAATGTAATGATTACCGCTGGTAGATTCATAATACCACCTTGTGATGGAATCGTTAACAGAGCTTTGGGTATCTCTAATCCCAATCCACTTATTAAGTTGTGGAAATATCCTGTCCATCCACTAGCGACAGCTGCTGTTGCTACGATATATATTGAGAATAACGTCCAACCTACTAAATGTGCTACAAACTCACCGATTGTTGCATAGGAGTACGTATATACACTACCTGAAGTCGGGAGTGTAGAAGCAATTTCTGCGTAACATAAAGCTATAAATCCACAAACAATCGCTGCAAGTATAAATGAAAAAATAACTGCTGGACCAGCATCTCTCGCTGCTACTAATCCAGTTAACACAAGAACTCCTGTTCCAATTATCGAACCTATCCCTAACATAATCAAATCAAATGTTCCTAATGTTTTCGTTAAGGTCTTACTCTTATTATGCTCTAACAGTTGTGTAACAGATTTCTTTTTTAATAACTTACTCATATTCTCTGTATCCCCTTTAAAAAGTAAGGTATGTTCTTCTAATGCTTGTGGTATACATAAATTTATATAGATATTAGCAAAACTATTAACTTTGCAATATAAGGGATTGAAATATGCGATAAATTTACCGATATTCTTTTCAAAATTTCTATGGGAATCGATTCCATTAACACTGTCCCATATTGGGTATCTAATTTTATTATCTTATCCACCTATTAGATTTATAGGGACGATGCAACAGGAAAGTCGTGAATGTTCGCCTTTTTCTGAAATTTAAACCCCTATTTTTCGTCGTATTTTGTCGAATTATATGAACTATTCTAATTAAAGGTGTTGTGTTTGTAAAGTATTATTTTTTAGAAATCTCTTACAATAAAAACAGATGCTA
Organism: Bacillus sp. IT-79MI2; assembly: GCF_949768135.1. Taxonomy (NCBI): domain Bacteria; kingdom Bacillati; phylum Bacillota; class Bacilli; order Caryophanales; family Bacillaceae; genus Bacillus; species Bacillus sp. IT-79MI2. The sequence continues at coordinate 16,042 of NZ_CATKPV010000055.1, read as the reverse complement.
GAAACCAGCATCTGTTTTTATTTCTCCTATTTGGGGTAGCACCATATCGCTATCAAGCTAAGTAATTTATCACCCCACAAAATGGAAAAATGAGCTTAATACTCAAATATATCTGCAAAGATATAAAATTTTTGTTATGGAGGTGTCGCTTTTAAATAAAGTCACGGTGATTATAAAAAAGACGCGATGTTTTGAATAAAGTCGCGACGTTTATAAAAAAGTTGCGATGTTTTACCCCTTTGGATTTGTTTATCTAAAGGTGTGTTTTTATAATGAAAAGTGAAAAGAATATCTGAACTGAAAGGCGGATTAAGGAACTGTTGAGTAGCAATAAAGTTACTCCACTAAAGGGCCATATTCTTGAATAACTAATTGTGGAAATAATAGGAATTTGAGATAATTTTTATTAAGTTAAAGGGTAGGTTAGCAGTTTAATAACATCAGTAACTTTATTCAGAAATAAATGCTGTAAATAATGAAAATATAAAAAAACTTGGCGGGAGAAACAATATCTAAAAGATTAAAGGGAGGAAGAATTATGTCCAATAACATAAGACCAAGAAGAATAATTTTAGATTTAGCAGTTACTTTAGATGGTTTTATTGAAGGGAAAAACGGGGAAGTTGATTGGTGCATCATGGACCCTGAAATGGGATTTATTAATTTCTTAAATCAAATTGATACTATTTTATATGGAAGAAAAAGCTACGATTTATGGGGACAATTTAGTCCAGAAATTGAAGATACTGATACTGAAAAAGAAATTTGGGAGTTAGTTCATAGTAAAGAAAAATATGTGTTTTCCAGAACGCAAAAAGGGACTGATAATAAAGCAATATTCATAAATGATAATATTCTTGAAGAAGTAAATAAATTAAAGAATAAGCCTGGTAAAGACATCTGGATATATGGTGGAGCAAGCCTTATTACAACTTTTATCAATTTAGGGCTTGTTGATGAATTTAGATTATCTGTTCATCCTGTTATTTTGGGAGAAGGAAGACCGTTGTTTATTGATATAAAACAGAGGTTGAATTTAAAAATGGTTAATACCAGAACGTTCTCGTCTGGCGTTGTGCAACTAATCTATCATTTGAATGGGAATTAATAATATTGCACATTTCAAAGATAAAATACAATAAATATCATTAGGAAATACTCGATAGTAATTGTCACTTCTTCAACAATCGGGCGCTTTTCTGAAATAAGGAGAGCGTCTTTCTTCATGAAAAGGGCCAGTTTGTAGAGGATTTTAACAGGTTTTTTAGAGTTATTATTTAAATAGGGATTTTGAAGTTTTTTGGTGAATATTAAATGTTAATCTAAAAGATGGAGGTTACTGTGATGTTGAAACTGTTTCAATATAACTGGCAAGTTCGTGATGATTGGTTTACATTGTGCGAAGACATACCGGATGAAGAACTATTAAAGAAACGGATCGGTGGGTTCGGCAGTATCCTACATACCCTATTTCACATTGTAGATGTGGAATATATGTGGATCTTAGGTTTGCGAGGTGAACCAGTGCCTGAGGAGCCATTGTTTGAAGATTATGCTAACTTACAAAAAGTGAAAAATCTTTCAGCTCAATACCACGAGAAAGTGAAGCCATTTGTAACATCTTGGACAAATGAAATGGATTCTCGGAAACTTTCAGAAACTGATTTCAATGAAGAACCGATTAGCTCTAGAGATGCACCAATTAGGCGCCGAGTCATTGAATGTACACACGGAGAGATCATACGTCATGTCATTGTCCACGAAATTCACCATATCGGCCAGATATCTATATGGGCACGTGAAATAGGAAAGGAGCCTGTTTCTGCAAATCTGAGAGGAAGAGGGCTATTCGATAATTAGACTGCCTTTGCCAATTTCACAATCGGGCGCTTTTCTGAAATAAGGAGAGCGTCTTTCTTCATGAAAAGGGCCATTTAGTTGAAGATCTCATCAGATAAGTAATAATATTTAAAGGCATAATTCATTCTGATAAAGAATATTAAAAAATGTGATGATAAGGAGGCGATTGTATGGTTAATCATGTGGAAAATCTATATAACTATCATGTATGGGCAAATCAACGGATTATTGATCATCTTAAGACACTTTCTCCTGAGAAATATCAAAAGGAAATGAAAAGTGTCTTTTCTTCTGTTTCAAAGGTTTTGTCACATATCTATTTAGTGGACTATGGATGGCTTAATATCCTCGAAGGTCAGAATATGAACGAAGCAATGCAATCTTCATTACAACTTCAAGAAAAGATAGAGAAACTGCCCATTGAAGACCTAGAAATGGAATTCCACACTTTATCAACTCGGTTTAAATCCTTTTTGAAAAGTCAGGAGGATATAGAAAAGAGAATTATGCTGGATAATCCATGGGCGAGTTTAAGAGAAACAAGTCTATCTGAAATGATCTTACATGTTGTAAATCATGGAACCTATCATAGAGGGAATATTTCAGCTATGTTGCATCAATTGGGTGATTCTTCAGTTATGACTGATTATGCTTTTTATTGGTATTCTGATAATGTGATTCATCAGAAATAGGTAAGAGAAGAGTAATCCATTTTTTCGTCAAAAAGGTGACGTTTGTTGAGAACGAGATCTGTTTACACAGCTCTATCTTTCAGCTAACAGATAGCTTTAATCAAACAATTGTTGATCTAAAATGATCTGACTCTTCTATGATATTTAACATTAGCAGCTAGAATAAGTTAATTGCTTTTACAATACCCCATAAGGGAGGAGAGGAATTTATGGTCAAAAAACTGATCGTCGGCGACGCAACGTATGAACTGGCCACTACGCGCCGCATTCTGGAACGCTTGCCCGAGGAGCATATGTCGTGGAAGCCGCATGAGAAATCGATGGCGCTCGGCGGGCTGGCCACGCACCTGATCAACCTGCTAAACTGGCAAGTCGCGATTTTTCAGTACCCGGAGTTCGATCTTTCGACCGTGCCGCTGAGGCGCGAGCCTTTAGAAAAACGCGCTGACGTTCTGGAGGAGTTCGACGCAAACGTCGGCAAGTTGGAAAATCTGCTCGCCGAATGCGAAGAGAAAACGCTCGACGAGGAATGGACGCTGCGCCACGGCGACCATATCATCCTCCGAGAGCCGCGGGCGATCGCGCTCCGCACCTTCGGATTAAGCCACATGGTTCATCACCGGGCGCAGCTCGGGGTTTATTTGCGACTTCTCGATATTCCGGTGCCGGGCATCTACGGCCCCTCGGCCGACGAGGAAGCCCAATGAATTAAGTTTCTCGATCCAATACTCGCCAAAAAGTCGTAGGGCACTGACATGATCGCCGGTACTCTACTACAAGGGACAAGAATGATTACAATCCTTGATCACTAACAGTTGAGGATTTTTAATTGAACAATACCAGTTAATATCAGCTTTTTGTTTATTCAAGAAAAGGGCGCCATTCTTAAGTAAGAGGGCGTCTTCTTTTATTGGGCCATTTAATTGAATAAGTCTTATTAAACGAACGGTGGCAGGATAATGAATTTCATGGAGTAAAATAAGAAATTAGAGTAGAGAATTATTTAGAAAACAAAAAGGGATATGCCTTTGTTAAAATAAAAGATTTATTTTTAGTAAAGAAAAATTAAGCTTGAAATAAAGGTTTAAAAAACGGTATGGACATTGCAAACCGTTTTTTTTTAGGGATTTATAAAACTTTTCAATGGAGTGCGTCGTCTAATAAATGGGAAGGAGGAACTGATGTGGATGAATTAACAGCAGAGGCGTTTGAAATAGAAGATAAGGAGGACCTTATAGATGAGATAATGAACAAGTATGGACAGGAAATCTTACAGCTTGTTTATTCATATGTGAATAATAAAGAGGTCGCTGAGGACTTAACGCAAGATATATTTGTTAAATGTTATAAATCTCTTCATACATACAAAGGGAAATCAAATGTAAAAACATGGTTGTGGAGAATTGCCATTAATCATTGTAAGGACTATATAAAAAGTTGGTATAACAAAAAGGTAATCGTTACAGAGGATGAATTTACGTATATTGGGATTCAAAAAGAAAGTGTTGAACAAACTGTTATTCAAAATGCAGAGGACCGTAGGCTGGCTTCTGCAGTAATGAATTTACCGATAAAATATCGGGAAGTGATTTATCTCTTTTATTATGAAGAATTGCCAATCAAAGATATTGCTATGGTAATAGAAGTGAAGGAAAACACGATAAAAACAAGACTAAAAAGAGCCAAGGAACTCTTGAAGAAAGGATTGGAGGAATAATCAAATGGAAGATCGATTAAAAGGTCTACGAAAATCAATGGAGAATACAACTTTTAAACATTTGAGTTTTTCTGATCAGCATCGAAAGCAGGTACACGAAAAAATTAATCAATCATACGAAAATGAAGAAGATATCCTTTTAGCAGTTTTGCAACTTCTCATGAATGAAAAAACAGGGTACGAATTGGCACAGCTATTGCGTGGGAGAGGGATTCAAAAATTCGAAGGAAATGAAGGTTTTTTATACACCTTATTACATCGTCTGGAACAGAATCGTTTTATCCAATCAAGTTGGGATCATTCAGGAGCTAAATATTATCAATTAAATGATAAGGGAAGAAAGATGCTACGAAAGGCAGAAAAAAATTCTACAAAGGCACGATTTATATTAAAAGGATTAGTACAGGGGTGAGACAAATTTGAATAAAAAAGGGGAGCGTTTTTTAAAAGAAGTTACCAATCATATTAAATCAAAAGAAGCGAAGAACCTTGTGGAAACTGAACTGGATTTTCACTTGAAACAGGCGAAGAATATGTGGATAGAGAAAGGGTTAAGTGAGGAAGTTGCTGAAGACAAGGCTGTTGAACAAATGGGAAGTCCAATCAAACTTGGTCAAGAACTTAACAAACTTCATAAGCCAAAGGTCGATTGGTTCATTATTATTTTATTAGTGACTGCTATGGGGCTAGGCTTTTTGCCAGTTGTAGCTTTTGGACATACGAATGATTTACTAATAAATAAGGTGATATTTGTTATTCTCGGTGTTGCAACGGCTCTTGGGATGATGCTGATTGATTATCGGAAATTAGAGAGACTAGGATGGCTGTTTTACACAATCGGAGTACTCATCCTTTTAATGCTATACTGTTTTCAAAACGCTTCCATGAATGGAGAGCCGTTAATAAAAATTGGTCCCATCGCAATTGAATGTTTAATGGCAGTGCCGTTCTTTCTTCTAGCTTGGGCTTCTTTTTTCAATAACAGTAGGTTAAAAGTTATGCATCTTCTGATATTGTACTTATTTTCTTTGTATCTATTCTTAACTATATCAATTCTTTCACCAATTTTTATCTATATCACGATGGTATTCGTTATGCTTTGGTGGAGTAAATTAGGAAAGAAAAAGGCATGGATCATTACAATTGTACCAATTTGTTTATTTATTATCAGAGTATTCTATTCCTGGTCCTCAGTAAAAGGATACCGGATGGCTAGAATTTTAGGGTACATAAATCCAGAGCAAGATGCAGGTGGCGCAGGGTTTATGTATATACGTTTAAAAGAGGTAATGTCATCAGCAGGTTGGTTTGGTACATCTGGAAATGTAAAGTCTATCCCTGCTGCAGATACTGATTTTGTGTTTGCAAGTTTGACTTACTATTATGGGTATTTGTTTGCGCTAATCCTTGTTTTGATTCTTTCTCTTTTTGTAGCAAGGATAATGGTCATATCTTATAAAATAAATGCTCGGTATGGTAAATTGCTTCTTGTTGGTGGAATGACTCTTTTTGTAGTCCAGTTCATTTATAACGTTGGAATGATCATAGGCTTATTACCGATCGCTTCTATATCATTACCTTTTATTAGCTATGGATTGATGCCAATTCTATTTAATGCGTTTTTAATGGGTATCGTGTTAAGTGTGTATCGACGTAAAAATTTGATATCAAGTAGTTTCATTTAGAATTGAATCTAAAGTTTCTTTACATTAATTTAATAAGGAAACTTTACACTGACATGGGTATTTAGCTTATTCCAGAATAGGGCGCTTTTCTGAAATAAGGAGAGCGTCTTTCTTCATGAAAAGGGCCATTTAACAGCATAACTATTTCAGGTAAACAAATTAAAAACGTTAATGTGGAATGTATTTACTGAACAGCCTAAAATTTTTCAGATAGTATGAAGTTTGTGAAAAAGGGTACTTGAAATTACTGATATAATAATAAAAAATCATTAATGGAGGAAGTCTATGAAATTTGTACTTATATTTGGTCCGCAAGCAGTTGGTAAAATGACAGTAGGGCAAGAGTTAGCTAAAGTAACTGGATTGAAACTATTTCATAACCATATGACCATTGAATTACTTGAGCCCTTATTCAGCTTTAGCCCGGAAATGTGGAGGGTGTCAACTTTATTTAGAAAAGAAATATTCAAGGCAGTGGCTGAGAGTGAACTGGAAGGTTTGATTTTTACATATGTGTGGGCTTTTGATCAACAAGAGGATTGGGACTTCGTAGACCAGACATGTGAAATCTTTGAATCCCAGGGTGCCACTATTTATTTTGTGGAATTAGAAGCCGATATGGACGAGAGGCTGGAAAGAAATAAAAGTCCGCATCGACTTGAGCATAAACCTACCAAAAGAAACGTTGCTTGGTCGGAGAATGAACTAAGAGAATCAATGGAAAAATACAGATTGAACTCCCATAAAGGTGAAATTAAAAATGAGAACTACATAAAAATTAATAATACAAATTTGAATGCTGCAGAAGTAGCTGAAATAGTGTCAAAAAGGTTTGAATTATAAAATCACGTGAATGATCTTCTGTAGATTTAAAAGAAAGTTGTACCGTTTTGAAGAAAGTTGCACCGTTTATAAAAAAGTTGCGATGATTTGAAAAAAGTTTAACCGTTTTAGAGGGGGATTTTTAAAGAAAACATTGTTGTAGCAAGTTTCATGAAAACTTTTGATCGAACTTTTTTATAAAATTTGTACACTAATTTACAATGATTATTCTGTTTTTGATCAAACTTTTTTCAAAATAAATTCTTTTTGGTTCTCACTAAATAAGGATTTTCAAAACATTTCTAATCAAACTTTATTCAAAAGCTACATCTTCAATTATCGGGCGCGATTGTTGAGCAACATAGATAGGAAATGACCAAACTTTTTTATAAAAGAATGAACCAACTAAAAATATTAAGAGCGTGTTTTGATCAATCTTTTTTTAAAAAACGCTCTTTTCTAAGATCGTTTATCAAGGTTATTAGTATCGATTTGATCAAACTTTATTTTAAAGTAACAGGAGGATCATTTTAAAAGAAAATTGGATAGTGGCAAATTTAAAATATTGCTATAGACTTCATCAAATGGTACACTTATAGTACGAACTATTTGAATTTTCTCATTTGTAATCATATAAGACATACAGATTCGAGTCTTTAGACAGTCGCTTAAAGAGCTATCTTTAAGCCGTTCTAAAGGCTTTTTTGTTGTTCCCGCAAGTTTGAACGCTAGTAAAAATCATTAAATTATTGGAGGTGATGGAATGAAACTTGCCTTGCAAAGGCTGTGAAGGAATGTGTTGTGGTGCTGTCCTAACTCAAATGAACTAAAGAATATTCTGTTTAAAAAGGAGACAGTAATACTATGATTATTGAAACAGATATATCTCTAGAAGGAAATTCAATTTCGCTTATTCCTCTCGAGGTGAAGCATAAGGAACAATTATTTGAAGCTTTAAAAAGCCCTGAAGTATGGAAATATTCCTGGCGAAAAGTTACCACAGTGGAGGATATAGAGCAAATATTAATGATAGCTGTTAATAATAAAAAAGATGGGAAACATATACCTTTTATTGTTAAGGATAAACTGAAAGGTCAAGTATTAGGGACAACTCAAATTTGTGGTATTGATAAAGTAAATCGTAATGTGGAAATAGGTTGGACTTGGCTTTCACCAAAAGTTTGGAGAACAAAAGTAAACACAGAATGTAAATTCTTATTACTTAAGTATTGTTTTGAAGAATTAAAAGTAAATCGTGTCCAATTTTCAGTTAGTGGAGAAAACATACGTTCTCAAAAAGCTGTTGAACGAATAGGAGCAACAAAAGAGGGAACTTTTCGTAAACATAGAGTAAAGGCAGACGGAACCATTCAAGACAATATATTTTACAGTATTATTAATGATGAATGGGAGTCAGTAAAAGAAAGATTGATTTATTTATTAGAGAAAGCATACTGTTAGTATCACCTCTTCTTTTTTAATTATCAACTTGATTCAATATTGGTCCAATTAGGACTTGTCCTTTTTCATCACTTGATTCTGAATAATATTTCACTTATTTCTCAAACCAAAAACAATAAATAATTAAGTAGTCGTTGTTCAACTATCGGGCGCTATTCTTTTATAGAGAAAGCGTCTTTTTCTTGTATTTCAAGTGTTCTCATGGTTAAGTAATTTTTTTGTTTTCTACGATTGTTGAATAACTAGCGTATAAAAGAGACTCTCCTTGAACATAATAGAATCTAGATTAATTGATTTATAGAATGGGAGCGTGAAGAATAATGTTATTATCTGAGGCCTGGGAACAGTATCAATTAGATAAAAAAATTGAGGGATATTCACCTTTGACTTTAAAAATATATTGTTTTCAATATAATCTCTTATTACGTTATTTCGGTGACATCATCCTCATCAATTACGTCACAGCTATGCTACACATATGATTAACAACGGTGCGCCACTTGAAGTAATACAAAGCTTACTTGGTCATGAGAAGAGTGAAATCACGAGAATATATGCTCAGCTGAGCGGAAAGTTGAGACACGATTTTTATATTAAATATTTTTGAAAGCTACTGAAATTAATCTTTAATCAAAATCGAGGCATGCATATAAAAAGACGTATCTTTTTGAATTGGGCCATTTTGTTGAATAATTAAATTCCTATTATTTTGTTGTGGTAAATAAGTAGAATAGGTCGTGAATATACTGTGGATATGTTAAGACTTTAATTAGGATGGGAGTGAATAAGCAATTATGATACAAACGATGAGCGTCCTTATTTCTGGTGCGAGCATTGCCGGCACGGCACTCGCTTACTGGCTTCACCGCCACGGATTCGACGTGACTGTAATAGAACGTGCACCAGCATTGCGCACGGGTGGTTACGGGGTTGATATCCGTGGTGCAGCCGTTACGGTGCTTAAGGGGATGGGTATACTTGATCAAGTTCGTGCAGCTGACACGAACATGACTGGTGTTTACTTTGTGAACAGCAAAGGCAAGTTCGAAGGTCAAATAAGCGAAGCGAGTATGGGGAACCAGCAGGGGCTGGACATCGAAATCATGCGTGACGATCTTAGTAACATTTTGTACGATTTAACCAAGGATACGGTTGAATACATTTGGGGCGATTCGATTACCGCTATACATGAGACTGAAGCTGGTGCAGAAGTTCAATTTATTCATGGCAAGCCACAGACATTTGACCTGGTCATCGGTGCGGACGGGCTCCATTCTAATGTGCGCACCTTAACTTTTGGCGACGAAGCACAGTTTAAACGTACGCTTGGCTGTTATATCTCGATTTTCACCCTCGAGAATTACCTCAACCTCGACCACCGCCAGCTGCTTTATACGATACCAGGCAAAACAGTAGGTATGTATAGCGCTCGTGACAATACCGAAGCAAGGGGTATGTTCTTGTTCCAATCAGAGGCATTGAAGTACGACCGCTATGATATAGAATCTCAAAAGAAATTTGTAGAAAATGCCTTCTTAGGCCATACAGGTTGGGAAACCTCGCATCTACTCAAAACCATGAGAGATGCGACAGACTTTTATTTTGACGAGATATGCCAGATTCACATGCCGACATGGTCAAAGGGGCGGATTACATTGGTAGGCGATGCGGCGTATGGCCCATCACCTCTATCGGGTCAAGGATCTAGCCTGGCGCTTGTCGGGGCTTTTGTATTAGCTGGTGAACTCAAAGCTGCAGATGGCGATTTCGCCCGTGCATTTGTTGCCTACGAACAAAAAATGAGAAAGTTTGTTGAGAAAAATCAAAAAATAGGACTAATAGCTGCCGGGAGTATGATTGAAAAATCAAACTTCAAAATCTTTCTTCGCAATTTAATGTTGCGTATACCAACCATTATGGTTGTACAATTTAAGATGATTTCGAAAATGATAGCGAAAGCTGCTAACGGGATAAAGCTGAAAGATTATTGATATGGATAGTTATAAAGGAGTTTTAGCCCAGCATTAATTTATCATTTTAACCGAGAAGACCCCCTCCTCTAAACGAAGTGAAGTGCACCCCAATTGTTAGAGGTAGGTGGGGGTAGTTCAATTCAAACCAACAGGAGGAGGTACTTTAAAATCTTAGGTTAATGGATGTGTGGCGAGACCCCATAAAGAAAAGACACTTATAAGAGTGTCTTTTCTGATTGTTTTTTAGCAGAAGCAAGCAGCTCCAACTATGATTAATAATATAAAGAGCACAATGATTAGGGCGAATCCGCCGCCAAAGCCACAACTACCACCAAAGCCCATAATAGTTCCTCCTTTCAATAGGAGGGGAAAACATTGAGTCATTCATGTGTTCTAACGGTTTACATTACCTTATGTTTTTAGAGGATATATGAGCAGGTCCTTTAAGAAATAAAGAAAAGACACCCATATGAGTGCCTTTTCTAATTGTTTTTAGCAACCTCCGCCGAATCCTCCGCCCCAACAGCTGCAACCAATGATAATTAGCAGGATGAACAGTACAATTAGTAAAGCGAATCCGCCGCCAAAGCCACCACAACTACCACCAAAGCCCATAATAGTTCCTCCTTTCAATAGGAGGGGAAAACATTGAGTCATTCATGTGTTTTAACGGTTTACATTACCTTATGTTTTTAGAGGATATATGAGCAGGTCCTTTTGAAAAAAGAAAAGACACCCTAAGGTGCCTTTCTCCGACTTGAACCATCTTAATCTTAATAATATGTATTGGACTCCCATCCACTTACCATTTTACCATATTTATCTATATCGGTTATTGAGAAAATAAAAGAACCCCTTCGAGTGCTGATACCTACTTCACTACCTTATACTAAAAATTCACTTGCTAATACTCATTCAAAAATAAGGAAAATGCATTATCGTTTATAAAGGTATACTTATATGGACATATTGAGAGTTCTCCTTATCACTAAATACATAAAAATTATAATTACACTCAAAAGTGTAATTATAGAAATAGAATTTGTTGAGAAATTTGAATTTTCATAATAATAGGTTGTTTTTCCAATATTTCCCCTCTATAATTTGGATGTACCACATGATTATATAATGAAGGAGGAGTTCATTATGGGACGTTGGATTATAGTAACAAGTGAAAAGCATGAACCTAAATTAACAGTGTCTGAAACAAAAGAATTACAGAAACTACAAGAAAAAAAATAAAGAAGATAAAGAGGACAATCTTATGATGTCCTCTTTATCTATACATAAATCCATGAAAGTTTGTATTCATTTACTTTATATTTAACTGGGGGTTATTAGAATGCTATATTCTTGGGAAAGAGAAACCTTAGAAGAAATTGCGCATCAACGTATTATGGATACGTTCAAAGAATTAAATTTTTCAGTGAAAAAAAAAGCTTTTGGAGATAAAATACAAACCACATACGTGGAATTATTTAATTTAAATCAACAGATTGAATCATTCGGCGTAGGAAAAGGGAAGTACAATGAATTAGGCGCATTGTTTGAGGCCTTAGAGCATTATACTCTGGAGAACATATCAATGAAAGAGTGTGATTTTTTCTCTTCTCATCATATTGCGAAGAACCCAATATTTGACGGAGAGCGTGTTATGCAATTGATAGTAGAAGAACCAGATCAACAATTACTTTGTAAAAAATACTATGCTTTGAATGATACACAAGAACATGTATGGTATCCATTTTTTATTGCTAATCCACATTATATGCAACATCCAATTGAAACGGATACTTATCAGTATCAGAAAGTACAACGATACAGTTCTAATAGTGGCACAGCCATTGGTTCCACTTTACATGAAGCAATTATTCATGCAACGAATGAAGTCATTGAAAGGGATGCCTTTTCTTTATTCCTACTTCAGCATTTCTATTATGATATGCCAGATCATACATTAAAGATAATTCATCCAAATACGCTTCCACCATCCCTAAAAGAAACGATTGTACACGCAGAAGAGGAATTACAAGAGGAAATTATACTATTGGATATTACAACGGAAGTTGCAATTCCAACTATATTAGCTGTTACAAAAAATAAAAAGCATACTGGTATATTTGGGCTCGGTACATCTTTATACCCTGAATATGCTATCTTGCGAAGTATTACAGAACTGATTCAGGTGAATCATATCGCTTCTGCAAATATTGGTGATGAGCTAGCACATCGAGAGCATTTTTTGAATCATTTACAGCCGTATCCTCGTCACTATGCTTGTGCAGAAATGAATATGTGTTCCGTATTTAATCAATTTCCAGCCACTTATGTTTCGTTTGAGGATTTACCGAGATTTTCAGAACGTAATTTAATACTTTACATCGAAGAACTGCAAGAACGATTACACCAACAACATTTTTCTATCTATTATTCTCCAGTCAAAGAGTTTTCCAATGGTATAAAAATCATACATGTACTAATTCCACAAATGGAGCGTTTTTTATTGATTACAAATGGTCAATTGGTGTTCCCGTCCGAAAGAGGTATGAAAAAGAGTCTTAAATTAAAGTCCAGTTTATAAAAAAACACCCTATAAAGGGGACTAAGAAAAATGCTAATCCGCCCTATATGAGGTACCATCAACATTTTAACGTTTGTTGACAGTACCTCATATATTTTCAACAAAATAAAAAAGCATCTAATTTAAATTAGATGCGGAATATATCAAGTACATTATCTTTTTCTTCCTTATTAATTCCGATATATCTCAATGTAATTTGTAGTGTGCTATGATTTAGTATTTCTTGTAGCATAGCAATATCCTTTGTTTTCTTGTAAAACCAATATCCAAATGTTTTACGCATAGTATGAGTACCAATAGATTCTACTTTGGCAAAATTTCCGGCTTTTTGTAATTGTCGATAGGCTTGAATTTTACTAATGGGTTTATCACCTTTTCGAGAAGGAAATAACCAGGTACTTTTTAGATCTTCAGCGTATGGAAATACTTCCTCAAAAATAGATGTAATATTTATGATACGCTCCTTTTTTGTTTTTCCTTCTTTAACTTTAAATTCTTTCCGTTTTTTTCGCTTCAGTTTTAAAACCTCAGTCGTTTCCATTTTAAGTAAATCACTTACACGTAATCCGGTTCTGGTGCACAAATTTATTTTTATTTGCGTTCGCCTTTACGTGAGTGGAATCTGTCATTAATGCACGTCCTCCCACCATACGATGTTCCATCGCTTGACGTACGATTTCATCGAAGATTTCTTCAAAAATGTTTGTATGAAAAAAACGAGTGCGACGATTCCAGCTAATTGTGGAGTGATCTGGAACGGAATCTGATAAAGAAAACCCTAAAAACCAGCGGTACGCAATATTTGTTTTAATTTCTTTTTCTAATTGACGTTCCGATCGAATACCGTAAAAATAACCAATAAACATCATTTTAAATAAAACGATAGGATGAATAGAGGGACGACCATTGTTTTCACAGTAATAGGGACGTAACTTCTCCTCAATAAAATCAAAATTAATAGTGGCTTCAATTGCACGAAGAAAATGATCGTGTGGAACTAACTCTTCTACAGAAACTGATACGCGTTCATCGCGATGATTTTTTAATGCATCCATCATCAGAAATCTCTCCTTTTCCTCTTTTTTATCAGTGTTGACAGATAAAAAGAGGCTCAGACACAAAAATAGGCTGTGGAGAAGACTTTCTCCACAGCCTGAACATCTTTCAGTATGAAAGATGTTATTAAGATCCTAGCTGCATAAATTTTTCTTTTTACTTGTTTTGGGTAAGTATACTTATCTTAGGTTGATGGGCATGCCCTTATAAGGGTTCATCTTATTTTTTTCGTTTTGGGGAACAGAGAATTTCTTAAGTTGATGGATGTGTGACGCTACCCCATCGCTATCAAGCTAAGCTCATACAACGTCAATTATAGTAGAGGTTGTTTCTTTTTTCTAAAGGTTGTTTTCTAAAAGGCTGTTGTTTTTGTCGTTCATTTACAGTCTCGTGTAGTAATCCTTTAAGTTTTGCGAATTTCTTGTAGTTAGTGGCTGTATCTGTGCATAACAAAGCAGATGGGTGAATATATTCACCTATCACAGTGTCAATTTCTTCGGCTTTGACACGCCCTGTTCCTGCTTTTCGAGCAATCATATTACCGTTTCTAAATTGTTAAACCAAAGTGAGTTTTGGCCAGAATAAGATAAATTTTTAATGGATTATTGCCATGATTATATTGATAAAACTCATCAATATTTTTGTCGAAAGGAGGAATTAAAATGAAGAGAGATGATAATAAGATTGGTCACTTTACATCTGAAAAAGGAAAGGAAGACTTTCAAATTGCTTACGATGAATCAATGGCACTTCTTCCAAAGCCTAACGATACGAAAGATATAAAAACTAAATATGGCACAGTTCGTGCTTATTACTTTACTAAAGAGGAAAATAAACATAAGGAACCAATACTCTTACTCCCTGGACGTGGTGCATCTACTCCAATGTGGGCACCCAATTTAGAAGGGCTAAGGGAGGAAAGGCCTGTTTACATGATAGATTTACTTGGTGAACCTGGAATGAGTGTGCAAACGAAGGTGATTGAAAACCAAAAACAACAAGCAGAATGGTTAAATGAAGTGATTGAAGGATTAGGTTTAGAAAAAGTGCATATCGTGGGTGTCTCAGTTGGTGGTTGGACAACAATGAATTTGGCCAGATATAATCCAGAGCATATTGCTTCGGCTAGTTTATTGGACCCAGTCTTTGTATTTGCGCAAATGCCCGTAAAGATGATTCTAGCATCTATTCCAGCTTCCGTCCCTATTGTACCTAAGTTTATAAGAGAAAAGATGTTAAGCTATGTTTCTGGAGGAGCAGAAACAAATGACGATGAGCCTATTGCTAAATTAATCGAGTCGGGTATGCGTAACTATAAACTTAAAACGCCAGCGCCTGATCTATTTAGTAAAGAAGACTTAAAAAATATCAATGTTCCAGTGCTTGCATTAATGGCCGAAAAAAGTACAATGCACAATTCAGTAAAAGCAGTTGAAACTGGGAAAAAATATGTTAAAGGTATCGATATAGTTAACTGGAAAAATGCATCTCACGCAATCAATGGTGAGTTCTCTAACGAAGTTAATGCTAGGATCCTTGATTTTGTAGAAAAACATTCTAATGAAAACTAAGTTGAAAGTGGAAAATATGTTGTAATAACAACTTTACATTATCACTTTCATTTTTCATAATCGGTATAAAAAATATGATTAATGCTACTCTTATTAACAATGCAAAGGGAGCTTGCTACATTCTTATATGTAATATTGCATATAAGAATGTATTGATAAAAATGTAAGCGCTTACTATAATAAGAGTATAAAGATAAATCACATCTTAGCAACAACAAAAGAGGAGGAAATAATATGACAATCGCAATGACAATTTTAAAATTTGTAGGTGGAGCACTTCCATTCGTTCAAGAACTTTTAAAAGCATTTATGTAAGTTCACTATTTGGCAATTATTTACAAAAAATTATCATACCTTAATACGAAAAAAAAGGAAGAAGTTGATTTTCTTGAAAATTACGAAAAATAATAAAGGAATAAAATTCCTTACATGTTTATTAGTTAGTTTATGCACTATTAATTATTCATCTATTTCCTTCGCGGAAACACAAACAGGTAATTCAGCTGATACAACAAAAAATGCTAGTGGCATTAATACTGGCATAGCAAATTTAAAGTATGATAGTAGAGATATTTTAGCAGTAAATGGTGATAAAGTAGAGAGTTTTGTTCCGAAAGACAGTAT
>NZ_CATKPV010000054.1:0-73383 GCF_949768135.1 Bacillus sp. IT-79MI2 | reverse complement strand
TGGCAGTACCCCATGCCCATCAACTTAAGAAGTTTTACTACCCATTATTGTTAAAAACGTTATTCTTTCTAGATTAATAAGAAGGGATAACACACAAAAAGACACCCTCTCAGGTGTCTTTTCTCATTATAGAAATATCTTAAAATAGATATCTGATGTCATATATTCAGTTTAAAAGACCGTTTGTTACATCATAACGCCATTATCTTTGAATGAATACCATTTACCATCAATGAAATGTTTTCCTACTGCCATTGCACCATTAGATTGTAAATAGTACCAATTTCCATTATCTTGTACCCAACCTGTTTTCATTGTGCCATCTGCATTCATATAATACCAATTATCCTTATCTTGTACCCAACTTGTTTGCATCTTAGCACCAACAAAGTAATACCAGCTTCCTTGATAACTTAACCAGCCATTATAAGCACCTCCGTTATCTTTGAAATAATGCCACTGATTATTAATTAAATTCCAACCCGTTACCATTGAGCCATCAGGAAGGAAATAATTACCTTGTGGGAATTCTCCTATCCAACCTGTTCGCATTTTCCCTTTACTAAATCCATCTAAATAATATGTTTTATCATTATATTTAAGATAGCCCATGTGTAGATTTCCGCCTTCGAGAATGTAATACCAATCTCCCTCATATTGAACCCATCCCGCATTTGTATACAGTGCACCGTCTGTTCCTAATAAGTAAGCTCCATTTTCATCTTCAATATAGCCCATTTTCATTTTTCCGCTTGCATCAAAGTAGTACCATTTTCCTCCATCTAGTAACCAACCAGTTTTCTTCATACCATGTTGGTCATAAAAATACCATGTACCTCCATCTTTTACCCAACCTGTTTGTTGCATTGTCTGTTCTGCTTTTGGAGCGTTCAGCTTCATATTATCTTGTTTTTCTGCATGTGATACCGCAGGAACGATAAACATTGTAGACATTAAAATTGGTAAAATAACTTTCTTCATTTTCCATATCCCCCAAATAATGAGTAATTTTAGTTTTTATTTCCACAAACAGAATTATATTATGATATTCAAATATAATCAATAGTTTTTGTAACAAAAATGTAATATTTTTAATTTGATAGAAATAATATCTATTAAATATTAATTTTAGTCATTTTTTTGTTACAGTGTTTTTAAACTTATTCTGGATGTGATTATGTCTTCTAGGAGTACCGCCACATCACCATCAAGTTAATATTTTGAAGTACACCCTAAACGAAAATTTTATGTCTTTTATAGCAACGAATTTCATTTTTCTCGTTTTGGGGATAACCTGTTCTGTTAGGTTGATGGGCATGGGGTACCGCCACATCGCTATCAAGCTAAGCTCATACAACATCAATTATAGTAGAAGTTATTTCTTTTTTCTAAAGGCTACGTGTAGGGAATTTAAAGATTTGCATACGAAATAAACCCTAACGGGTTTCATTTTTTTGATTTAAGCCGCTTGATTAAATCGTTGATTCAATCCCTCAGGGCTGATGAGCACTTCTGTTGATGCTTCCAAACAGCTAGATAATTGAGTTAAAGAAGTCGTAGCAATACTTTGACTCATCCATACACATAAAGCGACTAAATCTTTTGCTTGGTATTTACTGGTTCGTTGCACGAAACCAACATCTCTAGCTAGATCTCGTAAGATATTTGGAGATAAAAAGCTTTGAATCTCTTGAGCAAATAGTTGTAATTCATCAGATACAGAAATAGACATACAAAAACGCCATCCTTTCCTATGATTCTACAGAAAGAATAGCGTATTTTTTCATTTTAGGGGGTATTTTGTTTTATTAGGTTGATGGCGATGTGGCGGTACCCCTTATATAACTGTGTGGATCAACTTTTCAATTTATTATTTCATTTCAGCTTGGCTGGATATTTCCAATTCCTTTATGCTTATATCCTTTTAACATCTCTTTAGAAAATTGATTTGGATATAACTCATTTAACATAGCATATGGACTACCACCCCAAAACGTATCCAGAGGATATTGCAATCTTTGCTGTTTAATCCATTTTCCAGTATATATTTGCAGCAATGCTTCCTCAGATAATTTCTCCTTTTCTTCAATCGTCCATTTCAACGCTTCTAACGCATTTTTCTTTGTCCAAAAATTATAGGGTGACACAGAGAATTCCCATCTTTTAAAACGTCCTGGATACAAAGAATTAAGCATATTAAATGGATTATTACCCCAAAATTTATTTAGTGGTACAGATAATTTATGCTTGTTAACCCATCTATGACTATATACTTCTTTCAAATGTTCTTCAGATAATTGTTCTTTTTCTTCAATTGTCCATCTCAACGCTTCTAACGAATTTTCTTCCGTCCAAAATCCATTTGAGGTTGTTGGCAATTCCCATTCTTTAAATCGATTTGGATATAGTTCATTTAGCATTGCGTAGGGACTATTTCTCCAAAATTTCTGACATAGACCGGATAAATTCTTCTCTTTTATCCAACGTTGACTATATATTTGTAAAAGTTGTTCCTCAGATAATTGTTCTTCTTCTTCAATTATCCATCTCAGGGCTTCCAATCCGTTCTCCTTTGTCCAAAATTGATTAGGAGCACATTGAAATTGCCACTCCTTAAACTTTCCAAGATACAATGAATTAATCATCATATAAGGACTGCCTTTAAAGAACATATGACAGGGAGAAGCAAGTTTATGTTCCGCAATCCATTTTCCACTATATACTTCTAAGATTTCTTTTTCAGTCAATTGTTCTTTCTCTTCGATTGTCCATTTAAGAGCTTCCAATCCTTTTTCCTTTGTCCAAAAATTTAGAGGTGACATTTTCAATTCCCATTCTTTTAAAAGTCCTGGATATGCATCATTTAACATCTTGTAAGGACTGCTATTATATTTAGCAAGTACAGTTGTTAATTTCATCTTTTTAATAAATTTTTCAGTCCAACCTTTGCGAATATCTTGTATATCCCATAGTAAAACACTTTCAATTAAATACCTTGTAACACGTTTAGCCAATTCATTATTTACATCTTCACTCCAAGTGCCTGACGGAAACTTCTTTCTTTCTCCATCTAATATTTCTTGATATATCTCTTCAATTCTAACCGCAATCATTTCATCACTCATTTCAATCAAAGTTATTCCTGAAGATTTAAATAATAAATCTTCAATTTATTATCTGAATTTTACAACAATAATACTAAACAGCATATTATTTTTTAAATCCGTTCGTAAAAGTACACCTTTTGAAGTGGGGGTACGGCAACGATTCTTTACTTTTGGAGCCACTGGAGAAAACTACACTTTATAATCCTATTTTTATAGTTTTTTGTATTCGGTAGTAACAAAAATGAACGTTTTTGTTACGTTTTCTATTTGAAAATATAAATGTCTTAACTGTTGAATTAGCCGTAACAAAATACTGTATCAAAAATAATTCGTAACATTATTGACTTTAAACCTTTTTGTTACAAAAAAATGATGAGTGGCTCAAAAAAGAAGTAATCGTTGCCGTACCCCCTCTACAGATATATCGTCAACAAAGTTGTCTGGTATGACATGAATATAAAAGTCATTATATCCCCACCATTGAAAACGATGACCCAAAACTACAGTATCTCGGTCGAACCCCTTATTTAAAAAAACCTTTATAAAAGAACGTAGGTTCGTTTATAATAAGAACAAACGTTCTTTTATTTAGGAGGAATAACAGTGTATGACTATTCACTTTTACCGAATAGAATCATTTTATGTGTCGATTTACGAAGCTTTTACGCTTCAGTAAGTTGCATCAAAATGGGATTAGACCCAATGCATACAAAATTAGCTGTAGTAGGTGATGTAAATAGAAATGGTTCAATTGTTCTAGCTGCAACCCCACCATTAAAAGCATTGGGTGTAAAGAAGATGGCAAGGTTATACGAGATTCCTCGCAGAAAAGATATCCTTGTTGTGAATCCAATGATGGGAACATATATTAAATGCTCCAATTACATAACAAAATTAGCTTTACAATACGTTCCTATTGAGGATTTTCACCAATATAGCATAGACGAGTTTTTTATGGACATTACAAATAGCATCCATTTATTCGCCCAAGATCCATACGAATTCGCCACGAAATTCAAACATGAAATATACGATCATACACAAGTTGAATGTACCATTGCAATTGCTCCTAACCCACTCATGAGCAAGGTCGCTTTAGACATTGATGCTAAGAAAAACAAAGACGGGATTGCTTTTTGGAGGTACGAGGATGTACCCACAAAACTATGGAGCATACGACCACTTAATAAATTTTGGGGCATATCATATAAAACAGAAGAAAAGTTAAATCGAAAGGGAATACACTCTATTGGAGATTTAGCCAATTATCCCCTTAAATACTTAAAACAGAGCTTCGGCAAGATTGGAGAAGAATTACACTTACATAGCCATGGAATTGACTTTAGTCGCATTTCAGAAAAATATGTTCCTGCCACAACTTCTATTGGAAAAAGCCAAATTCTAATGCGTGACTATACAATAGAAGAATTTCCGATTATTCTACTGGAACATATTGAAGAAGTTTGTTATCGGCTTAGAAGACAAAACAAACTTGCTCAAACCGTTCATTTTTCTGTCGGTTATAGCAAGAGTTATACAGGTGGTATTAGAAAAACACATACTTTAAACCGTCCAACAAATCTAACGATGGATATTTATCCATATCTGTACATACTTCTTACATCAACAATATACTGGCGAACCCATTCGCAGCATAAACATATCCTTAACAAACCTACTTCAAGAAGGGGAAGAACAAATTTCTCTTTTTGATAATGTCACGAAACGAGAACAAGAAGTGAAGTTAACAAAAGTAATGGATGAAATACGCACAAAGTTTGGGAAGAACAGTATTTTACGAGGGATTTCCTACACGCATAGCGCTACAGCTAGACACAAAAATACACTAATTGGGGGACACAAATCATGAACAACGCTAATATGCCAAAAGGAAGAGGAATGGTGAAATTCACTCCGTTTGCAGCAATGCCTGAACAGTTTGCTGGTATTCGTGAGATCATCAAGGAGAAAAACAAAGTAACTCGACCGATCTTAACAGCTGAAGAAAAAGAACTGATTGAGAACATGTTATTATGTTCCATATTATCTGAAGAAGAAATACTAATTACATATTATGAAGATGGTTATTTACTCTCTAGCTATATGACTGTTGTTGGTATTGACCAGCAAAATAGTGCTGTTATATGTACCGATGCTTTTTATAACAAGATGAAACTGCAATTTTCTAATATAATAGATGTAAAATAATTCATTTAAAAAAGCCAATTCTCTAAAGGAAATGGCTTTTTAGTTTTCTTCTATAATACCAATATTATTATCATTATTCTCATGAATTTTTAAGCTTTAACAATGTTCTTAGACCCTAAGATTTCTAAACATTTCTCTAAAATTTTCTCATTATCAATGATAACAATATGCAATTTTTTTCTCGCTCTTGTCATTATTTGATACAGCATTTTTATATTATCATAATAATAATTGACTTTACTAGTTAGTAGATTTTTATTATAAACAAAATTGGAATCAATCACTACGACTACATTATCAAATTCCTGCCCAACAACCTGATGTGCGCTTTCGTTATCTCCAATTTGAAACGCTTCATATGGATAATATTTATTACCGTAAGCAGGCGTATAATTTACAGCCTTCCATCCCCTATTTATCATTTCTTGAGTGTAGTCCCTTACTCTAGTACGATCCTCAAAATACTGCATGCTAATATTAGAATAAATTTGATGTGCATTACTTTTCGATGTATCAAATAAGTTATTAGTAAAAGAAATTATCTCCTTATTAGTTCTAATTCTTTTTGTCAATGGATAATGTCTTGGAGAAACTTCATCTTCTAAAAAACCAGGAATATTGTTTTCAACTTCCCAACTAGCAAGACATTGATCAGGATCATATGAAAAAATACACTTTACATTAGTATCTTTAATCCTTTGTAAAATGTCCTCTAATTGGTCTTTGCGTATACGTTGAGTTTCATCTATAACAATAAGGTCATATTCATTGAAACTGTAACTCCCATAGCCTTTAATACCTGTTACTTCCCAATCGTCAAACATTAGTTTTTTATGACCGGCATTTAAAGTTCCACAATGAATAATAAGTACTCTTTTGGATTTATTTCTATATTCTTTTGCAATATCATAAGCTAGAAGGGTTTTACCTGTT
Organism: Bacillus sp. IT-79MI2; assembly: GCF_949768135.1. NCBI lineage: Bacteria > Bacillati > Bacillota > Bacilli > Caryophanales > Bacillaceae > Bacillus > Bacillus sp. IT-79MI2. The sequence continues at coordinate 67,135 of NZ_CATKPV010000054.1, read as the reverse complement.
CCAGCAGCACCTTCAATTGCAATATAAGACGGTCCTGCCTCTGTACTTAAGTTTATAATCTCAGTTTTATAGATATCTTGATGTTCAGTCAAAAAATACTGATTTTCTATAAAAGCTTCTGTAGAATTAAATGGAGACACTAAATAATTACAAGGATCAAATTCCTTCTGTATGTCTTCAATTTCAATTAGCTTTTGTTTATTTATTTGTTTAAATAAAAATTCAATATCACTTTCTTCAAATTCTTCCTTTTCATTTAAGTAATAAAGCTTTTCTTCCGAAGCAACGTAAGTGAACTGTAAAACTTTCTTTCCTAAAAAACCGAGATAATATTTATTACTTAAAAGTTGTTTTTTCATTCTATCCCCAGTACTTTTTCTTTTCAATTCTATATTTATAATAGTTTCTTCTCCAAATCTTAAAAGATCAAATTCTTTATTAATTTGGTTAATTTTATATCCTACATAAAATCCATCTACTATTTTTAAAATATCGACAAATGATAGAAGCTCTTCGACTAAAGAACTTAAATCTTCGATTTCATCTTGTTTAACTTTAATATCAAAATGTTCTTTATATAATTCAAATACGGAAGGTGCTAGTTTTTCACTTGTATCAACTAAAGACACTAAATTTATAGGTTTCACATCAATCTTTCCCCTCAAATTAAAATAAATATCTAAACACTAGTTTGCTCTATTAATAAAATACCATATTTAAATGAAGCTGGTAAAAATAACAAGATGCAAATATCTAGCTTGTTCAGAAAAGTACACCTTTTGGATTGGTTATTTAATAATACGTATTCAAAGACATGAAGAATGCTTTCCATGTTCGTAAAGGTATACCTTTATAAACGGTTTTGTATCGTCTATGAAACATTGAAATATCAAGTTTATAAAGGTAGGTTCAATTGATTTATAAACGTTTATTTTTAATGAACATCTTTATAAACGAAAGTGGTATAATTATGGTAACAAATATAAGGGGCATACCAAAAGTGGCTAATATTTATGGATATATACGTGTAAGTACAAAAGATCAAAATGAACAACGGCAATTACATAAGATGATGGAGCGGGGGGTGGAAGCTCGACGTATTTTTGTCGACAAAGCAAGTGGACGGCATTTTGATCGTCCTCAGTATCAATTATTGCGAAAAATATTGAGTACAGGTGATATTGTTTACATAGATGCCTTAGATCGTATGGGGCGTAATTATGAAGAAGTAATCGCAGAGTGGAAATACATAACTAGAGAATTACAAGCAGATATTGTTGTTTTAGAAAATGAAACGCTGTTTGATAGTCGTAAGTTCCGTGAAATGGATGATATGGGACGGTTAATGGAAGATCAATTTTTATCTTTGTTGTCTTATGTTGCAGATCAGGAACGAAAAAAAATTCATCAGAGACAAGCGGAAGGGATTGCGATAGCTAAATCTCAGGGAAAACATTTAGGCCGTCCTCAAATGAACCTTTCGACCTTAAGCAAACAACAAATAAATATAATAGAAGAAACTTATTCAAAATGGAAGAGTGGCGAAATTACTGCTGTTATGTTTATGGAAATGTTAGAACTAAGGAAAAACACGTTTTATAAAATAATGAAGGAATATGAAGGAGGAAAGTAGCATCGCTCCTATAATAAATGCTACTTTGTCCCTAGTTGTAAGAACGCTGGTACTCCCTCTAATGGGGAATTTTGAGATAAGATTATATATTGAGGTAATACAGCCAGTTATTGCACTATACAAAATAGATATTTCATAAAGAGGGGATATAAGTATGGATAATGAAATAAAACAATTTAATCCTGCCAATTATATATTTTCATATAACTTAAGTCCTTATGACTGTTATGCCTTAAGAAAGGGCATTTGCTCACTATATTTAAGTAAAGAAGAAGCAGGGAAAATTTTTGAAGAAGAAAAAGGAAAAGGTTTTGGTGAAGGTGGTGTAATGTCTTGTAGAATACTCGCAAATCAACTTTTAGAAGTAGATTACTATAAGAACCCTAAATTCCAACAAGATAACTATTCTATTCGGATGTATGAACAGACTTGTGGTCACTTTGTGTTTGATGATGGACAGCACCGAACTTGCATCGCAAAACATCTAAATATTAATTCAATGTATGCTAATATAACAGCTGCACAGCACGAATTTCAAATTAATTGTTACGCGTGTATTGAAAAAGAAAAAACAAAAAACGAACAAAGTAAATTGATAAATCGCATAAAAAAATTATTCCTATTTAAGAAACCGAATGAATTGCCCCATGACTTTCTTGACGAAGAATATATGGAGTTTAATAAAGATATAACAAAAGTAGGGAATTGAGGTAGATAACATGAGTAAAGAAGATCTTTTTGAATTAGTATTTGAAGTAGTGAACAAAGGTATAGTAGAAGTTTTAGAAAAAAAATCTAAAGAGCGGGTAACTCTTTTTCGAGGACATACAAATTATCCGACAATATCTTATAGAAAAAATGGGTTTCCTTCAATTTTTAAAAGTCCATATGGAAGCGATAGTGTAATAGATTATGAGAAATATTTCAAAACAAACCCTAATTTTGATAATGATAAAATAGATATAACGAAGTTTGCAGAATATATTGAATTGAAAAATTTAATTTTGCAGTGTGATAAATATATAGAAACTTATAGCATCGGTGATGAAGATAAATTAGGGTTATTAGATTATTCAATTTTAAACCAAGTAATTAATTTGATTACCAAAGTGATTCATGAGTTTGGAGAAGAAAATACTTTGACTAAAGAGCAACTGATAAAATTGTATCAACCGCTGGAAAACAGAGTACTTTTTAAAGATTTATATGTGGACATTTATATTCCTATATTATTCACTAAATTTAAAGTTAAAGAACACAAGTTAACAGATTCGATTTCTATAGTTGAAATGTCTGAAGTGTTTCAAAAATCTAGATCTCAAATTGAATCGTTTTCTGAAGGAATACCAGAGCCTGTATTAATGTCAGCTACACATGCACTGAAATTAGAAAATTACTGGATTGAAAATATGAATAGTTGGACTGGCCATCATATTTTTGGTGATTTTGATAGATATCCTTTAGAACAAATTAATGCTTTTTTTAATACTTTAAGGGTTAATAATTTTTTAACGGGTTATGCACAAATAATTTCGTCTCCTATTAATTGGACAGAAAGATATACAGCGGATTTACTCGATTTAAAAGGAATTTCTGTAAGAATGTATCCTGTTGAATTTAATAATTACTATTGGAATAAAGATGCTTTTCCAATAGTTGATGAAGTTCGTTTAAAAGAGATTCAAATGATTTTCAAAGAGCTGGTTGAAAAAGAATATAAGAAAATAAATTTGGCTTGTTCTAGATTAGAAAACAGTTTCTATCGTAAAGAAGAAGGCGATAAGATTATTGATATCGTTATCGGTTTAGAATCATTATTAAGTGATAAAGGAAAAGGTGAGATAACTTATAAATTATCATTAAGAGCAGCTTATTTATTACAGTTTTCTTCTTTAGGGGATTCAAAATTAGATGTTTTTAATAATATGAAAGCAATTTATGCATATAGATCTGCAATTGTTCATGGTCAGAACCAAAAGAATTTAGAAATAAGAAGATATATTGAAAATGTAGAAGGCGATAAAAAGTTAGTTTTAGAAGTTGCTGAAATTTATTTAAAAGAATGTATTAAAGTATTAATACATAAACCCGAATTTTTAGATGCTACAGTTATTGATAAAAAATTAATACTTCTTTAAAGTGCAGAGATATTTTTGAAATAATTAAATGTAGAAAATTCAAGTTAATCAATTATCCCTCCCGTTAACTGAATCTCCAAATATAAGTATTGAATAAAAACAAGATCCGTTTATTATACAATAAAGTGACCCCGTTCTAAGTTTAGGATGGGGTTATGCTTGTTTGATTTTTTAAATTTCACTTTAAATTCCTCCTAAAACAACACTTTTTTCATAATTTTTTCTTTCTATTTATTCATTTAGCAAGGAATGACTGTTAACATTTTTGTAAAAACGGTTAAAATCCTTGATAACTTTTTTGAAAAGCACTTTATTGACATAGATTTTAGAATGTTGTTTCATAGTCTTTGTATTACTGAGATGTTAATATTTAGAAATAAGAAGGACATTTAAAAAGTCGCACCAATAATATAAACAGAAAGGAAGTTTGATATGTTAGTTACAACTAACTTAGATAAAGTATTTGATGGAGAAGAGAATTCTTACATAGTATTAGATTTATTGGGGACAGGTGGGTTTGGTCATGTTTTTCAAATAAAAAATGAGACAGATGGGAGTCTTTGGGCTTTAAAAACTTTGCCACCTTATGCCTCAAATGAAGAAGATTTGAAAGGTTTTAAGAACGAAAGCGAAATGGCATTAAAAGTTTCGCATGAAAATGCTATGCGTTATAAATACGTACATGATGGTAGTATTCATAAAGATTTACCTCCATATATTATTATGGAATTAGCTAACGAAGGAAGTTTAAATGATTATCTAAAACAGAAAAAAATGGAAAGTGAATTTTTAACTGTTGAAACCTTGCACCAAATGTTTAATCAACTAATTGATGGAATGGAACATATTAATCAAGAATTAGTACATAGAGATATCAAACCTGATAATATTTTGATTAAAGATGGAAAACTAATCATCACTGACTTCGGTTTAGCAAAAATAGCTACCGCAGCAACTCGAAGTATTAATTCAACTTTCAAAGGTTACGGAACATATAATTATGTTGCCCCTGAGGGCTGGAAATTTGACCGTAATACAATTCAGATGGACATCTATGCAATGGGTATGACTTTTTATGAAATGGCAACATTACAAAATGCCTTTGATGTAGCTCCTAATGCCAATATGGAAGAATGGCGTAGGAATCATTTATATGAAGCACCCATTCCTCCACATCAAAAAAATACTTCATTAACAATTAAGATTTCACAAGTCATTATGAAGATGATTGAAAAGTCTACTAATAAACGATATAAGTCATGGGAAGAAATCCGGAATGATTTATCTTTAGACAATCTTCCTAAATCAAAGAATGCAGATCAAATTACAATTATGCTCAAACAACACATGGAAAAATCCTCTATTAAACGTAGTAAAGAATTGGAAGCGGAAAAAACTAAACAAGAAAAATTAGAACTTCAAAATCTTATATTTAGTCAATTTAAAAATGATATCTACATTCCTATCAAAGGGTTCATAGATGAATTTAACAAGCAATGTGTAGACGGATGTATTTCTTTGTTCGATATAACACATACTTCAACCTTCTTTAGGACAATTATGGAACTAGTATCAAAAACAACAATACAAATTGATTTACGAGTCTTATCTGATGAAGACTTTATTCGAGAAGTACCTATGGATTTTGAAAGAGGCACAATAAGAAAAGTGGTACGCCCCATTCTTCCAAGGGACAATAAAAAAGTGCTAGCATGGGGATATATTAAAAACAATAAAGGCATTGGATATAACCTATTGTTATTAGAAAACAAAGAGGAATTGTATGGTGAATGGGTATTACTTTCTAACAGTCAGGTTATTTCCAGAGGAGGACAACGTAATCGACCACAACAGTTTGTTTATGAACTATCTGAATTAGAAAAAGAGATACCATTAATAGGAGCTTTTCACATATACCGTACAGAAGTTATCCCATATAGTGATACAATTATTCAAGAATTCATTAGGATCAATAACTGATAAACAAACTTTTGTCATAGTACATTTTATATTGTAGGGGTCACCATATCAAAAAAAGAAAATCGTACAATTTTTTTTTGATATGGTGACCCCTTGTATAAAGTAATAGCATGCGATTCCTACTTCATAACTTAAAATTCTATATCTTTATATCTAAAATTTGACACCCTATTCTTAAATAATCACCTAGCGGGGCTTTTGAGATCATTTGATTGACCTCTATATCTTTCGTATTCCATCCCGATTCATTAAAATGATTTCTTAAAGTTTCGTATCTTTTCTCAACAGAATCATTTGTATCATATTCACGGTCTCTACCCAAATACATAATAGTCTGTAACATTTTTACTGTTTCAAAATCAAGACTATTTACATATTCTAAAAGGTCTGCTCTTTTTTCTTTTACTAAGATATATTCTGGTGAGTTAATAGATGCTCCAATATTTTTTATTTCTTTAGGTCTATTCGTTTTTGCAGCTTTATTTCTTTCATCAGCTAGTAAGATAACCTTTTTAATTACATCAATTTTATCATTAAAAATATTCACAGCATTCTCCCCTTTTAATAATATAATTTTAACCCTTACAAACATCATAATATCAAAAGAAGTCACATTCAAATTTTACTTCTTCCTGTGGAATCTGTTGCTATTTGTCGAACAAAAATTGGATTAATTTCGATAATCCGTCTTGCAAACAAGACAAAACAGGATTACAATTAACTTAACAAAAAAAGGAGGGATCTATTACAAGTAATGAATGAAATCAAAGACGGGAAATCGAGTGAACCTCTTTTTTCTGTTTATACAACAAGAGAAGCTGAACAATTATGGGGACTTGCGGAAAACACCGTGAACAAATGGTGTAATCGCGGAAAGTTCTCTGAGAACGAAGCAAGGAAGAGCGGGAAAGTCTGGTTAGTCACACGTGACGGCATGAATAGACTGACTCGTAAATAAACATGAAAAAGCCCCCACCACCGCCAAGTAGAGAAGGGCTTTTCCAGGTACACTACTATAAAAGAAAGGTTGATTCTAGATGGCAAATACCTATCTAAAAACTCCTAACAGCAAGTATATTTTACCACATTTAACTAAAAAAGAAAAAATGAGCACCACTATAAAAAGCATTTTAAATAAGCGATATAACGCCATTTGTGAATGGTTAGGTATAGACAATTGTATTGCCTCACAGATCTGGTTCTTCGGTACATTTGGACTATCTACTTTTATGATTGTTGCTACATATTTAATTGCCGGATTTCTCTATGGATTCTAAACAAACATTGAGGAGGAATAGATATGATAGCACAAAAACCAAAACGTGGTGAATTCTATATTCATAGAAAAGATGGTCGAGTGTATCAGGTCTTAGGATATGCAAAGATGTTTGAACAAGAAAATCAAGATCTCATCATTTTAAAGTGTATGAAAGATGGAATGACTGTCACATTAAGTTCAGATCTGTTCGTTCTGTATATAAAAGCACATAAGTTTTCAAAGGATAAAGAAGTACTCAGTAATTTGAAAGTTAATCTATAACATTTCAGTTTAGGAGGCTTTTTCATGGAAAAGATTATTTCAGTTCCAAATTTTAGAATTGGTGACCATGTAGAATTTCCACATCGTAAGAATCCTTCAATCAAATTAACTGGTTATGTAGCAAATATTTTAACACACACACTAATTGTGGAGATTACTGATCCACTTGCTTTCCGTTTGATTCCTGCTCTTGAAGCACGACAGGTTGTGCGTATTGAGAAATGCAAAGCCGTAAGTGCTTCAACTACATACATCTGTTCATCTATACAAAAGGTGGCGAGATGATGTATATTTTCGATGTCAGTTACTTGATACAAGGTGTATCTTTTGCAAAATCATTTTTGCTTGCTGAATCAAAAGATGGTTTTGAGTTAAAAAACGACATTGAATACATTTTGCAAACGGAACATCAAACTCCAGTACAAATTGTTGCAACTGATTTCGAAGAATTGTAACACAAGGTGGAGGGGTGAATATGCGATCATTTGAGAAGCACATTAAAGAAAAAAAGCGAAAAGAAAAGATCGAAAAGATTTTTAATCATCATATAAACGGTGATAGCTTCTTTCAGTGTTCTTCATATGTATGGAAAACTGTCGTATTCAAAAATTATAATAAAGTTAAACGAAAGGAAATAAATATAGAACAACTAATTCTGTTAATGCAAAAGGAAGGAATACAATTTACACAACATCCTTCACTAATAACATATCCCATCATCGAGTTTATAAATTACATTGCAAAGATTTGTAAAGAAAACATTGAAATTAAGTCCTGTTAATACAGGACTTTTCTTTATAACTCAATATTAATCTAATTAATAGGAGGAGGTAATGAAATGGTTTTACAAAACATACCTAGTAAGTATTTAATCTCAGATTTTGATATTCATTTTATTTACTGTATTGGGTTAAGAGTTTTTTATAATATTACTGTATTACCAAAAAACGAAAAATTCAGTATAATCTAGTGGTACATATCTATTAAGGAGGATAGAGCAACATCTGGATAATCTCAAAATAGGAGGGGAAATATTAATTTATGTATGGAGGAAGAAATAGAGAGAAAGCCACTGATAATGGGTTCATATACCCTATTTTCCATAAGATAATTTCCCTATTATTCTATATAAATGTTGTGGAATTAATTAAATGGATAGCAATTAAATTCGTATTATTTTTTCACCGCCACTCATCAGATACTGATTACTTGAACAGAAAAAAAAGAAAAGCACGGAATATTGCTGTTGATATCTTTATTTGTTTGAAATTTATCTTTATTGGGTTCGTTTGGTATCAGCAAATTAATAATGTATACGTTGTGGCAATTACAATTTACCTCTTACTTATGAACTCATTTACTTATTTTTATTATCATATTTGGGAAGAAGGAGCTATTAAAAGTTCTTTCGCTACACTTCACCGTACAAGACGAAAGTTTATCAGTCTGTTTCAATCGTTTATCTATATGATTTTATCATACGGATATCTATTTCAAATTCCATTTACATCAGAATTTAAATGGGAAAGTTCAGGTGCTACATTTTCACAAGCTTTCTTGTTTAGCTTATCAAATACTTTCCCATTAAGTTACAATAGTGTTCAGGCTCTGACAGAACTCGGACACTATATTAGAGCCTCTCAAGTTCTATTATCTTTTTTATTTATTACAATTATATTAACTCAATCTATTCCAAAGGCAACTCAATCTATTCCAGAGGAAAATCAGTAAGGGAGTGTTTTTAATGGCTTATCGTAATAAGACTTATATATGCTTCGACGGTGATGAAGATATGCATTATTATCGTCTCATAACAGCATGGAAGGCAAAGGATGGAAAAGAGTTTAATTTTCATAATGCCCATGATCTTTACCCAATGCAAAAAAGCAAGTTAAATGATAATGATGAAGCATATATTAAAAGAAAGCTTCACCAACGATTCTTGAATACAAAATGCCTCATGGTACTTGTTGGACAAAAAACAAAAAACTTATATAGATATGTACGTTGGGAAATAGATATAGCTTTACAACTTGATATTCCTATATTAGTTGTTAACTTGAATAAAAAAAATGGCATAGATCGTACCTTGTGTCCCGCTATTCTTAGAGAAGAATTAGCTTTACATATACCATACTCCAGAGATGCCATTGTAAGAGGAATAGATAATTGGCCAAATGGACACAAAATACACAGAAAACAACAAGAAACAGGCCCTTACCGTTATACAGACTTTGATCCTTCTTGATAAAGGAAACCCCTTGATTATATTTATTGAGGGGTTTTTAATTTAAATAAGGTACGTGAAATTATACATTTCTTCAAAATTCGACAGACAAACAAATTTTAGTTTCTTTTTTTATTAAACTATGTTTGATAACTTAATAAAACAAAAAAAGCTTAAGTCCTTATGTATCAATGGATTTAAGCTTTTTATTTTATAGGAATATCCTTTGCAACAAGTTGCCATTAGGATAGTGTATCAGCAACTTGTAGCTATTACTATGAATGCTAGATTCCACAAAATTATTACATATTTTTTTGTCTTTACTTCTTATTCAATATTATGCTCAATTATTAATAAAATTCCTGTTTTCAGTGACTTTTAAAAAATGGGATTATTGGACAGACTATAAGTAAAATACTTAAGGAAGTGAATTTGATGAATTGGTATTCTAAACCTAGATCAGCTTTAGGTCGTTTTTTAGATAAGCATAAGATTACACAAGAAGAACTATCTTCAAAAAGTGGTGTAACTCGCTCTACCGTCAGCCGATTGTGTAGTTTGGACAGCGTATCACCGACAACTAAAAATTCAAATCGTATTATAAAAACTTTGAGGAAATTAACTGGGAAAAGTATAGATTCTACTGATTTTTGGGCGTGAATTAACTAAACACATCTTCCATTACAAAAGTTCTCATAAACACATTTTGTTTTATAGCGTATTGCTCTAATTTAGATTGCCGATAGTCTGATAGTGTGAAAAAGATAATTACTGGAACAATAGTATTCTTTCTTTTATAGATATCTGTTATATGGCCATATAACTGTATTTTGTGTTCATTTGCTTTCATATGTTGCATGCGATCTATCTCAACAAAGTGAGGGACTTTATCTTCAAAATAGGTTGCATCAGGAATGATTTGATATCGCTGACCACCGGTTGAAAATTCTATCATTTGTTCTGTTTTCCATTCCGGAAATCCTAGCCACATCCAGGATTCGTTTCTCATTAAAATGTGCTGTAATTGACTACTTTTCTTTACTTCTCTTGTAATTCCTAATAAATCACGTCCTTTTTTATTTAAATAATATACATGCTCACGAGCTATTTTAGTAATATGACAATACGGAGTCAGATCCTTTAGTACACGATTTGCATTTCGAATACTTCCTAGGCAGTGGATGGCTTGCAATTGTCTCCTGGTTGCAAAATCTAACTTACTCAAAGTGGATAAAATCTCGATTTGTCTCGCTTTCTGTTTGAGTGTTTGATGCCTCATTTTGTTTCACCACCTTGTATTGCTTCAGTAATTCCCACATTTCCATATCCTTTAAATAAGGTACCTGAATTTCTTCTGTGCGATCAGTCTTAAATAATGCTCTTCCTGGAAGGGAAGGCAGCTCTTCAAGACCTGGTTCATCCAAAGCAACTTGTGAAGCAACCACTGTTGGTAATCGAAAACCTAGCTTTGCATCAGCATTTTGTTTGATTTGCCTTGGCAATGTGTCAGAGGTTGGATATTGAGTACAAAATATAAGCCGGAATCCTAAACCACCTCCGATTCTTGCGATTTCAGATAACATCTCCTGGCACATAAATAATACATCCCGTTGTTTTTTAGGTAAACCTTGTGTCGGACAAAGATTCGCTCCTTCATCTACTATGATGAAACAACGTTCTCTAATTGATGTGTCTATAACATTGGTAAAATAGGAATTTTTCATCATCTCAATCTGTTTTACCATCTTTTCACGTACTCTCACCAACATCTCTAACGCCTGTTCCGGGTTTTCAGCTACTTCTACTACTTGAGACAAATCCTTGTAAGGACTAAATTCTAATCCTTCCTTCAGATCAATAATAAAAAATTTCACATGTCGAGGTTGTTGTAAAATTAAACTCGTCATTACATTTTTTAGAAATACTGTCTTTCCAAAACGTGTCATACCCGCTACGCACATGTGCGGTGTTTTCTCGAAATCATGATATACGTGTTTATCTAACGATTTCCCCATCATAACTCTCCATGTGTGCTCCTTTAGTAGATCCTTAGACCAATTCCACACTTCAGGTATTTGTTGCTTAAATACTCGAATATGAAGTTCCCTTTGATGAAACGATATTTTAACAGGTTTATATAGTCCTTCTTCTAATACTTCAGCTAACTTTTTGATGAGCTGACTTGGGACGCCGAGCGGTAACTTGTAAACATAATTCATGCTTATGTCATCTTCCATTTCTTTTATAAAAACAGGATATTGTAATTCACCTTTATGCTGAACACATATCTTTGTAATTTCAAAAAACGTGGCAATTTTTTTCTTATCACTCATTTCTTTTCCCTTATAAAAATAAGCAACAGTTAAAAAGGTTGCTGGTATTAATAAAAGTGATATCATATCCTCCATACCTCCTTTAGGTAGTTGAGCCTGTATGGAAGGTTAGAAAAAACAGATTAAAACGCACTATTACAATTATTTTCAACTACCAGATGTAATACTAACGTAGAAACACATCTAGTATATCCATTAGCACATACCAAACACTCCCAATTAATAAGCATTTGAGACCCGCACGTAGCAACCAATCTGGAAGGTAAAGACCTTTCCTTTTCAGCAATTTAATCCCTAAAATAGAGACTCCTGTCACACCATATACAACTCCTAACTCTCCAATGATTGTCATGTTAATCCCACCCTTTTGGTTTAATAGACAAATTTCCCTTACGATCCTTATAAAGTTGATACTCATCCAACAATTCATTCCATGAGACCGGATACTCATCACCGTACAAATCCTCTTCGATTTTTTGACTCAAATAATAATAACCTTTGTATTGTCGGTCTAAATACACTTCATGACGTACCATGTGCTCTCGTATTGCTGAAATATCTTCTTCTCTTTTAGTATCCCGGTACATCTGACGTAATGATTTTGAAGAATACAGATAAGGGGTACTATATAACATCTGATAATAACTCATGTTGTCTCACCATCCATATAGATTTCTAGATACACTAAATACATATGATGAGGATTCATTTTTTCGAATTTGTACCTCAAAAAAATACAAAAATACGCCATTCCCATTTTAGAATGACGTTCGATAATAAATTACCCTTTTTTAATCATATTTTTATTAATTAATAAAATCTTATATAAATATATATCTTATATATATTAAAAATATAAAGATAAAACTTATATAGGGATAGTAAATATGATTTTATTCCTACTGTAACAAGGGTTTTGAGTATACCATAGCGTAAAAAATCATAAACAGCAAAATCTAACAACACAAAATTAACCATTAGTAAGGTATAAAACCTACAAATAATCATAAACAAGATCGCGTATTTCTACATAAAAAATGAAACAAATTGATGCATGGTTAAATATATTTATTCAAGTGCTAAATTTTTAATTCATCCACTGTATGTCCACCGTTTTATAATATTTACTCACAAAACATTCACAATATAGGTTAACTAATCAACATAATTAGAATTTGTCACATGACTCACATAAAAATTGATGATTTTTGATAGATGAAGTACCAAAATCCCTTTATTTCAATAAAAATCACATCATATTATTCACATTAGGCTCTAATTATCAACTTTCCCACGAAATATACTGTTTTTCTTATGATTTTTTGTAGGTATTTGTATGCATTTTAGATAAAAATAACGTGTTTATTGAAACATAGATGTGGAAAATTAGTTAATTGTAGTACAGCTTTGTATGGAAATGCATAAAAAAAAGACTTTATTATGAATAGAGTCTAGTAAAGGTATCTATGTGAAGAAATCAGTAGAGGGCTTCTTTTGAATGGAACCAACACGAATAGCCCTCTATTTATAATTTTTTCAAAAATAGAGAGCGGAGTATCATTAATTTGTTTCTATTACCTCAAGTACTTGTTCAGCTGTGGTTACTTGAATACCAGTGCGTACTAATTGTTCAAATGCACGCATAAACGTAATCAAATTGAACTCATCCGTTACTTCAATAACGCGAAGCTTTTCTTTAGGTAGTCGATCTATCTTTTCAATGAACAATTCGCGAACATCACTTGGAATAAAGCGATCTTTATGTCCTCTTGTTTTTAGAAGTTCACGTATTTCTATTTCTAAAGCCATATAAGCATTTAGATTTGCACCTTGTTCATAGGCGTACTTTCTAAACAACGTTTCTTCTTGATACTTTAGATAGTTACGGTGATACGATTCCTCTGTAACAGGTACAGCAAATTTGGATTTTAGTAACTCATATGTTTTACGGAACAACTTTTTGATGTTTCGAAGAGAGTACATAGAGAAATGCAATCCAAAATCAAATACAGCTTGTTCCTTTTGTTCTTTTGGAACATGTTGTGTAATAAGAGGGTAAATACCTTCTTTTGCCGCTGTATCAAGAATTTGATATTGTGATGTTTGATTCAATAATTTTTTCAGCGTATACACTAACTTACTTGGATATTCTTCATTACGATCTATCATGTCACGTAAGCTGCGAATGACACTTCGAATTTGTCGATGACAAGTATACTTAAGTACATGAATAAATTTATTCATGTCTTGTGCAAATTCACCGATATTCAGTTCTTGTAACACAGATTCAATAAAACGAGCTTTTCGTGCATACGTAACCTTAGGTGTGAATGGATCACGATACTGTACTTCTCCAGCTTCCTTTGTACATAAGAAATCTGTATGTAAGGATAGATATAAAGTCGTATATCTTTTTGTATTTTTAACCCCTTTTTGTAATTTGCAAATTTTGAATAGGGGAGTCCCTATACATGGTAATGCAGTTGTTAATTCTGTCATAACCGCACGGATTTGATGTGGGTATTTCTTATGTAAAAAGCGGTACATCCCTCCAAAATGAGTTGTATTTCCTCTTTCATCTTGTTTATCTAAGGAACGTTTTAGAGTCGTTTCGCTGTGCTGTTGCATAGCGATGTCCAAGAATAATTTCTTAGCCGCAACTGAAAGCTCAAAGAAAGCCTTAGTAAAAACGACCGGGCTAATATACACATAGGAATTTGCCTTTTCAGTTTCTTCATTCATAAAATGAGTTAACTTAATTGTATAGCGGCCATCTAATTCATTTTCTATTGTAATAATGTTATGTAAACTTAATTTCTTTAATGCAATATAGAATTGAGAATGCTGTATATAAGCAAATTCTTCTTTATATTGCTTGTAATCTTCCCACATCATATGTACTGTTACATTTGGAATGACCCCATTCGTGTAACATTTCTTGTGTAGATATAAGAAGACTTCAAGATCAGCATTTGTAATACCATATAATTTATGTTTTCGTCCCATTTTTTCTGAAATAGCAGATAGTGTACGACTTGAAAAAGATGGTTTCGCCTGAGCCACAAAGCCATCTACATCAGCAATACGTTCTTCATATGTCATATGATCCAGAATATCCTCAAGGTATGTATCTTTATAGCTGTAGTATTTTTCTTCAAAAGCTTCAACAAGTTTCTGCCAAGATTTCAATGTTACTAAAACTGCATTTGTATCTTGTCCATTTAGACTACGTTGATTACGAATAATAAATGATTGTCTCATCTTTTTCACCTCCTACACATAAATCCAGAAATATATGCCAAAACACTATAAAATATACCAATTATGATTATAGCAAATCGAAATTTGATGAAATGTGCCCCTTTAAGAGAAAAAATAAAAACATGAAACGTGCCTGAATCCCTTGGCGCCCAAGGGATTTGACGTTTCACAAAAAAAAGTTTTTGGCCACCATATCGCTATAAGAGATTTCAAATATGAAACGCGTATCGAATTTGTAAAAAAGCTCATAAGCATTGATTCTATAAGGTTTTTTATGTTCTTAATGTAAGAGTTGTTGCCATCATATAGCTATAACGTTTCATGTTTTGATATGTTTATCGAACGTGTGAAAATCCCATATAAGTGTTGTTATATATGGGGTTTTGGGTTACTTTTCAACAAAAAAGTGTTGCCATCATATAGCTATATTCGTTTCATGTTTTTTAAAATTAGTTGCCACCATACCGCTAAAGCGTTTCATGTTTGAAATCAGGTTCCCACTTCACTTAAAATACACTTAATCCCTTGGTAGATATAGATTTAGGGGATATCTTTTATGAAAAGATGTTGCCATCATATAGCTATAATATTTCAAGTTTTATATATAGATATAGCCACCATATAACTATAATAGCAAAGGGCTTGAAATGGTTGAGAATAAAGAATGTAATGCTTTTTAAATGAAACTTAATACTTTTGACCTGTAGTTGCCATCATATAGCTATAACGTTTCAAGTTTTATATATCTATGGCCATCATGTAACTATAATGGCAAAGGGCTTGAAATTGATGAGCATAAAGAATGTAATGCTTTTTAGATAGTAGTAATTTTACAAATAGACACCGTCTTATATAATTAAAGAAAAGACCACGATTGATTAACTAGTATTCCAAACATCGTATGATGAAGTGTTATTATACACAGAAGATTCTGGTAACATTTCGGATTCTGAGCTGTGTTGCCACTATATAGCTAGGATATTTCAAGTTTTATAATATATATCCGGTGGTTATTTTGTTAGGAGGTTTTTTATTTGGAGAAAGTATTAGTGTTGTTTAGTGATGCTCTTTTTCTTGCTGCTCCAATGTATAAAGAGAACAAGCAGCTATGGACAAAGTGGAATAAATATTATGATGAAGTACAAGAAAATCATGACAAATTAGTAACTTCAGCTAATATCTCTCCTTCATTTTCAGCATTTGTTTCTTGGTTAGGTCAGAAACAAGAACAAGGAATTTCATTATTGCACATATATGCAAATTTGGATAAATATAAAAATGAGCTTCGAAATGTACTTGATAAGATAATAGAGCAAGAGTTCGAAGGAATGTCAGAGATAGTTGAAACAACTATCTTATCTAATACAAAAGATAAGAAGGTAAAAGAACATGAAACGGACATTGCTGATGACTACTACCCTGTTAGTAATGACGCGGTATATTATCAACTACGTGATGGCATAGCAAAAAATCAATTTGAAGAAGATGAATTAGGAGCAGTACCTGTATTACCACTAGAAACTAAAAGCACAAGCGGAGTTGCTCAGCTTTCATCACATAAAGATGAAGATCTAAGATTAGTAAACACTAATGAAGCAGAAAGATGGTCAATACTAGTTGATGGTGTTATCAGTAATATGGATGATCTTACAGCTGATTGTCTAGATACAATTACGATACAGTGGTTGAATCAAGTGAATTCTCCAGATGAGTTTATTGATTTCAGCTACGAGAATGTGTTGGAAATGTGTAATATGCCAAAAGCAAGGGCAAACGGTATAGAGTATTATCGTGCAGAAGATAAAATCAAAATTGCTCAACGAATTGCTGCTTTAGCAAGTATCTTTATTTATTTAAATGATGATAATGAAGTAGTTGTTTTAAATGATCGTGCAGAAACTGGTAAGCAATTTGAAATGAAACGTGAAGTAATTAAAAGACTCTTCGTTTTAGATTCTGTAGTTCTTTGGAGAGATAAAAATACCAATGATTACGTAGGTATTGAATCTTGTAGAATAAAACCAGGTAGCTTTTTATCGATGTATTTATACGGTTCTAATAGTACAACAGCGTTATTATCTAAAAAAGCATTGGAGTACAATAGTTATCGACACAAATTCCATAAGCGACTAATTCGGTACTTATCCTGGCAGTGGAGAATTCGACAACAGTATAGCAATTTACAAAGACCCTATTCAATTGGTGGAGAAAAAGGACTATTGTCTGTAATGGGGATTAATATTGCGAAGGGACGTCCACATCGTATTCGTGAACAATTAGAAAA
This sequence comes from Bacillus sp. IT-79MI2, assembly GCF_949768135.1. Lineage (NCBI taxonomy): Bacteria > Bacillati > Bacillota > Bacilli > Caryophanales > Bacillaceae > Bacillus > Bacillus sp. IT-79MI2. The sequence continues at coordinate 49,739 of NZ_CATKPV010000054.1, read as the reverse complement.
TGTGTTAATAGATTTAGAAAAAGAAAAAGTTATTACACACTGGGCATACAGTGAGGAACTTGATGAATCCAGGATTGGAGAACGGAATTGGTTTAAAAATTACTACTCTAAATTAGGAATCACCATCTTGCCTCCTAAAGAGTTAATGGATAATATCGGTAGTTTGATAAAGAAAAAGGTGGTTGAAGCTCCGGATAAGCAAGAAAATAATTTAACCATCGATACCGTAAAGCATAGTATTGATGGTTCAGAGGATATGATTAGAGAGAAAATTATGCACCAACATATGCGCAAAAATAGAACTATGCGCGAAATTGCAGATGAGATAGGGTTATCACCTGCTACGCTATCAAGATTTTGTAATAAGAAAATGAAGCGCATCTCAAATAGCGTCAATAATAAATTAACCAAATGGTATGAAAGGCAAATCATAATTGAGTCTATGTAAGAAAAGAAGCAGGAACCCTTTTTTTGGTTTCCTGCTTTCTTATAATGTTCATCATTTTTGATATATTGAGTTAGTTTATTTTTAATGTCTTCAATTTCGAGGTGAAAGTATATAATTTGTAATATTCAGAAAAATATTGAAACATAACGCTAATAAGATTAATTTTTTGTTTATCTGCTATTATTTTATTATGAGAATATTCCCTTTATTTTTTACGGGATGATGGGGGGGAAAGAAATGAATGTTCAATTGAAAAGCGGTGAGAAACATACAGAATTACTATACGAATGGTATGCTGTTATCCGTACACGAAACATTGACAAAGCTATTCATCTAAAAGAAGAAGTTGATAAACACATCCATGAATTTCAGCACTTTCCGGATTTATTATTACATTACTCACTTGTGGATTTTCGATATAACTATTTAGTGGACAATTTAGGTATTTCTAAAAATGATTTTGATATTATAGATTCGTTCGTTATACCTACCACAGGCATCTTAGCATACTACTATCATTTTTTTAAAGCAATCTATTATAATGCAACTGGAAATTATATTTTAGGTAAGGATTATTTCTATAAAGCAGAAAATCTGTTACAATATTGCTCTGATAAATTAGAATATGCAGAATTTCATTATATGTTAGGATATTCTTTATATGAAAATTTCCAGTCATTATTAGCTTTAAAAGAAATATCTATAGCTAAAGAAATTTTCTCTCAACACGATAACTGTGAAGTTAATATAGCTTTTTGTAATAATCTTTCGGGATTGTTTTGCACCCATTTACAAGAATTTGAAATGGCAGAAGAATACTACGCATCTGCATTAAATACATTTCAAAAGATAGAGGAAGAAACTTTTATCTTAATGGTTCGTCAAAATTTAGGCTTTATGTACTCTGAACAGAATCTCTCTACTTTATCTCTACGATACCTTTCTGAGGTTAATCAAAAAATGTTAAATAACTATAAAGCACTATTTATTGAAGCTAGAGAACGTTTTAAAATTAAAGAAATAGATGTTGCTTCTGAACGCATTGAAAGAGGCATACACATTTGTAAAGGTTTACAAAATGAAGAATATTTACATCACTTTTATATTTTACAAGCTTTTGTCAATAATATCCCTGCTTTAGAAGTAGAAAAATTGGTTCAAGCAGGAAATACTTATTTTGAAAAAGAAAACTTATTGGAGTATACTCAAAAGTATCATGAACAGTTAGCACATAAATATTACCAAGAAAAAAATTATTTAAAAGCTAGTGAATATTTTTATTTAGCCAGTAACTTAAAAGAAAAATTAAAAGAAAAACTCTTTGATAAGGAGGGTCAAAAATGAAGAAAATAACACTTATTATAATGGGAATTATAACAACAATAACAATACTGTCTTGTGTACAAGCACCTTCCGCAGATTCCAAACAAATCAGTATGGGTATTCAATATCCAGTTGCTGTCCAGTATCAACACGGAAATGGAGGGGGTTGAATCATCCCCTCCATTTTGGATTACATCCTGATATTAAGCTAGTAAATAAACTAAAAGACCCACTGCACATATAACACTTCCTACAATTATTAACAAACTAAGAACACCTATCAGTATATATCCTAAGAAATAAAAACCAATTACTACAAATACTCCGATTACAAAGACCCCTAACACTTGTAAAATAATTGTTTTCAGTACATACAATAATATTGAAATTACTCCCAATATTATTGTATAATATCCTAATAATTTCAAAGTCTTCAGCCATCGTCTTTCATTAGCTACTGAAACGCTCATCAATAATCACCTCTCTTTATCCTATTTATGAAAAATAAAAAAGAGTGCTTTCTCTAAAAAGTAAGCACTCCATGTTGTCCTTATGCATTTTGTCTATTGCTTCTTCTCATACAAATACTATATTGTAACTTACCCTTAGAGCCATTTGTTTATATCCATATTTCTTTTTATAGGTTTACTTACTGTCTCTTCTTCAATCATTTCTTCCGATTTTTCAATATCAACATCTTCCGGCATATTTTCTTCTTTTGTGCCTCCATTTGATATTTCATTTTCTTTAATTGAAATACCCTCTTCGTGTTTTCTGTATGTTAAAGGTGCTAGGGAAGATACACCTCTTGGTATATCTCCTTGTAGCATCCCTTTTGCACTAAGAAGGTCTTTTGCCATTCCCAGCTTCACTTCTTCACTATCAACGCTTTGTGTTCCGTACAATGAGATAAAATGTTCTAAAACCTTTCTTGTTGCTTCATTTGGGTTTTCTTGAGCATCTATCCAAACGAATAATTCCGGACATCTTTGACGCATTTTTTCTGATAATGGAATTTGAATCGCTTTTGGTTTTGCCATCATAATCACCTATTTTACTTGTTCTTTTTGAAGTGCAATTGAGCTGAATACTGTCATGCCTTTTACATTCATTTCTGTTGCATACTTGGGTTTAATCCATAGTATTTTAATTTTTTTAGAATCACAAATTTCTTTTAAGTCCTCGAAAAGATTTTCTTTTAATTGAATGCTCCCACCACCATAGACAACAACTACGTCTACATCATATTTTAAATCTTGTAATTTAGTTTCCGCAGTATCTAACACTTCATCAGCCAAATTGAACTTTGCTCTTGCTAGAAATTTCTTAGCATCCTCATAATATTTAGGATGCTCTTCTTTTAGATATCCAGCAAACTCTTGTCTTTCTACAGAGAATCCCCATTCATCTTCAAAGTCTTTTTTAGCACGTTCAATCGCATGACCTATACCATGTCTTTCTCCAGAAGAATGGTCATTATCATAATCATATCCTTTAGTAACAACATATTCTGTAGTTCCGTCGCCCACATCTATATGAAGAAGACGTTTCTCACGGAAATATTCACCTGTTATATCTTTCATAGCATACATTTCTTTAAATTCATCAAATAAGTCGTCATTTCTATAGTTACCTTTTCCATCTTCAATCAATGCAAATAGTGCGACCGTTCCTTCTTGTACAACGATAACCTTTTCAAATTTTAAAGTTACATAAATTCTTATATCACCAACAGTAACAGTTACGTGATGACTACTATTTGTAAACCTGTCAGAAAGTTGTTTTGCTTTTTCTTTCGTCCATTCACTGGCTGGTAAAGCTGTAACCATTAAAACATTCACTTCTACATTTGTACCTTCTTCTAAAGAATTCTCTTTTTTAAACATATCTTGAACCGCACGACAAGCAATTGCACTAACTGTTGTCATAATTGTAGTATCTTGTTTATGTTTACCTCGATTTGATCTAATGTTAAGGTTTTGAAGATCCTCACCTGAACGTATAGCACGTTCCCCAACAAAAACTCTCTGAGCTACTTGACCTTTTAATGCTGACGAATTAACAGCAACATCCATGTTATGAATTAGCCCATACACTAACTCTTCAATTTTTTTATCTTGTGGAACAGGTTCTTTATACACATAACTGTAAGTATTTGGGAATTTCATCATTTCTCCATTAATCGTAATCTTTTTCTCAGAATTCCCATTGTCATCTTCTACAAAGTAATTTAATTTCATTTATATTACCCCTTTCTAATTGAAAAGAATTCATTTTAAGTTATTTTGATTTATCTTAATTACAATTTTATCTCAAACCATTTTTAAATGCAATGAAATTAATGAAAATAAATTACTTTAAATCAAAATAATTTATTTTCATTTGAAATAAATTATTATATTGAACTAGAAGAGGGCTTATGACATTTTTTGATTTAAAATAAATTATTATAACTTATTTTAAATTATAATGTTTTACATTATTTCCAGAATTCCCACCATTTTTTTTCTTCTTTATTTTGTGATGCTACAATAAGTTGTTTTGTTTCTTGAATTTCTCTAACATGCGTTAACAGTAACGAATCACGTTCATTATATCTGTTCTCTATGCGTTCTAAGCGTTCGGCATTCATTAATTCTATGCGTTCGAGCTGTTGAATTTTCTCTTTCAGTAATATTTGTTCTTGAAGTAATTGTTCTATAAACTCTTTATTAAAAGTTATTGTGTTCTCAGGTAGAACGCTAGGCGTTCTCTTGTTTTCTTCTGAAACAATATTCGCTTTATCTTCAATAAAAGGAACAGATAAAACAACCTTCACAGCACTTTCAATGCTCATTCCAGCTTCTTGAATCAGCTTTTTCATCTGTTCGAGTACTTGAATATCTTTTTGAACAAAAGCACGACTATTTTTTGCACCTTTGACAAAAGAATAGTTTTCTTGTTCTAAAGCTAAACACCATTTTCTCAGTGTACTGGTTCCTATCTCTAATTGTTCCGCAACTTCTTTTGTCCAAAACGAGCGTTCTTGCAACTGTTCTACCTCCTTAGTTTTTATATAGAACGCTTCCACATTAATTGGTAAAATCCCTACACTTTATAGTCATTTTTTAAATGAAAAGATTCCCCATGCCTCGTTATAAGTTGCTATATTAAATATAAGGCAACTTAATTTCTACAAATATTGATAAGGATAAAATATTAAATTTACAATATACCTATTAATATTGTAGTTGTTTAGGGAACCATCATGTCTATTTCAAGTTCTTATATACATATTAGACAAGGTATGTAGGTTCTCCCTAAAAAGAGACAGAATTTCCTTTTAAAATTTAAGGCTGATTTAAGATCATCTTATTTATTAATTCTTGTTTTTAAAAAATTAAATTCAATAAAAACATTAGGATTCATTTTTGAACCGTGACTCTTACTCTAATAAGCATTTTAAGATTTCTTCTTAGTAAAATTCAAAGTTAAACTGAGAGTAAATAGTAGAATTTTCAGGTTACGTAGAGTACAAATTTTATCGTTTGCCGATAGAAGATTCCTTCCTCAAAAATGCGAGTGTGTGAAACATCAATTTTAGGTGGGAGATGGATGTCGGTGGCGTAAGCCAACGTTTTTGTATACTGTAGATATCCTATGAAAAAGTGAGGTGCAACTTATGTTAGTAAATAAAGCATATAAATTTCGTATCTATCCAAATAAGAAACAAGAAATATTAATTGCTAAAACGATTGGTTGCAGCCGCTTTGTATTTAACCATTTTCTTGTTCGTTGGAATGATAGCCTAATCTATTAGAGTTCGATAGAACTCTAATAGATTAGGAATCCCCCACTTCAAACAATCCATAAGGATGTTAAGCGGTGAGTAGTTCAAAGATAAATAGATAAGAAAATAATAAAAAGCAAAGAAGAGGAGAAGATTTTTTGAAGATGTTTATGTATAAAAAAAGTAATTTGAGAAGAGTATATATTAAGACATGACAAATAGCCTTGCTTGTATATAATTTTTTGAGCAAGGCTGTAATATATACGTTTTTTAAAATTTACAAATTAGTATTGATTTGTATTCAATTTTTGCAGTATAGGATCAAATTTTGGGTCATCAACCCAATTGCGAAAAATAAATTTACTTTCATATTTTTCTTCACATTCAACGTTTGCGTTACGTTCGTTTCTTTGTTTAGTTTTTTCAGTATACATCTTCATAAAATGAGCAGGATTGCTTGTTTCAGCATTATTATATTTGAACCATCCAATGCATTCTTCAAAATCCCATCGCTGATAGACGTCGATATTTCGGGGCATTCTTAAAGCAATTGTATAAGCATCCTTTTCTGTTAAATATGTTACTGGTTGACTTGTTATATAACGATATGCTTTTTTTTGATCTTCACTTAAATAATCATTTAAATTCTGTGACCTATCAGTAGAGTTTTGTAAATTAGTATTTGCTTTTACTTGTTCTTCAAAATTTAAAATATCTACACCATTGGATGAAACATTCTTTTCTTCATGGTCAGAGACACTGGCGTTCTTAAAGAGTTTTTTCTTTAAAATTTCAGTGAAAGTAGAGCATACATCAATTGCTACAGCCCATTTTACCTTGAAGTATTCTATAATTTTTAAGTAATTGTTATGTATGGTTAAAATGTAAATCGAAGGGGCAATTTTACCGTGTCTTCGTACTTTAATCTGTTGGCATACTCCCAAATCTTGCAACCAATTAAACACGTAATTAATAATTGGTTTTGAAATACCAGATTTTTTGCTAATATGATCTTGCCTTACTTGGGAATATCCTTCTTGTACCAAATATGATAAAACTGTTTCTAAAGCTTCATATTTACGTTTGGTGAGGAAATCTTTTGTAGTAACACCCTCATCTTCTAGGACAATATTATCAATATAAGTAGTAAGTTGCTTAATTGTTTGATTAATAGCCCCTGGTGTTTTAGGTAAGTGTTTAATGCGGCGACTTAAATCGGCCTTTGCTTTACTAAGCAAAAAGTTTTGTAACAACACGAAAAAACCTCCTATTTTTTCCACCACAAATATACAGAAAAATGCTGGAAAAGTAGAGGTTTTTATTCACATTATATATATTAAGTGCTATAATAGTCGTAGATAATATATATTTTAATATGGATAAAACCCCTACTTTCTTAAGGTTTTTAATTGATTCAGCGGCCAAACTGAAAGATCAATTAAAAATGGCTTGTGGTAGGGTTTTTTTATTTATAATAATTTAAACGATAAATTTAATTATGCATTAATTTTATAACTATTAAGGTAGAATATCAATCTAATAATTAGTAATTTTTACTTAAACAACCAGTTTATTGTTTATTTAATTAAATTTGAACATATAAAACATGAACTAAAGGTCTCTAATATTTAGAGGCCTTTAGTTCATGTTGAAGATAATTGGTGAAATTAACGAAGTCTACATGTAATTGATCGTATTTGTATCCAAAAAACCTAAGATATTCAGTCAGCTCTTTTTCTAATCGTTCCTGTTTTTCAGTAGGTAATATAAGAATTTGTTGATGCAACTCTTTTACCTTTGTATATATATCTTGTTTTTTTGCATGTTCGCTTATTGTTAAATATAGTTCTACATTATTAATTATATCTTGTTTATGCTCAATTTTTTCTGTAGGAGATTCACTATTTTGAGTAGGTGTCTCACTAATTCCTATGAGATAATCAGCACTGACATCAAAAATTTGTGCTATTGCAGCAAGAATATTGTAAGGTGGTTCGGATCCTTTCTTTTCCCAATTCGATACAGAAGCTGAACTAAAAGAAGAACCTACAACTTCGCTTATCCTTTCCCCTAATTCTTTCATTGTCCAACTGCGTTCTTGGCGTAATTTTCGTAAACGTTCGCTAAAAATATTCATATTTTTAATCCTTTCATATAAAATCTTAGCCTAAGTACTTTAAAAGCACTAAAATCAGTAAATAAAACATATCATTCTGTATTCATTGTGGTAATATAAACTATTTATCAGCCCGTACAGGTAACAAAAACTAAATATTTTTATTTTTTAGTAAATTATACTTGTTTTTCACTTTAGAAGTGATGTATACTTATTTTATACTAATTGAGAGGAGGTAATTAACAATAATGTTACTGCATGAACGTAAATCTAAAGATTTCTCTTTAACACAACTTGGTCAAAAAGTTAATATTAAACCTCAAGTTCTTCATGCAATTGAGAAAGGAAAAACAAGCGTTAATTCAGAACGAGCAGAAAAAATAGCTAATTTTTTCAACAAACCAGTAGAATACTTTTTTATACCAACGTATTACAGGGTTCGAGAATAAGTTAAAAAGAGTTACTTTGTTTTAATAATGATACAAAGTAACTATATAAGATTAATTATAGTAAAAAATATTAGTAATTTAAATAGAATTAATGATTCAAAAATTGATCTTTGAAAACTGCATAATATGAGGGAGCTGTTAGTCATGTTGAAACGATCGTATCAAATGTTACTCATTGCTATGAGTATGCTTCTAGTTGTTCTGAATTTTGTATTTCCGCTGACGAAAGCGAGTGCTGAAGTCATTAATCGTGAGAGATATGAAATGAAATGGAGTTATAGCCCCATGTACGGGAAAGAACTGCGAACAGAATTACTGAAGAATAAGAATGGGCAAATTGCGTACTGTTTAACGTATGGAAAACTCAGTCCCAATGGCAATGATCTTCCAGAAATGGGGCGCACAGATGATATTGTGTACCGTGTTCTTCTAAATGGTTATCCACAAAAGAGTCCAGAAGAATTAGGGGTTTCCGATTGGAAACAGGCGCATTATGCTACGCAGCTTAGCGTTTGGGCATCATTAGGACAGATTGATATTAACCAAGTTGAACATCGTGATGAAGGTATCGCTAAAGCTGTAAAAGCAATTATTGCTGGGGCAGATGCGAGTCAGGAAACACAAGAACTGTACATGAATGTAACACCAACAGACAATCAAGAAGCGAAATTAAACAATGAGTACTTTGAGACGACATTATACCAAGTAGAAAGTAATGCAAAGAACGGTGTATTTACAGTCCAACTATCCAATGCACCAAATGGAACAAAAGTTGTTTCAACAAATGGAGAAGAGAAACAACAGTTCAACCTAGGGGAACAATTCCGTATCCTTGTACCGAAATCCTCTCCAAGTGGTACTTTTTCCTTGAAAGTATCATCTAATCTTTCTAAGTTGCATGCAGTAGCCTATAAGGGAAATGACAAAGTGCAGGATGCAACAGTCTTATTAGAAAGAACAGAGGAAAAAGTAAGCGCAGATCTACAGGTACACTGGAAATCCCTTGGTGGATTAAAGGTTGTAAAAGTAGGTGAGCAGAAAGAATTATTACAAGGTGCCGTATTTGAAGTCATTAACAGTGCAAACGAAAAAGTAGGCACAATGACTACAAATGAGCAAGGTACAGCAAGCCTTTCCGGTATAGAGAGTGGACAGTACACTTTGAAAGAAGTGAAATCTCCTACTGGTTATGTACTGAATAATCAACCGCAAAAGATTGAAGTGAAAACGGGTGAGGTCGCAACAATCACTGTAGCGAACGCTAAAGTGAAAGGGAACATCGAGATTAAAAAGCTAAGTGACAGTGGAAAAGTTCTTCCGAAAGTAGAGTTCACGGTATATACAGCGGATGAAAAAGAAGTTACTAAAGCCACTACAAATGAGCAAGGGATTGCTCAAGTAAAAGATCTTCCATATGGGAAGTACTATTTTGTAGAAACAAAAGGGGTAGAAGGATACCTTCTTAACCAGACAAAATACCCATTCGAGATTAAAGAACAAGGAAAAACGCTCACATTTACTGTTGAAAACAAAGAGGTAAAAGGAAATGTGCAACTTCTTAAGGTAGATGAAGAAAATCATGATAAGAAGCTAGAAGGAGCAACATTCTCCCTTCAGGATAGTAAAGGGAAGAAAATCAGTGAACATAAAACAGATAAAAATGGCATGATTGAAGTCAAGAATGTACCATTTGGTTCATATCAGTTTGTAGAAAAGCAAGCGCCAAAGGGATATGTTCTATCAAAAGACCCAATTCCTTTCAATATTTCAGAAAATAGCAAAATTATCACATTAACGGCTAAAAATAAACCAATTAAAGGTACTCTTATCATTACGAAGGTGGATGTGGCAGATGGGAATAACAAACTTCCAGGCGCAGAGTTCACAATCTACGATAAGCAAGGAACAGAAGTCGTAAAAGGTAAGACAAATGAAAAGGGAATTGCGATATTTGAGAAGCTCCCAGCTGGGGAGTACACATACCGGGAAACCCTTGCGCCGGCAGGATATTTGATTAACGAAGAAACCTTCTCTTTTAAAATTAAAGAAGATGGTGAAATTATTAAACATACGGTGAAGGATCAGAAACAGCCGACAGCACCAACACCACCAACACCAGAGACACCACATCAACCGGACCAACCACAGACACCAGAACAACCAAAAGTAACAGAAAAGCCTGTTACTCCACAACCAGAGACACCACAACAAATTGTTACAAAATCACAACTAGACAAAACACCAGAGAAATCAGAAACACGACTTCCAACAACAGGCGGTAAAGCTGAAAATCCATACATAAAGTGGATTGGGCTTGCATGTATTGCACTTGGTGCAATTGGAGCTGTATTTGCAGTAAGGAATCGTAAAAAAGCGCAATAGTTCAAAATAAGAAAGGAAGAATTGCAAGATGATACAAGAAAATATGACGAAAACCCAAGCTCATTTCAGTGAAATAGATGAAAATCCACTTGGTCTTTTTATTGGATGTCGCAATGCATGCATACTTGCACTTCCCATTTGGGCAATTGTATTTTGGATATGGAGCTAGGTATAAGAAACCGAAGGGGGATGAAATGAGATGTTAGGAGTCTACATCGGTACAATCAAACAGCCAACGGTAAGGATTCGTTCAAATGATTGGATGGGAGGGAAACCGGAAAAAGGACAGATGTATCGTAAAAGCCATTGGCTTTCCGAAGATCTCATGCAAGCAATTTCAATCGCACAAACAGTGATCAAACCAAAAGAGCGATATGATTTTTGGATTGAGTCTGCTACAAAGTTGTTGGCAGGTAGTATCTTATATCTAGATCAGCGACATAAGGACTTGTATTATTTAGATTTAATCCAGGTCAGAGAGTTCGTACAAAAAGTGAACAATCAGGAGACCTACTTTTCGGAGATAACAGATTCGCTCGATCAAAGTCATCCAGCTTATCAAATTTTTAAAGTTCTTCTTTTATCAGCAAAAAAGACAAGAGAAGGAACCATTACAAAACTTCTAGAGGTATTAGATGAATATGCAATGAGACATGAAAACCTGGAAAAGGAACGAGATTGTTTTTGGTTTCAATATTGAGTAAAGCGTTTCAAAGAATGAAATATGAAAGGAGAAATAGACATGCTAGGAGTGATTCAAAGGTGCTCAGGACTTCTACAGGCAGTGGAAATTTTTGATCGAGGAGAAAAGGGTGTGGATGTAACAAAAGCTTCTCAAGAGGCGTATAGAACAGTAATTGAGGATGTGAAAAAATCCAAACAACAGTTTATCTTTATTTTTGATCCAACAGGTCAATTTTATGAAGATACGCATCAGCAGAAATTAGCACAAGGGTATCGTATTCTAAAACACAATTTGTTAAGTGATACAGTCTCTTTAGATTATGAAAGCAATCAAAAGGTTATCATGTATGTCAGTATAGATACGATTACTAGTAACTATGAAGATAGAGGTGAGGCGCTATCTCATTTTCTTCACTTTTTAACCGAAAAGAAGAAAATTCGCCCAATTCATCTTGTGTTCTATCAATTTGATCTTTATCCCATCCCTCATATGGAGCAGTTTTTAAAAGAAAGTGCTACCTATAAAATTCGAACTTCCATCATTGTAGAATCCCATTCCGTTTTACAACGTATATACGGAAAACATGGAGCAAAACGAATTACTACATCGTGTCAGACAACCGTTCTAGCATAGTCTTACCTTTCAAAAAACGCTTTTTACTTCAGAAAGGAGAAAATATATGAAGTTGATGGAGGCAAATGCGGAAGAATTTCAAAACATGAAAATAAAACCAGCCAATTATCTGATTGAAAAAATCGCTGAAGATCAACATTTTATACATCGAGAAATAGCGGAGCATGAAAGAGATGCATTTCGAGAAGAAAAACTCCTGGAATACGAAGGGAAAAGTTTTTTACCAGACATTACGAAGTGCTCGTCTGAAGCACAAGCGGTATCAGCTGTACATTCCTATTGGCAAGGCATTAGGGAATTGAACAGAATCATATAAGATTTTCGGGATTTCATAGTCACTCATGATATATAGATGGCTAGAAAACTATACAAGATGAAAGGGGGGATTTTAAGTCCTTCCCCTTTTGAAGGAGGCGATACACATGGGAAAAGAGCAGAGACTTGCATTCTATGATATATCGTCGTCACGTGCACAAAGTGTCAAAACATTCGATGGCAAAGTGTATCAGTTAAAAGGAGCGGTAGCGGTAGAAAATACAACAGGAAATATTGAAAGAGTTGCAGAGATCTATTACCGTGTCCGTTCAGTCATGGATGAAAAACAAAAAGTAATTGCCAAGAGAAGAAACCAGGATGATGAATTGACGACTGTGTGCCAACGACGGAAATAAGACGATTTTCGAGAACAAACAAGCGGTTTTGGAGTGTGCTGAGATAAATAGATTTATCCGACGATAATGGAAAAACCAACAATTTCGTAACTATTTTTATAGTCGTTCAAAACGAAAGTTTTTCCTTATCAAAGCACAATTGCCCTTTGAAAACTTCACATGCGTGCCCCCTTTCGAAACGGTCACTAAAAAGGTTGGGTATACGATTGATTTATTGTTCGGTGCGTGAATACGTAAAACGCACCTGTGACCATGGGAAAAATACGGTGTATCCATCATCTGTAGGATTTAGTAATCGTGAGGAATATCCCAGTGTGACATTCTAAAGAAGCGATGAACATAAAAACAGTAGATACACAAGGTTCTACGTACATGCCAAAACGTTGTGCAGTATTGGGCTTATGAAGTTCGGTCGGGATGAATGTTCATATGCATGCCAATATAGGGTTTACCATATCAGCCATAAATGGTAATTAATCATTATTTTCCCAATATTCTTGCTATAATAATAACCAGATGTGGAGAAACGATCTGAACTCTCAGTAGACTCCAAAATCGCTTGTTTAATACGAATAGGGAGGTCAAATTATGACTCGAAAATCAAAACTCATCGCCGTTATTGTTGCATTGGTTGCAATCTTAGGGATTGGTTCCACACTGGTATTCTCAAATAGCAAGAAAGGAGAACTTGAAGAATTAAGCCCTCAAGAAATGAAAAAATTCATGTCACAGGATGGAACGGGATTTGTCATGTATTCTTTCCGTAAAGAGGATCGAGTGGACTATATGAATCAAGTTCAAAGAGCATTAAAGAATAATGATGTAAATGGTAAGGAATTAGATAGTAATCACCCTAATTATGATGGTAAGAAAAGTCAATCAGATTATGGTCTAAAACAAACTGGAGAAACATTAGCTTATTATGAAAAAGGAAAGCTGAAAAAACAAATCGCACTAGATAAATACAAACCATCTGAGTTAGAAAAAGAATTAGATGTGTTTGTACGTAATATGAAGGAAATGTATATCGATAAATAAGTGAATAGAGAGGCGGTGTAATAAATTGTCTAATCCAACTGTTACACAGCGAGATTTAAAAAAATCAAGAGATTTAGTAGAAAAATTGCTGAAAGTCAAAGGGGAAAGTTATCAAAATTGGTTACATGCACAACATCAACAGTTCATTGAAGGAAATCAAGAATTAATATTAGAAGCACTCACTCTATTTGTAGAAGAAGAAAAAGGCTCCGGTAGAGCACCTGAACGTCCGGTGGATCTTTCGCAGTCAAGTAAAGTTGTATAACACAAATATAAGGAGAGTGTAGGTTATGTTTAAATTAAACCATTTGATTTTAGGTGCCGGAGACGGCATGTCTAGTCTAGTTAGTACAGGTGAATCGGTATTAACCTGGGCACAACGTTTAGGAATCATCAGTGCGGCTATCGCATTTTGTATCGGTGGTTACTACCTTATCTGGGGGGGAGAACGAGGGAGACACCAGAGTAAAGGTTGGTTCATTGGTTCAGCAGTAGGATTAATCATTGTAATGGGTGCAAAGGGATTGGCAGAAGGGATTAATAGTAATATCAAGTTTGGATCTATTTTGTTCTTTTGGATGTGAAGATACAACAAAATGTGTTTTGGTAAAGGAGCTATGCAATTGTATAGCTTCTTTTTATATGCCAATGTAGAGCGTTAGAAAGGGGAGGAGGACACAATTTATGTTAGAAGTCATGTTTACCAAAAGCACAATACCAGAGATTAAAAGTTTTCAGAAGATGTCGTTACAGGATGCTTGTAAGATTTCGTACCAACTCGAACAAACGTTACAGGAGCAAGAAAATATCATCCATGTAGATTTCCATATTTTAGATCAAAACAGTGAAGAAATGTATGCAGGGACATTGTCCTTAGGTTCTGGTTATGCTTCTCATTTGTATGAACATGTAGAGAATAAATTGTCTGCCATGGAAATGGATGAAGAGCAAGAGGAACAAAAAGAAGAACTGTTAGAACTGATGCGACAAGATATTGAAGAGTTTTTAAAGGAAATTGCTCCACCTAAAGAGGTAAAAGCACCAGAAGAAAACAACGGAGCTAGAGGGAAACAACATGCTAATGAAGAGCTTCCTTTAGAAAAAGGAAACAGGAACAAAAAACATCTGTTTCAAATTATCGGGGGAGCGGTTGGCGGGATTGTAGTAGGAGCTGTAAGTGTATTTTCCTTGTATACTGTCCCAACAAATTCGGTTGAAGCAAGAACGAATCAGCCGGATACGCATTTAGTGAAAGGACTTCAACAAGCTTCTATTCAGCAATATCCAAAGGCAATTCAAGAGTTTGAGAAATTGGATTATAAAGGGCTAGATAAAGAAAGTCAAAAAGCAGTCTTATTCTCTTACTTATTAAGTGGAAAGGCAAATAAGGCCATACAGTATGAAGCGAAATTTGCTGAGAGTGTTGTAGCTTACTATATCGGAATCGATAATATGAAAAAAATAAATGAAATTGATATTAAAAATGATGTGATTGATTTTGAAAAGGCGGCACTCAATAAGAAATATAAGGATGTGATCCGATTAAAAGCAAAGGTCAATATGGATGGTAGACGTGAAAAGCTTGTAGCCGAAGCGTATGTAAATCAGAAAAAGTTTGATGAGTGCTTTACTTTTGCAAAAACGCAAGGAAATAAAACTCTTATGAAGGAGGTAAAAGAGTTACAAAAAAAGGATGTGGGGCAATCCACTCTTAGTGAAGAAGAAAAGAAAGCTAAGATTGAAAAAATCGATAAGGAATTAAGCGAAATCTAAAGGGGGAAGAAACGCTATGCCATTAAACTATCAGAAATTTTTTAGACAGATGGGAATTGTAGCTGTAGGTGGTTCATTGTTATTAGGTAGTGCTGGTTGTAGTTGGTTTGGAAGTAAGGAAACAGCAAAAAGTAAGCCAGCTATAACCAAAAAAGTTGATAAAAATAAACCAGAAGAAAAGAAAGAAGATATAAATAAAAAAGACTTTGAAACAATGACAGAAAATGCGATAAAAAGTCAGGATAAAGATGTTGCATACGTCCTAGACATTGATAAAAACAAAGTAAATTATAAGGATAAGACAATTGCAAGTAATCTTCAAAATGGAGATGAAACAACTTCTCGTGTTCTAGCTCTATTTGACAACGAAACTTCAGATAAAACGATTCATGATACAGCGAAGGACAATGTGGTTGCAGTTATTACAGATGGAAGTCCGCAAGTAACAGTTAAAGGTGACCAATTTGCATTTGGTGATCAAAATACAGACTTATCACTAGCAAGCATTGTAGATGTGGCTCCAACGGAGAAACAACCAGATGCGATTGTAGAACCACCAACAGAGCCAGAGAAACCAAAACCGCCAGTGGATCCGCCAACGGATCCAGATAAGCCGAAGCCACCAGTAGATCCGCCAACAGATCCAGATAAGCCAAAACCACCAGTAGATCCGCCAACGGATCCAGAGAAACCAAAACCGCCAGTGGATCCGCCAACGAATCCAGATAAGCCAAAACCGCCAGTAGATCCGCCAACGGATCCAGATAAGCCAAAACCGCCAGTAGATCCGCCAACGGATCCAGATAAGCCAAAACCGCCAGTAGATCCGCCAACGAATCCAGATAAGCCAAAACCGCCAGTAGATCCGCCAACGGATCCAGATAAGCCAAAACCGCCAGTAGATCCGCCAACGGATCCAGATAAGCCGAAGCCACCAGTGGATCCGCCAACGGATCCAGATAAGCCAAAACCGCCAGTAGATCCGCCAACGGATCCAGATAAGCCGAAGCCACCAGTGGATCCGCCAACGAATCCAGATAAGCCAAAACCGCCAGTAGATCCGCCAACGGATCCAGATAAGCCAAAACCGCCAGTAGAACCACCAACGGATCCAGATAAGCCAAAACCGCCAGTAGAACCACCAACGGATCCAGATAAGCCAAAACCACCAATAGATCCGCCAACGGATCCAGATAAGCCGAAGCCACCAGTGGATCCGCCAACGAATCCAGATAAGCCGAAGCCACCAGTGGATCCGCCAACGAATCCAGATAAGCCAAAACCACCGGTAGAACCGCCAACGGATCCGAAGAAGCCAAACACAGTTGCATGAGTTAAAGAATGAAATAAAAGGGGGATATAACATGTTTCAAACAAATGAGATAGTGAACATAAATGAAAATTTAAAGATTGTTGGTCGTATTGGTACAGGTAAAACAACAATTTTAAAAGAACTTGCTACCAAGTTAGATAACGTAATGGTTTTAGACTTTTGTGGGGAGTATGAAAATCTTGAAGAATCGTTTGAGGGAGATAAGTTAGATGTTATAAATCTATACAATCTGACCTGTTCAGAAATGAAATTAAGCAAAGAAATAATCGAATTAGCTAAACAACATGACTATGTAATAATTGATGAAACGTATTACTTATTTGCTGAAGAAGTAAAGGGGTTTTTATCATTTTTACAACAAATGAAAGAAGCTAATACAAAAGTAATAGCAAGTTTTCAAACATTACCACCAATAGAAATTGATATTGAATTTCCTCGATTCATCATGCTTAATCGATGAATACTTTTTAAGTACAAATTAGGATTTTGTTTAGAAAAGATAGTAAGCTGGTTGAATGTTCAACCAGCTCTTTTATTTTCTAAAAAAGGAGGAAAATATGAACAGGGTAAGTCCAAAGCCGTCATTAAAATACAAACTAGCTGAATGGAAAGTACTCATCCCGATGAGTGCTTTTTTATTTGGTGGAATCTTTCTTATCGTAAATTTTCTAGGAAACGTCATCGTAGAGCTAGTGAAAACAACCTTTTCAGATTTATTACATCCAAAGCCTTTTCATATCGGGATAGAGGATCTATATACCTTTCAACATCCGTTGTTACTTTATTTGATAATATTCCTGATTGCGAGTGTATGTACTATGCAATTCACCTACAACATTCGTTCGAGTTTTAAAGATTTAAATCAGAATCAAAAAGATTCTTCTCGTTTTGCAACATTTGATGAAGTGAAACGACAATATCGAGCGATTCCTGAAAAGACCGAACGATATGAGGGAAAAGGTGGTGTGGTCATTTCTAGGTATGATGAAATTTCGGTGAAATCTATTTTACGACAAGCAAAAAAAGTGATGGAAGCAAAAGGGATGGAAAAGTGGCAAGAAATTAAAAACCTAAAAGATAGTGCCAAGGCAGGAAGGCTACTTATAGATGATGGGGCTGTTAGTAATTTAATCATCGGGACAACGAGGTCTGGTAAAGGGGAAACCTATGTATTTCCAACAATTGATGCATATTCCCGTGCTGAAATCCAGCCGTCTTTAATCGTGAATGATCCGAAGGGTGAATTGCTGGCGGCATCGAAAAAAACGATGGAAAAACGGGGATTCCATATTGAAGTTTTAAATTTAATTAACCCGTTAGAGTCGATGAGCTACAATTTGCTTCAGCTTATCAAAGAGGCATATAAACAAGGTGATACAGCAACAGCTCAGACACTTTGTAATACATTATCCTTTTCACTTTATTACAATCCAAATGTAAAGGATCCTTTCTGGAATAACAGTGCGATGAGCTTATGTAATGCATTAATCTTAGCGGTTATAGATAAATGTATTACAGAAAAAACAGAAGATAAAATTTGCATGTACACGGTTGCTAATATGTTATCGGAGCTTGGTTCGAAAGAAATTGTGATTGATGCAAAAGGAAATACCAAAAATGCATTAGATATATACTTTGAAATGCTTCCAGCCGATAGTGTAGCAAAAATGCAATATGCAACTTCAAATTTTGCGAAAGGTGAAACTACACGAGGTGGCATTTTTAGTACGGCAATGAGTAAATTATCTATTTTTACATTTGAAGGAATTGCAAAAATGACGTCTCGTAACAGTATCGACTTAAAACGAATAGGTTTTGGGAAAAGTTTGCAAGGGAAAGGAACACCAAGGGTTCGTGTACAAATTATCTTCCCAGATGGATCGAAAGAAAGTATCAAAACAGATACAGCAGGGCGTTTTGAACTGGATTTCCAGCAAAATGTAAAAAAAGGTCAGCGTATTCATGTGATGGAGAGTAAAACGAAGAAGAAAATGATTGTAGAGATGCAAACAATCAACAAGGATACAGGTGAAACAACATTCAAAGTTGTCGAGAAACAAGATGGATTACAAATTGATAGCATTGTTATTTTTGAAAAACCAATCGCGGTCTTTATGATCGTTCCAGACTATGATTCTAGTAATCATGTCATTGCCTCAATCTTTATTAGACAGTTATATTTTGTGCTCTCCAAGTATGCTGGTTTAGCTCGTGGTGGGAAGTGTCATAGAGAAGTAGTGTATTTATTGGATGAATTTGGAAATATGCCTGCGATTGATGATATGGGGAATATTGTAACGGTTTGTTTAGGACGAAACATCCGATTTAACCTCATTGTGCAAGCTCTTCCGCAGTTGAAAATGAAATATGGAGATGCAAGTACCACGATTCAAGACAATTGCGGGAATCAAATTTATATTCAATCGGGTAATAAAGAAACCGCAAAAGAAATATCTGAAAAGTTAGGGAATCAAACAATCCATTCATTATCTCGGAGTGGAAAAGGATTATCAATTGATAAGAGTAAGACAGAAGGGATTGATACGAAACCATTATTAACGCCAACAGAGTTAATGAGGTTCCAAGAAGGAGAAAGTGCAGTAATACGCTTTATGAAGCGTCGGGATAATAAGTTTGAAAAGATAGAGCCGTTTCCTATTCTGAACCGAGGAAAAACGGTCATGAAATACCGTTGGGAGTACCTGGGAGATGACTTTGATACGGATCAATCCATTTTAGATATCGACATTCGTTCTTTACATGAATATGTGAATCCAAGGGATCTCATAATTGATTTCTTCCCAAAACAAGAAGAGGAGCCAACTGGGCAATCAGAAGAGCCAAAACAAATTGCACCAGGATCTGAACCAGAGCCTGTGCCGACGCCTTCAGAAGAAGAGTATGAGGAACCACAATTTGCGGATATTGATGAAGAGATTGAGATTCCAGAAGAAGCATATTCATCAGAACCAGTTGTGATAGTAGAATCATCTAGTGTTTTTGAACCACTTACCTTAGAAAATTGGGAACAAAAAACAGCAGAAGAATTCTTTGAAACACATCGTTCCATTTGGAGTGTGATTGAAAAGAAATGTATGAAGCAATGGAATAGACCGTTAGCGGATATTCAGGCAAGTACAATGGAAAGCTTTATTGACGATTTGAAAATATTAGTGACGACAGGACAAATTGATAAGAATACGTATCGTTTGATTAATGGGAAATACGGTGAAATTATGGATGGTTTATTAGAAAAAGAAGGCGTAAAGGAGGAAGTGTGATGCAAGTAACCAATTCCTTACAACAAATTTTACAAGTTTACGGGAATCAAGTAATGGCGGGGAGAGAAGTAATGATTGGACTTAGAAATGGCGTTGTGGTGTTACAACCAGGAGGAACCGGTGAAGCACCGATTGTTATACGAGTAGACGAAGTGGATGAGTATCTTGATTTGACTATACAAGAAGTATTTGAAGCTTAAGAGAAAGCGGGTGAAACCATGAATGATGAGAAAGTGTTAGAAATACTAAAAACATTTAGTGAGTACTTAGAAATTGGTGGATTTACGAACTATATTCTCCGTTCGATTGGTTGGATGATTATTTTAGGGTTATCGTATCTGGTGGATGCATTAGAAGGAATTACAGATAAAATTTTGTTAGTCAAAACATTGTTTGCATCAGAAGAAGTACAATCTTTTGTACGAGACTTTCAGCCTCTCTTTTATGTATTATTTGCGTTTTCGCTCATTTATATAGGATACACTTTAATATTCAATCGGAAAACAAATCGTGAACAGATTGCGGTGAATATTTTTATCAGTATGGGTGTAATTGTGTTACTAAGTACGGCGATGATGCAAGCAGATAAATTTACAGATAAGGCAATTAAGGCAGTGGATCTCAAAGGAAGTGGAACAACAAGTGAAAAGATTATAAAGGATGGTCTTACAGATGTAGCGCAGTTTGACATAGGGGAATGGAAGACAACCAAGTTAAAGGAACCAAATCAAATTCCACAAGAAAATATTAGAAGAATCGACATTTTAGAAAAAATTGACAAAGAATTTAAAATTAGTAAGGATAAAGAATTAACTGATGATGGACAAAAAATCTTAGAAAAGAAACTTAGTGTTGCACCAGATGGAAAAGAAGTACTGATAGATTTAAAAAATGGTTGGTTTGATTTTTGGCCAGATAAATATTACCGCTGGGACTGGGAGTTTTGGAAAATCGCTTCTTCTTTATTTGTAATTGGGATGACACTATTGTTTACAGCAATCAAACTTGGGAAATTGTGCTTTGAACTAGCTTTCAGCTACATTCTAGCAAACTTAGTTGCACCGGCAGATGTGGCAAATGGGCAAAAAACTAAGCATATTCTGATGAATATTTTAAATGCGTTTCTTATCATGATTATGATTTTTCTTTCATTAAAGCTCTATCTCATCGGTATGAACTATATTCATGAAAATGTAAATGGGATTGCTTATATAGTGGCATTAATTTGTTTAAGCCTTGCGGTTGTAGATGGTCCCGTTATTTGTGAACGTCTTTTTGGCATTGATGCAGGATTGAAAAATGGTTGGGGAGTCGTTGCCGGTGGATACGCACTTGGAAAAGGGCTTAGTAAAGCAACTAGTAATATTGCATCCAAAGCTGGAAACATGTTAAAAAGTGCAGGTAATGGTGCATTACAAGCAGGTGCAGGTGCCGCAGGTATGGCAAGTGGATATAAGAATGCAGGGAAAACAAGTGGTAGTGAACAAGAAAATCAGAAACAATCTAAAGAACAAAAAGGTAAAGAGAATGGAAAAGAAGGGAAAGAAAAGCAAAGCGATGCCGATGGCGGGGCAAATGGAACCGGTCATTCATCTATACAAGATGAAATGGGTCAATCAGGTTCTGGAACAGAAAAAAGTCAAGCGTCCCAAGGCGAGGCAGGCGGTGGCGCTACGTCTTTGCAAGATGAAATAAAATCGTCTGGTTTTGATAAAGAGGCTAAAAATGAAGGGCAGGGTTCTTCAGCGAATGTATCCGGCGGAACGCAATCTGGAGGTGGTGGAACATCAACAAGTGCATCAGGCGCATCAGGAAAATCTCAACCAGGTAGTAGCGGAGCACCATCAAGTACAACAGGCGGTTCTAAATCAGGTAGTAGCGGAGCACCATCAAGTACAACAGGCGGCTCTAAATCAAGTAGTAGTGGAGTACCATCAAGTACAACAGGCGGAACTCAACCAAGCAGTAGGGGAGCGTCATCAAGCGTATCAGAACCGTCTCAACCAAGTCATAGCGGAGCATCTTCAAGTGGTGAAGGTTCTACCGGTTCATCTCGTCCAGTAGATACGGCACCAAGTTCTACCGAGGATATTCCGGCACCGCAAAGAGAAAATCGTACCATTGGTCAATATGCAAAAGATCGTCTTTCTAACGCATTTCATAATTCTCCAACGGTACAAAAGACAAGACGTTCTTATCAGCTTGGACAAAACACAGGGGAGAGTTTCCGAAACAAACGCCAAAATAAGAATGAAGGGCAAAATACAAATCAAAATCCACCCAAAAATCGTAGAAAAGATGCATAGGTTACAACACAGTAAGCATACATGGAATGCTTATTTTTTTCGCTTGAAAAGGAGGAAATGAAAATGGCAAACTATCGAATTCCAAAAGAAATACGAACGGAATTGAAAATTAACAAAGTGTTATATCTTTTTGATCTCTTGTTCATTATAGGGCTTGTGGTTTTCACTATGACGACTAAGCCCTTGGTTCATCCGATGTTACAAATTCCCTTTTATATTTTTATGTTGTTTGTAGGTGTCCTTTTAATAGTTCGTCCCAATACAAACCCACAAAAACGAATGTTTGAGGTGCTGTTTATTATGTTAGCTAGAAAACGTTCTACGTATTGTGCAATTGACCAGGAACAAGATTAAAGGAGGAAATGGCATGGCATTATTCAATGAAAAAGAAATGAATAGAGGAGTAGAAAAAAAGAGCGAAGCCAAACCGTCCCTGCAATTGCCAAAGCAAGAAAAAAAGCCAGGGGGAGTCGTGAAAATCAAAGGATTTCAGGAAAAGAAAGATGCACAACCAACGGTTGCTCCTTTGAGAGAAGAAGAAATGCCCGTAAAGAAAAAGAAGAAAAATTTAATGCAACATCTTGGAAAAAAGAAAAAAGATGTTGTGAAAAAAACAGCGAAGATTGACGAGGATTCGGGAAGCAAAGGGAAGACGGAAAAAGAGAAAAAAGGAAAAAAAGCCAAAAAGAAAGAAAAGCCACCTCATATCAAAAAGAGTATTGCTGAGGTAATTCCGATTATTGATATGACGGAATCGGGTGTCTTTGAATTTCGAGAAGAACAAGGTTTTGTAGATATCTTACAGATCCAAGGTACAGATATCTATTCGATGAACGAGGAAGAAGCAGAATATGCGATTTATCATCTTGCACACTATTATCAATCATATCAAGAGTCCATCAAGATTGTATCGATGAATTTTCCAGTTTCTACGGAACCGCAACAACGTTTTCTACTGAAGAAAATTGAAACATGTCAGAATCCGCTATATGAACGCTTCCTCGTACAAAAACTGAAAGAACTTCAGTATTTAGAATGGGGGCGCACAAACCGGGAGTACTTTTTATTCGTGTATGGTGAGAACGAATTTGTTGTGAAAGAGCGGGTGGAATCGTCAAAACGGTACTTGCAACGATGTATCCCATTGTTAGAGATGGAAGAGGAAAAGAAGATAGAAATTTTATATAAATTGCATAATCAAAATTCAAAAATTGGTACGAAAAAATAAGAAGAGGTGATGAATGTGTCTGTACTTAATTTTTTAAAGAGAAAGCAAAAGAAGGAAGAGAAAAAAGAAAAGAAACAAATCAGTAAGGAATTAGTTTCCCGAATTCAACCGCAAGGGGGCATTAAATTCCAAGAAGTATATGTTCAAGGTGGAGATGGACTACAAACTTGCATTCATGTATATGGGTTTCAAACAACGGTAAATGACTTTTGGTTAGAACCTATTATGAATATGCCGAATGTCATTACAACGCTTGATATTATCAGTGATAGCCGAAAAATTGTGATTGAATCGATTAATAAATCAATGGCAGAACAAAGCGTTCGACATGCGAACGCTAAAGATAATATTGAGCGAATTGAAGCGGAACAACAGTTTAGTGAGTTAGAAACGTTATATCAGCAAGTATCCAAAGGAGAGGTGCTGAAGCGAGTACATTTACGTATTTATATTTCAGCACGAACGATGGCAGAGCTAGAAAAACAAGCGAAAGAAGTCATGGAAACACTAGAATCTTATAATTTTAGAGGTGCCATATTCCTAAATGAACAAGAACATGAATGGGCTTCTTTAACATCAAGTTTTGAGATGCAGAAGAAATATATTAATAAACGAAATGGGAAAGAAATACCAGCTCTTGCTTTAGCAGGGGGATTCCCATTTCACTTTACATTTCTAAATGATCCATATGGGATTTACTATGGCACAACCAAGACAAAGGGGAGTGTCATTTTTGATTTGTTCCATAAAGATAAACAACGTAAAAGTTACAATGGCGTGGTTATCGGAAAGATGGGTGCGGGTAAATCTACTTTACTGAAAAAAATCATGAGTGATAATGCAATGAAGGGGTATAAGATTCGAGGCTTTGATATTACAGGTGAGTTTGAAGATATTGTGCAAGAGTATAACGGGAAGCAAATTGCATTAGATGGATCGCAAGGACAAATCAATCCACTCCAAGTATATAAAACGGCTGAAACAGAAGAAGTATCCTTTACTCAACATCTATCTAAACTTAGTATCTTTTATCGTTTTATTGCACCAGAAGCAAAGGATGATGAAATTAAAGAATATGAGAATTTACTTCGTAAAATGTATGTGGAAAAGGAACTGTGGAATGATGAACCAGGTGCGGAAAATAATATTACAGGTTTGTTAGCGAACGAGTATCCTATTTTCTCAAATTATTTGTATCTTGTTCGCACAGAACTATATGAAGATATAGAAAAGGGAATACACCGTTCTAATGTCAGCGATACTCGTAAGAAACGGTTAGAGTTGATTGAATTAAATCTAATCAATTTAGTAGATAATTTTGGACACTTATTTAATGGCGTTTCAACGATAGACGATTTCTCAAAAGAGCAAATCGTCTTTTTTTCATTGCGCCACCTGATGAGTTTAAAACCGGAAATCTATCAAGCTCAGATTTTCAGCGTTATGAACTTGATGTGGGATGAGATGTTAGAAAACGGAAAGCCACAGTGGAAAGCCTTTGATAGAAAAGAAATACAATTTGAAGATGTCATTCGGTATCTCATCATTATGGATGAAGCTCATCATTTAATTAATACGAGTGAACGAAGTCAACATGCGGTGCAATTCACGATCAAGTTTAGCCGAGAAGCTCGAAAATATTTTGCAGGCATTGTATTTGCGAGTCATTCGATTCGTGACTTTGTTCCAGAGGATGCTAGTTTAGCAGCAGTAGAAGAGATTAAGAAGCTATTTGAATTAACACAGTACAAATTCATTATGCAACAAGACAGCAACAATCTAGATATGTTACGGCGAGTGTTTGCGGGTCAAATCAGTACAAGTGAACTGAATGAAATACCGTTTTTACCAACAGGAGATGTTCTCTTATGCATCAGTGCCGTGAAGAACATTTTATTTAAAGTTGATGTAACAGAAGAAGAGTTAGCGTTGTTTGGAGGAGGGGCATAATTCATGCATCTTGTACTGAAGATTATTCCGAAAAAGTGGCTCATTGTGATCGCTCTGAGTCTACTCTTTCTCCTTGGAACTATTCTTATAGGAGCTACAATGGCACTGATCGGCGGAATGGAGGGGAATAAAAAACAAGGGGATATTACATACCCACAAGGTGGTATGGGAACAGCAAATGTTTCGGCTGAAGTGTTGAAATGGGAACCTACCATTCGGAAGTATGCGCAGGAATTTGGTGTAGAAGCGTTTGTTCCATTAATGTTGGCTCAAATGATGCAGGAGAGTGGCGGACGTGGACTGGATCCTATGCAAAGCTCAGAAGGAGCTTACAACACAAAGTATTGTAAAGCACCAAATTGTATCACAGATCCAGACTATAGTATTTGGGCAGGTGTTCAGGAATTTAAGCATGCAATTGAGCGAGCGGGAGTCACGGGACCAGGTGATATGGATCACATAAAAACCGCTTTGCAGGCCTACAACTTTGGAACAGGATTCTTTGATTTTATTGCAAAAAATGGGGGGAAATACACAAAAGAATTAGCAATTCAGTTCTCCGCAGAAACATATCAAAAAGTAAAACATACGGGTATGTATCGATGTGTACGACCAGAGATGATTCCCTATTCCGCATGTTATGGCGACGCCTTATATGTTGATGCCGTTCTGAAATATTATATACCTGGCGTACCAGTAAATGGCGGTGGAGGAAGCGCAGGAGGCGGTTCTTCTGGCTCACAAGTTGCCGATGTAGGGCGTCAATGGATTGGACGTTCTACGTATGTATTTGGTGGTGGACGCAACACAAATGACATTGCAAGAGGGATTTTTGATTGTAGTAGTTTTGTACGTTGGGCATTTGAACAGGTTGGGATGAATGTGAGTCCAATGGGAGCTGTAAGTACAGAAACTTTAAATAAGATTGGTACACAAATTTCACCAATGGAAATGAAAGCTGGTGATGTTATTTTCTTTGATACGTATAAACATGACGGTCATGTTGGCATTGTCATTGATCAAAATACTTTCATTGGTTGTCAAACGAATAAAGGTGTCTCAATCGAAAATTTATCGACTCCATACTGGACTAAAGTATTTAAAGGACATGTGAGACGTTACTAAAACGATAACAAAACTGGATAGGGGATTACAAGTTAAGGAGGCGGTATTAGTGAGTGAAACGAATGAAAAAGATAAAAGAAAAGTCTGGTTTGTAACGCTTGCAATTGTTATTGCAGGCGTTACTTTTTTGAACATCTTTTTGTATTCTCGTAACGATGAAACGGGTGATGTAAAGCAATTAAAAGTTCGTAACCAGGTGTTACAAACTGAAAATGAAGAACTGAAAAAGAAAGTGAAGGAAACTCTTCCTTCGGAACAAGAACAAGAGCGACAATCGTAGCTTTCGGCAGTAGAAAAGTTTATTCAACTATCATTTCATCGAGAAAAGCAGGGGTATGAAGGACGAAGAGAACAAGCAAAAAAATTAATGAAGGATGAAGTGTTTCAGCTCTTTTATCCAACGGATACATTTGAAATGGAGGACACATACGTATCTAAGCCATCTGATATGAAGTTATATTTACAAGACTATAAAATTGGTGCTTCTCAGGTAGAAGTGATCGCAGAATTTCAAAATACCGTGACGATTGGTGCGAATGGAACAACAGATAAAACGAAAAATGTGATGAAAGTAACGGTGCAAAAAAATCAAGAGAGTTGGCAAATAACCAATGTAGAAGAACTAGCAGTTCAAATCGTTACATCTTAAAAAAGTGAGGTGTTGAGTAAATGGAAGTTGTAAATAATGGTGTGAATTTAAGACGTAAAAAATCATGGATATATGGATTGATTGTAGGATTTATGTTTTTTGGTTTTTTTGGCTTTTTCACTTCGAAATTATATTTACCCTATGAAGAACCAGTCTATCATACAGAGCTGAAAAAGCCGGTTACGTTATTTGGAAATCGAACAATGACGATAGAGAAAAGAGCGTATGATCCAGCTTCCCATACAATAGAAATGTTTCTTCATGTAGAGGGAGGAGATGGAGAAAAGTATCAGTTCCAGGCACAAGAAAAAGCAAATCCGAATCTTCAATTACCAGTAAAAGTGGTATACCAAGATGATGAAAATATGGTTGTACAAGTGAAAGAACTATCTCCAAAATGGCAAGCAGTTGCGCTCGATGTATTTGAAAAAAATAATCGAGATGTAACAGTAGAGACAAAGCAAAAGGCTGAAGGAGAAAATGAAACTTCAAAAGAAGATGAAAAGCAAACATTCTTAAAATCATTCTTCTCCGATCAAAAGAAAACAGAAATAGAAGAGGGTATTTCACAAAAGAATAAAGGCGCTTATGCAAAAGTGTTTATCGGTATGGAACAAAAAATCTTAAAAGAAAAAGTAAAACAGTACGATGAAGTCATGAAACAAGAAACATCTAAACAAACAGAGTGGCAAAAACAAATCATAGAATGGAAAAACGATTCTAAGTACCAAACTGAAACAGAAAAAATGGAAACCGACGCAAAAATTAACTCAAAAGAAACGAATATTAGCCAGTCAAAAGAGAAGGTTGAACTATATAAATGGGAGCAAGAGCAAGTCAAAGAAAAGATTAAAAAACTAGATGAGAAGGCAAAAGATGTAGAGCGTTTATGAAAAAAGTGTAGTGTACCTTGAATGTACTTTCAAGGTTTTTAGGTGTACCTTGAGTGCACTTTTAATAGATTTTTAGTGTACCTCGACTGAACTTTGGAAGATATTGACTGTACCTTGAGTGTACTTTTGGAAGACTTTCATGACCCCACGATTTTACTAGGCTTTGCCTAGTCCCACACCCTCGGTGGGGGCAAAAATCCCTTATGCTCTTCTCACTCTTGGGTGTAGTGTTCTGAACGAATGGAGGCGAAATAACAGATGGACATTAAAATCCGAAATTTGAGTCCAGTTGCGATCAAAAGATTAGATGAAATTGCAAAGAAGAAAAACATCTCAAGACAGGAATTCTTGAAAGGACAAATTGAGACATTGGCGTTTTACCAGGAACAGCAAAACCGTGAATTGTATCTTCAACAGTTATTAGAAAAAAATATCTATGCGATGGAAAGTTGTTTTGAAGCTGTAAAAGAAATGAATGCTTTTTTACAAATGATGACGCAGGATGATGAGGCATGAATCAATCAACAAGTCCTTCACAAGCAACGGTGACGCCTGGTGTGGTGACAGTGTCTCGTTTTGTTACGGCGGATGGAAAAACATTTCAGGATTATGTGGAGTATGTCGACCGAGAAGATGCAAAAAGAGAAGGTGAAGCGCATCAGAAAATGTTTTCTCTGTATCAGGATTATATGGGAGATGCAGAGAAGACATCTTCCCTCTTCACAGAGCATAGTAACGGTTTAAAGGAAAATGAAAAGAAAGATTTAAAAAAGATGTTTCAGCTCGCTCAAAATAATAAAAGTATTATGTGGCAAGATGTCATCACTTTTGATAATGATTGGCTTGCAGAACATGGTGTGTATGATCCTAGAACACGTACTGTAGATGAAACAAAATTGATGGATGTGACCCGATTAGCGATGAAAGAAATGTTGAAAAGAGAAAAGTTAGAACATACAGCAGTTTGGTCAGGAGCGATTCACTATAATACGGATAACCTTCATATTCATGTCGCAACTGTTGAACCATTTCCAACGAGGGATCGCGGGAAGCGAAAACAAAAAACGTTGGATGCGATGAAGGGAAAAGTTGTTCAAAATATTATGGATCGTGGTCAGGAACAAAAACAGATTAACGATTTGATTCGAAAGAATATGGTTGCAAAAAAGAAAGAAGATTCCACATTCACATGGCGCAATCGAGAGCTAAAACCATTATTCCAGTTCATTTATAAACGCTTACCAGAAGATAAAAGGCAATGGCAATACAGTTACAATACATTGCGCCCACTCCGTCCTCATCTCGATGCATTAACGAAAAAATATATTGAGAAGCATCATAAAGAAGATTATAAACAGTTTCTTCAAAAGTTAGATAAAGAAGTAGATGTATTAAAGAGAGCATATGGAGAAGGTTCTGGTGATAAGAAACGCTATGAAAATTATAAAGAAAATAAGATAGAAGAGCTTCACAAGCGAATGGGAAATGCGTTTTTACAAGAGATGAAAGCATACGATAAAGAACGACAGCGCATTGATAAAATGTTAGATCGAAAGCCCATTCAGCAAAAGAACTTTCAACAAAATGTTTCGATGCAGTATGCACTTAGGAAAATGGAGGGTGCGTTCAAAAGTGAATATGAAAGTTGGAAAAACCAACGTTATTATGAACGTCTTGAGAGAGAAATCCAACAACAAAATGAGAGGGGATATGAACGATGAGTAAAGTAAGGCGTGTATTAAAGTTAGAAAAAGATACTGATGATTATCTTGTGGCATTTAAAGAAGAACATAAAATTAGATACAACGGGGTCGCTTTAGCACAAATCTTTAAAGAGCATAAAGAAGCGAAACAACAAGAATGGTCGCTTCGATATATTACAGAAGTCGTGACAAAGCACCTTCATGAGGTGTTGAAAGAAGAACTTACAAAAATCCGACTTGGTACGAATAGTGCTGATAAAAATACACAAATGTTAATTGAGTTTATGAATGGCATCTATGAGCATGAACAGTATCAAGGAGTTTGTACAACTGATATTGCAGAAACCGAAGCAACAAAACATATAAGAGAAGTAGTAGAGGAGAAAATTGCACATAAAAGACAAAAGAAGATGGATTATCAAGCTTCGAAAGGGCAAACAAAAGAAGTGTATGTTCCAGTGGAGGAGGTGAATTGATAAAGAAAGGATGATGTATGCAATGAGAAAGTTAGAAAAAGTGTTTGAGCAATTAACGAATTATGAGAAAGAATACAATCGTGGATTGAAAATAAATAATTAACAAAAGAGGGGAAGATACAATGCTATTTTTTCATGAAGATATTGAACTTGGAATTATAAAATCTATTGGCGAAAGAGAAGTTACTTTTCACGTCGCAAATCAAGAAGTAACAATCCCATTAACAGAAGAGGAAGAACAAGAGTTATTTGATTATATTGAGCTTCCAGAAAACGATTTACTGATTCCCATCAACATGAAAACTCATAAAATATGTGTTCCAACAGACTTAGAAACTTGGAATGAAGAAACGATGGATGAATTAATAGAAGCTTCATCAAAGGGAGCGGAAAACAATGAGTAAAAAGCGTTCCCCTGTTTCATTTGAAGAGAAAAAACAAAAGGTAGTAGCACTAACAAAAAAGATGGAAAAAAGCATAGAAGGTTATTTTCGTTCACCAGAAGATTTAAAAGAATATTTATCATTTATGGCAAAGTTTTATCACTATTCACCATCCAATATTGCATTAATACAGAATCAATTTGAGGGATCCAGAGCCGTGGGTTCCTTTTCTTTTTGGAAAGAAAAAGGATTTTCGGTTAATAAGGGTGAGAAAGGAATACAGATCCTTGTTCCGAACCGAACAACAGCAAAATTTAAAGACAAAAGGGGAACCTGGAAACCTGTTGCAAAAGCGAATGAAGAAGAGAAAAAACAGATTGAATCTAAAAGTATAGAAGTGAAACCAGGTCGTCTATATTTTTCTGTCGGCTATGTATTCGATGTGTCGCAAACGAACGCAAAAGTGGAAGATTTGCCTCGTATTTTTCCAAATCGTTGGCTAGAAGGAACTGTGAAAGATTATAAGAGTTTGTACAAAGGTATGGAAGCTATTGCGGAAAAAAACGGTGTGAAAATTATTGAACCGAAACAAGAGCTTGGGGTCGCAAAGGGGGTGAGCTACACCTTAACGAAAGAGGTTGCCTTGAATCCGAGGAATAGTGAATTACAAAATGTAAAAACGCTTCTTCATGAACTTGCCCATGCCAAACTTCATACAGCAGAAACACATATGAATTACACGGCACCAGAAAAAGAGTTTCAGGCAGAAATGGCAGCTTATACGGTTTCTTCCTATTTTGGAATTGATTCAAGCGAGTATTCGTTAGGATACTTAGCAAACTGGACGCAAGGGAAAGAGTTAAAAGATAAATCCAAATTGCTAAAAGAAGTACATGAAACGTCTGTGGAATTTATTGAAACAATTGAAAGTATTTTAGATAAAGAAATCAATAATAAAAAAGGGAAAGAGGTAGATAGTATGGCAAAAACAGAGTCAGATGGTTTATATGCATCTCCATATCATGAGAAAGCCCATTTGGTTACAATCGAAGTGTTGTATAAAGATGTGCAAGATATGTATGGTGGAAAAATACACATGATGGATGCTTTTACTAAAGAGATTACTGACATACCAATACGGAAGGAAGAAGAACCAAATCAAGAAGGTTTATCTGTATCTTTAACGGAAAAAAACGGTAGTGTAAAAGATGTTCGCTTAAATAAAATTTTGCAACCAGATTTATATGAGACAGTCCATAATTCTGTTTTTGAGGGGAAAGAAAGTTCGTTTGTTGTACATCAAAAGGATGCACAGATTGATTTAAATGATCTAGTCAAAATAGCCATATATGATAAATGGGCACAAAGAGAAGGGGATTTTGTAGATAAAGCTGAGGATCAAAAAGAGTTAAGGTTTAGTGAAAAAGAAGTAGAGTTATATAAAGAAATGAAACAGGAAGGTTATGCACCAATTGAGTCATTAGAACAAAAATTACAACCACTTCCTCATACAGCTAAACATGTTACAGCTTCGATGGAGAAAGAATTAAGTGGAAAATATGAGGCTTTTAAGCGAGCACAATCTCATGAAACAGTAAACGATATTGATAGTATTATTCATCGTGTACAAGTGGAAGAGCGTTATTTTGCAACCAAAAATGTAGCAATTGATAATGAACTCATTACCCAAGAATCTGTTAATCAATTAGAAAGTAAAATACAAGAAAAGTTGAACAAAGAAGGAGTTACGGTTACAAAGCAGACCGAATCGAAATTGGTTGATTGGGAAAAACAATATGAACCATTCTCGAACTTTACGAAATTCCAAAATGTTGCAAAGAAAAAGAAACAAGAGGTGGAATTAGGACGATAAATGGCTTGTTTACACAATTTAATAAAGAAACAATGTCATCACTTATCGTTGAGAACGAGAAGTGATTTTTTATTATAAAGGAGGACGTGAAAAATGAATATACAAGAGCAACTGAAGCAAGAAGAAACCAGAGAAGCCTTATATAAACAAGCAATTAAGATGACTGGTAAACAAAAAGAAAGGTTTCCTGAAGGGAATATGCATGAAATACAAAGAGGAGTTGAGCCTGGTGTGGCTCGTTTTGCAATTCCATCTGTGACAAGCGAAATGGACTGGGGGCAAGGAGATATCACAATTGATGTTCATCATGATACAGGGAAAGTGAGAGTATATGAACAAGAAATAGATGGTGAGAATTGGTCGAAATCTTCTCTTCGACTTACAGGAGAGAAGCAATTGTCTGATGTGGTGAAAAATTTGATAAAACAAAGAGCGATTGAGCGGCAAAGAATGGATGAAACAGCCAATCAAAAGAGGGAAAATCAAGTAGAACAGTCTTTCTCACCTCTAGAGCCATTAGATGAAAAAAATCATGTGGTGATGCCTAAAGCAATGCCAAAAGAGGCATATAAAGAGTCGTATAAGGAACAAATTTTAGAAGAGATTGCTCCTTCTCAGGATGAGATACGTTACAAGGAACAATACCAGGCAGAATTGCTTATGTTATTAGGAGTTGATAATGAAAAGGGATCAGATCCAAATAAACAAACCTCATCAAAAGAAAAACAGGATAATAGTCCAGGGCAACAAGAAGAAACGTATACGAAAAGTCGGGAAGAGCGTGTCAAAGAAATGAAAGAGTTTGAGAAGACACATTCATATCCTGAAGTATACCGGTTGAAAAAGGAAGCTCTTCAGGAGTTAAAAGGAATGAATCTAACAGATTCCCAGCGAGAAAAGTTGTCCGGCATTGAAAAAGCCTTAGATCAAGAAAAACAAGAATATGATAAAAACAGTAAAAAAGAATCGAGCCAGGAGAAAGAACCAAAAAGTCAAAATAAATTCGCACAACTTTTTCATCAGTTTAAAAACGTAAAAAAGAAAGAGCAGCCAAAAGAAGCGGAAATGGAACATGCTAGATAGATATAGGTTGAGGAGAGTACTGTGAAACAGTGCTCTTCTTCTTTTTAAAAGCGAAAGGAGAGAAGAGAATGGTAAACATTGTTGAGATTGTAGATATTGATTATACAGGTGTATGGGCAGAGACAAGGAATGCTGAAGAACTGATTTTTATTCTGTTCCCAAAAGAAAAAATTCAACTGGCACGTGAAATATTGTCAGAGAAAAAGCAAATGTATGTGTTTTTGCAGAAAGATTGGGAATGGAGAAAGATGTCATGAATCCATGGCTATTTGCTGGCTGTATGTTGCTTGTAGTCGTGGCATTGAACATTTGTTTATGGATGGGGCAATGTGTGATGAAACGCTTCAAAATGCGGAGAATCAAGCGTCAAAATTAAAGATGTTACATACATGAGGAGGAATGAGTAATGGGAAAAACATTATTTATTGCGGAAAAGCCGAAAGTTGCATACGAATTATTGAAATCACCACGTTTTAGAAATGCAGAGAAACATATGGGGAGTAAACCTTATTTTGGATACTTTGAGAACCATCAGTACATTATTAGTTGGTGTTCCGGTCATTTATTAGAGCTGAAGCATCCAGAAGAAATAGATGAGAAATACAAAGAATTTAAATTCGAACACTTGCCCCTTTTGTTAGAGCCGGAATACAAAGTGAAGCAAGATTATATCGAACAAATCAATATTCTAGTAGATCTGTTGCAACGTCAGGATGTAGATCATGTGGTCAACGCTTGTGATGGAGACCGTGAGGGCGAGCTGATTTATCGTGAAATGTATGAATATGCGGGTGTAAATAAACGACAATCTCGCCTCTGGCTTGCTTCGTATGAGCCAGCAGAATTAGAGGCAGGACTGAACCGATTAGAGTCAGGGGAACACTATGACGGACTTGCAAATTCCGCAAAAGCAAGGCAATACCTAGACTATCTTCTCGGAATTAATGTGACGAGAGGATGTACAACGAAACTTGCTAAAAATCAATTCTTATTGGCAACGGGGCGTGTGCAAATGTGCCTGTTACATGAGATTTGGCAACGTGAGGTATCCATAGAAAATTATAAGGAACAAACCTACTATAATCTAAAACTCATCACAGAGAATGGATTAGAAGCTGTTATGAAAACAGAAGACCAGTTATTAGATCCAGCTCCTTTACAAAAGCTTGGCACAAAATTAATCGGTACAGACTTAACGGTAACGGAATTTAAAGAAAGTACTAGAAAAAAGAAACCAAAGTTGTTATATAACCTTACAGATTTATATAAAGATGCTCATGCGAAATTAAAGGTAAGTGCAGAAACCGCTAAAAAACATATTCAGAGTTTATATGAAGAAGGGTGGATTTCCTATCCTCGTTCATCGTCCCGGCATTTGCCAACGGAAAAGGTAGGCAGAGTACAAGAAGTATTCCAAGCCTTGCAGTCTACCCATTATGCGGATTTGGTGCAACTTGTAGATCCGCATACCATTACAGAAAAACATGCCACATTTAACGATGAGCTTGTAGATAGTCACTTTGCCATCATCCCGACAACAAAACCATATGACGGGACCGATAGAAAACCATTAGAAATTCAATTATATGACCTCATTGTGAAACGATTTATTGGGAACTTTATGCCACCGGCTATTTATTTGGTACGTGAGGCACAGTTTATAGATCGAGAGGAAAACATATACAGTACAAAAGAGAAAGTTCTTCAAGAGAATGGATTTTTAAGCGTATTTCATGAGGACATGGAAGAAGGTTCTGTGGAAAGCTTTCAAATCCCTTTTTTATATGAGGGAGACTCGTTCCAAATCGTAAAACATGACTTAATGCAGTCGAAAACAAAGAAACCAGCATTTCATACTGAAAGCTCCATTCTAACGTTTATGGAGACCGCCGGTCGTAAATTAGATGATGACCATTTAAAAGAGCTAATGAAAGGAAAACGTATTGGGACGGTTGCGACAGAGGAGACCTTTATTCCAAAACTCGCAACGAGAAATTACATCACAGTTACCAATGGTCAAATTCGTACTACGAAAATTGGTCGTGCATTTGTAGAAAAATTTCCGATAGATGAAATCAAAAATCCAGCTTATACGGCTGAAATGGAAGGGATGATTCATATGATCGAAAAGAAGGAAATGCAATACGGTGAATTTGTGGAAAATACGAATACATTTGTAAAAGAAACAGTTGCAAAACTTGGGGAAACTGAGGGAAAAGTAGCGGATGAAATGATTTTGAATTGGAATCAACAAATTGAAGTATGCCGTTGCCCATGTAAAAAGGGCAAGATTCTTCATAAAGGAAACTTCTATGGGTGCAGTAACTATCCAGAATGTGAGATTCGCATGCCAAAGAAAATTAAAGAAAAAGCGATTCCTGAAGCACAAATAAAAAAGCTATTTGAAGATAAGAAAACGGATCTGTTAAAAGGCTTTAAATCCGGTGAGAAAGAGTTTTCAGCGTATTTAGTATTACGAGAAGGTAAAGTGCAATTCCAGTTTCCAACGACAGAGGAGCTATCTCTGGGGAAGTGTCCGGCATGTAAAAAAGGGGCTATTCTTCACCGAAAAACATTTTTTGGGTGCACAGAATATAAAAATGGTTGTAAGTTCATGTTGCCAGCAAAAATCAAAGAAAAAACTATACCCACTTCGCAACTCAAGAAGATATTGAACGGACAATGTTCAGACTTCATTCAAGGATTTAAAGGAGAAAAGGGTGAATTTACAGCGGCACTCTATTTGGATAAGGAAGGACTAAAGTTCCGCTTTCCAACACTTGAGGATCGTACACTAGGAAAATGTCCGCTTTGTAAGAGCCGAGTGATTGTAGGGAAATCAAATTACTTATGTGAGCAGTATAAGAAGACTTGTGAATTCATTATTCCAGGGATCGTGTCTGGAAAGAAAATTAGCAGTAACAATGTGATCAAAATATTAGAAAAGAATATGACCGATCAAATCAAAGGATTTGAATCTAAAAATACTGGGAAGAAATTTGATGCCCGGTTATCTTATAGCACGCAAGAAAAACGAATAAAATTCTTATTTGGAAAATAAATGATGTAGAGAACTGATACAAACAGTTCTCTTTTTTTATTCTTGAAACCATTCACAACAAGGGGAGGTGCCAACATGACATATCGACTAGCAGAGGAGGAAGTCATGAAAGCAAAAGATGTGGATCTGTTAGCGTATCTAGAGGCCAAAGGGGAGAAATTTCAAAAGGAGGGCAATTATTATCGACATACGGAGCACGATAGCTTGTTAATTCGTGACAATATGTTTGCCTGGAATAGCCGAGGAGAGAAGGGGTATGGGGCGATTAGCTTTGCTAGAATGTACTATGGTATGACTTTTCAAGAAGCAGTTCGAGACGTGAATTTTGGTGATTATCCTACTTTTACATCTTCTAAGGAAGAAGAACCAAAACAAGATGAGCCCTTTCGTTATCCAGGGCATCTAGAAGTCCAGGATAAACAAGCCATTAAGCACTATTTAACTGATGAACGGAAGATTGACGCTCGTTTAGTAAATTGGTTGATTGGTCAAGACTTGATTGCACAGGATAAAAAGAAGAATGTGGTGTTTAAATGGCGGGAACAAGGTGGAACAGGAAATGTAGTAGGTGCGGAGCGTCAAGGGACGGTTAAGATGGAAAATAAGAGAGGTTCTTTTAAACAAATTTTGCCGAATGGAAAACCGCATACGGGATTTATGGTGGATGTTGGAAAACCAACATCCATTTATTATTTTGAGAGCCCAATTGACCTTCTTTCGTATTGGACGTTACAACAAAATCGACTACAAAATGCAAGGTTAGTCAGTATGAATGGACTGAAGATGAAAACCGTTTTACGTACATTTAAAGAGGCAAAAGATGAAGGATTTCCCGTGAATCGTATTGTCCTCGCAGTAGATAATGATAAAGCGGGGAAAGAATTCACAGAAAAGATAGGAGCTTTAACGATTAATCCACGTGTCCAAATGCACCTTCCTTCCCAAGAAAAAGATTGGAATGATGTACTGAAGGCGGTCATACAATCAACAGAAAAACAACAACAATCTCATATACAACCGCAAGGACAGCAAAAGAAACAAGCGGTACGAATACAGAAAAAGGAGATGGAACATAGTGTCTAATCTGCCAGTCGGGCAACTTATACCAGTTGTGCCTGTATCTAGCATGGTACAGGCTTTCATGTATGTTTTTATTTTTTATGTTCTCTTTCGTATTTATATGTTTGTTCATCGAATTATCCAAGAGAAAAGAGTATTGAAGATGATGGCAAAGTCAGGTATTCAGTACATTGATAAAATGGACGGATATCAGTTTGAAGTGTACTTAAAAGCTCTTTTTCGAGAACTAGGGTACCGTCCAGAGGTCACAAAACGCTCTTGTGATTACGGAGTAGACGTCGTATTAAAAGGGAAAAATCGTATTGTGATTCAGGCGAAACGATATGGGGTAAAGAATCGAGTTGGGATTCGGGCTGTGCAAGAAGTATATGCAGGGAAAGCGTATTATAAGGCAGATGAAGCATGGATTGTAACCAATAATTTTTATACGAAACAAGCAGAGGAATTAGCAAAAGCATGTCAGGTAAAACTTATTGATCGATTGGAGCTTCAGAACTTAATTAACAAAATAAATCCAGAACAAAAAGCAGAAGATGTGTATGAGCAAGTAGATCCAGCAGAACGGAAATGTCCGGTTTGTAAAAATCAATTAGTCATTCGATATTCAAAGAAAAATGCTAATAAGTTTTTTGGTTGTTCTCAATTTCCTACTTGTACACATACGGAACGAATTAACGCATGAGCTGGAAAAATTTCAGCTCTATTTCGCTTTTAGTAAGGCATTTCCATTTCTAAGTTAATAATTGGATTTTTGAACAAAAACGGATCCTCAGGTTTGTTTGTATGGAGTTTTAATTCCTGGCCTAATGTAATTAGTCTTGGAGGAGTTATTTTTGAATACAGAAGATTTTAAGGGGGTTAAATTTATTTTGCATATTTTTAAGCAAAATAAAAAAGGGAAGTCTATTTTTGACTTAACCCTTTTTCTATGAGCTGACGAATGGCTTCATTACGACTTTTTAGTTTGTTATCATGCCAAAAATTCTCGATTTTTTCTAATTGTTCATTCGGAATTGTAACTAAAACGGGTGTATTTTTATCTCTGTTTATCGCCATATAAGTATCACTCCTTTATAAAAAGTATTATAAGTTATATTACTTATATTGACAACTGGAAAAACGAGTAATAAAATAGTAATATAAGTGATATCACTTATATTACTATTTGAAGGAGTGAAGGTATTGGAAAAGAAAATCAAAAATATCTTTTTACAAAAGGAGGAAGAAACGCAGTATCCCTTTTCACAAAGGTGTAAAGAGATTCTTATTATGATTGTAAGCTTTTAGTTTATAATGTTTTCAATCTTTGGAGAAAGCTTGTTACAATGAAAAATGGCATAGGGTTTGAAATATAGAACTATAGATTATATAAGGGAGAGATTTCATGAAATCAACAGGAGTAACTCGAAAATTAGATCCATTAGGACGTATAGTTATACCAATGGAGTTAAGGCGTACCCTGGAAATTGAAAAAAAGACACCATTAGAGATTTATGTAGAAGGTGAAAAGATCATCTTGAAAAAATATGAAGCTAAAGGTGCTTGTGTAATAACAGGTGAAGTATCTGATAAAAATATTACTTTAGCAGACGGAAAGATTACACTAAGTCTAGCAGGTGCAGAGGTTATAATAGAGCAATTACAGAAGAATCTTGTAAAATAATTAGCTCCTTTTAGAGGGGCTTTTTTAATTTATATCTAAATAATTTCACGTACCATATTTCTAATAAATAAATTAAGATACTTCATCAAGGGATTCTTTCCCTGTTTTGAATTTTGTGTGCTACTATAGTTCTATATTCTCGTTTTAACAGTAACAGGAGGCGTGTCTATGAAAAATCATATAAGAGTGAATGGGCAGATCCGTCAAACAAATAAAAAATGGTCACATCTTAGACAACAACAAAAAGAACGCATTTCTAATTGGCTTCGTAGAGAATATACAAAATTTGTACAGGTACATCATAGAAGACCTAAAAAATATGAGCATGATGAGATTCTTGATGAAGTAATGGATCGCATAGAAGAACGTGAAATTTGGATTCCATATGGGGAAGTAAAAAGATATTATTTAAGTAAAATCGGTAAATGGTTTCGAAAAATCGAAAGCGAATGGGAAGCATAAACATCCAATAAGAAGAGGGGTGTCTAAACGTAATAAATTCCCGAAATGATATGGTGACCCTATCAAGCTAAGAAAGGCAAATACCCCAAAAGGAAAAAATGCGCTTTCTTGTAATAAAAAACAAATCCGTAATACTAGGAGATTCCTTTTCAATGGCTATATTGAGAAATACGTGTATAAGACAATATTTAAATTTAAGTATGATACGATTATAGTAAGGGGGGAAGCTATATGAACGGTCTACAAGAAAAAACATCTGAATTATTAAAAGAGAAAAAAAAGCCAATCACTGTAGTTTTAAAGAGTGGGGTTAGGATGACCGGGCAAATTCTTGCAATGGACAAATTTACGATTCTTATGATGGTTCGTGGTAAACAGCAACTCGTTTACAAACAAGCAGTTTCAACCATTACTACATAATACATATGAGAATGATTCGACCATTTCTTAACATTTTCTCAACATTACATTATACATATATACGATATAATAATAAGTAATTCTCTTTATCTTACTTCTATATATTTGTTGTTTCCTGTTGCAGAATCCTTATGAAAGGATTCTTTTTTATTGTATTTCAACAAAAATATTTTTGCCCCCATAATTTTAAAAATTTCCCCTGTACCCCTTATCCCTGTTATTCTCTTGCAATTCATAAAAATGCCCCCATAACCCAAAGGTGAAAAAATATTCTGAAAACATATTTACACATACAATATTTGTAAGATATGATGACATTGTTCTACAAATTAAAGACAATAGGGGGATGATGTTATGAAAAGAAAATATTTAGCTAAAGCAGGGGTATTTGCATTAGCAGCAGGAATAATCTTACCTTCAACTGTTGCACATGGAGAAGCTTTGCCTTCTTCTGTATCTGCATCTACAGCAAATGTCGATAATGCAGAAATTGATGATGTATCTGTAGAAGTTTACGATAAAGATAGGAATTTGGTTAAAACATATTCTAAAGAGGAATTAGAAAAATTTAATCAAGACATGGCTAAAACTCCTTTAAGAAGTTCTAAGTTCGATGGTAATATGCAAAATAAAACAGAGGTTAACCCTCTTGCTATGAATGTTTTTAATTTTGGATATATGGAATTTAGTAACTATAAGTGGATTGATGGTGGCACATCATTTTACCAACCTCAAAGTGTACAGGTAGAACCACAAACTAAGACTATTGGATTGGCAGTACAAGTATTTCATAATAGTTCGATGTGGGAAGAATATAGAGTTAAAGGTTCCTTTTCAAGTGGATTAAACATTCCAATTTCTCACCTTTTAACTGCTTCTGGTAATTATTATCAACTTAGACTTAAAAATTATGGTGGGGGAACTATATATCTTGATAGTGGACAAGTTTATTATAAATAATACAATTTCTTAAATTTAATAGTTATATACATGTAAAAAAGACTGGGTATGAATCCAGTCTTTTTCATCAAATACTAGCCTATTAATACTAAGTTTCCTATATCCTGTTCATAGATTTGTTAGTTGATTCTTTGATTATCTTGACTATAAACTTCAATAGTATATAAATCATTTTCAATCCATTTTTGTGCTTGCTGTGTTTTAAGTAGATCATCAATTTCTTTCTCGATCTTCTCCCCAAACTCTTTAGCTCCTGAATCAGCACTATTTATAGGCGTATATATAGCAAATGGAATAGGTTGCCCTGATTCTACATAAGCCCGCATTGAAAAACCTTTGTATCCTTTTTTATGGAACAATTCTTCTAAAATATAACTCAAAATTCTGTCCCACCTGTTCTCTATTTTTACAATGTTCATATCTCTTTGACTAATATTAATAGTATATGGTCTAATATCTTGGTTCTTTAACTGAATGCTAATCTCTTTTTTTAATTTACTTGTATTTACAGTATCCGCTATTTCTAGGTCTACAACTCTCGCTTTATCATCCACAGACGAACTGAGAAAATCTTTTTTATTCACTGTATTCCTAACAGTATCCATAACTTTTGAACCTTCACTTTTTGCTTCTTCTATATCGCTCTGTTGGCAGCTACTTAATACAATAGTTAATAAAAGAGGTAACAATAACCCTTTTCCTTTATTCATCCCAATCTCCTTTCCAGTGATTCCTTGTTATATATTTGAGTCGTATCTGAGCCTAGATTATAAAGAAAATACTTCAAGTGTTATTGATCTAACTTCTATTTTCATATTGGATTAGGTATTCTCCAAAACAAACGAAAAACCTTCACCTCATTTTGGGGGTTATTTTACTTTGCTATTAACTGAATTTGAAAAATATCCGATTCTTTTAGACCTAGAACTCTCATCTCCTCTTTAAACGTTCGCCAAGATTCAACTTTAATGGATTTGGTACTTCTATCCCTTAATGTATACACTCTTATGTACTGTTGCTCCTGTTTTTTATTTTCCTTCATGCTATCTTCCTCCGTTATTTTTAATCGATGAAATCATAATATCTTTTTAACGAAAGTTTAGATTTAAAACCTACCTGTTTTATAATTTGTTCCTCTAAAATTCCATGTTCAATCAGCCGTAAAATGAAGGTATTTCGAAGATGTTGTGCTGAAATTCCTTTTCGTAAATTGGGTATTTTTGCCCAAATCCCCGAAAAGGGAGAATTAGCCTAATTCATTAAAAAATTATAGCCATGTCAAAAAGTACACTTTATGACATGACTATAATTCTAGAATTTTTAATTTCAAAAATACAACTTATTATTATTTGAATGCGTCAATTAAAATCCTTTATTTATAAGGATTTTGCTAATAGTGCGCTTGCTATTCCCCCATTTTGAGGGGATGGGAAAAGATACCCAATATCGAATCTCGATGGCTAAGCCTTTTTTACAGCTGTCTACTTGACGGGGTAAGACCAATCAGTATGTCCAAGTTTCGAAGATTCGTTACATGAGCTTTATAGTTTTTGCACCAGAACCCAAGTGGCCCTTATATGTTTGTTAAAATGTGGGTATTTATGGTGACACTCTACTAATAAAAAACATAATTTCCATATATTATAGATTGTAATTATGATTTTTAAAGTTATACTTTTTGTATAACTTTAAAAATTTGTATTATCAATTATACAGGAATAATAACTACTCAGCTATACCTTTAATTTAGGAGTTTCATAGGCGAAAATTCGGTCTATTTTTTTTGCTACAACACAAACATGTGTGATACCACTACATCTTGTCATAAAACAGATAAACATACATTTTAGTAATTTTCCCCAACTATCTTATATCTTCATGAGGTGACTGAATAGTTATCAGAAATATTTATATAAGTTATGTATTAGGGTTGAGTTTTTAGGAGGTTTAAATGAGAAAAATATTGCCAGGGGCCATTTTGTCTCATACCCAGTATGGGTATTTAAAGGTACCGGAAAATGTCAAAAGTCAGTGTCCTAAATGCGGTAAATCAAGTGAATTTACGTTAAAAACGAATTTTTACCAAGTTACAAAAAGGGGATTATTCGCAGAAGGGCTTTGTTTTGAATGTCAAAAGCCATCAGAATTTGTGATTATGTTTAATGATTATCCGAATCGAATAAATGAAAAAGTAGAAGTAGAGGTTTATATTTATAGTCCTTCGGATTTAAGAAATCCTTTGGATCAGCTCGAACGCAATAAACATATCCCTATAGACCTTGTCAGGGCATATCGCTCTACTTTAAATGTAAAAGATAATTCTGCTGCTGCAGTACTGTCAAAACGAGTTCTTGAAAGTGTCCTCAAACATTTTCTTGGAGAGCAAAGTAATGGGCAGTCTCTTTCCCAGCAATTTGAGCAATTGCCAGAATATATCGATTTAACTAAACCGATTCAAG
Source organism: Bacillus sp. IT-79MI2 (assembly GCF_949768135.1). NCBI lineage: Bacteria > Bacillati > Bacillota > Bacilli > Caryophanales > Bacillaceae > Bacillus > Bacillus sp. IT-79MI2. Next base: position 6,064 of record NZ_CATKPV010000054.1, on the reverse strand, counting down.
ATATTGGCCACCTCGTTCATCCCGACAGTCCTCTTTATGGGATGCTTGAATTGCAACAGGAAATTGATGATGAAACAGTAGATTTATTAACAGAATTATCAGAAGTCCTTATCGAATATTTATTTGTGTTGCCTGAAAAAATCGAATCAGTACATGATAAGATTGAACAGAAATTTCCCAAGGGATAGCACGCACATTTTAATGGGTTCTGGTGCAAAAATCATTTAATAGAGACATAGGGAACCTACACAATCTGTTCAATTCCAGATTATGATACAATTCCAAATAAATTATGTACAAATTCAACTTCATTTTGGGTAGACTTCACCTGTCGGTGAAGTTGTCCTTTTTTCATCATATGCATGGCTTCAACACCACTCAATATAGAAATTGCTGTTTTAAATGACTTGAATCCCAACATAGAACGCACACGTTTCTTAATAAAACGGTGATCTTGTTCCACTATATTATTGAGATATCTAACTTGCCTTAGTTGTATGCCTTCAGGCATATGTTTCTCTTCTTTCAACTCTTGAATCGCTACAGGATAGGCAGGGTTCTTATCTACTGATATCACGCGAGGTTTAGAAACGTACGAAAAAGCCAAGGCTTTCTTGAAAAAGCGCTTGGCTGCTTGTTTATCTCTTGATTTACTTAGATAAAAATCAATGGTATTCCCTTCTGAATCGACTGCACGATATAAATACATCCATTGCCCTTTTACTTTAATATAAGTTTCATCGACTCTCCACGAGTCATTTGTTGATTTAAGATGATGTCGTACTTTCTCTTCTAATTGAGGTCCATATTGATGAACCCAACGCATAATCGTTGTGTGAGCAATTGATAATCCTCTTTCCTCCATCATTTCCACCAGGTTACGAAAGCTCAAATTGTACCGTAGGTACCACCTTACTGTTAATAAGATTAGTTCAGGCTGATAATGCTTCCATTTGAACAAATTTTCCTTTTCCATACTGATCACACACCTTTTGTAGAGTAGTAATATCAGTATGTCCAAATTTAAGAGATTTTTTGCACCAGAACCTTTAAAAGTAAATGGGAGCTTTTGTACCAGAAAGGTATATTTTTAACTATAAAAACTATGACAAAATTTATCCGTTTTCCCTTTTTGCCTACTTGCTAAATTCAGCAAGTAAAATATTTTTAAAAGGATCAGGACTGTTAGCTCTACCCATACTGTTCATATTGACGGCCAACATATGCTTACCTCCAAGTGTACCTCCAGCAAAAGTACCAAACCCTGGAATGCCACCTGAGTGTCCCCATATCGAGACACCGTTTGGAAGCTTAGTTTCATAGATTCCAAGACCATATCCGCCGATTTCAGCACTTCCTGTAGGAACTGTAGTAAGCATTTGTTTTAGTTGCTGTTCCTTCAGTAATTTGCCACTGAGTAAGTAAGAGAAGAATTTGTTTAAGTCGTCAGCAGTAGAAATCATATCTCCAGCCGAGCTACCTATACTTGGGTTATAATAAGTAACGTCTTTTAGCTCACTTGCTCCGTCTGGTTGGAAATATCCACGGGCATGCTTGGTGCCTGGAATAACGCTTGAATTGCCAGGTAGGAATGTATTCGACAATTCAAGCGGTTCAATAATCCGATTTTCAATCTCTTCCGCATAGCTGTTTCCGGTTACTTTTTCAATAAGGATACCCAGTAATACGTATCCTGTGTTTGAGTAGGACCAGCCCTTTCCTGGGGCAAAGTCTGGGGGCAGCGAAAGTCCAATCTTCACTAGTTCTTCAGCGGTAAACGATTTTTTTGTACTTGTAAAAAAATCAGCTTCTTTTGACCTTGAGTATTCAGCGATACCACTTGTATGGTTCAATATCTGCCGGATAGTAATCTGGTTACCATCATATCCGTTTCCTTGAATGACACCAGGCAACCATTTTTCGATGGAGTCGTCTAGATTCAGGCGGTTCTCTCCAGCTAATTGAAGTACAACCGTTGCGGTGAACGTCTTCGTCACGCTGGCAATGCGAAAGCGAAAATCTGTTTTCATTGGTTTCTTAGTGCTCAGATTCGCTACCCCAGCGGCATAACCCCACGTTTTTCCACCCTCAGAAGTTTTAGCAAGTATCCCTGGGTATCCATGTTGCAATGTATCCCGCATTGCTTGCTTAACGGAATTACGATCTCGCTCAGTGCTTGTTTGTAACGAACTAGATACATTTTGAGTGGGCTCTGCTTTTACAATTGAGGTTGGTGATGTGTATAGCAGGGAACTTCCAGTTATTAAAAGGGCCAGACTTGCAAATGTAATTTGACCACGTATTTTCATAAGGTATTCCTCTCCTCTATTCATATTGTATAGGTGGTTGGTTGCTTGCTTGCTGTTTCATACTAACCACACAGCTATCATCTCTACCAATGACAAAAGGTCAACATTAAATTTGTAATCATCTTCATAATGATTATTTTTACAAACACCATTCTGTCCTAACAAACGGTAAATCCCTCTTTTTTCACATATATGTTAACCACAGAAATTACTTCTTTTCCTTGAAACACTCTTGTTAACTAGTTTGTTTTTCATATATACGTCATATCTGTTCCGCCTTTCATGCTTCTTTATATTTTGATCATACACAATGAAAATCTCTTTTTCCTTACCTATTCCTTACAAATCCCTTACGTTCAAAATAGCTTCTATAATAGGGTAGAAGGAGCATCTGTGCCTGAAAGTTCAAAGTATTTTCCAATAAATATATGAATCAAAAAGAAACATAGAAGTTTTTCACTTCTATGTTTCTTTTTTTCGTCCTTTAAATATTAAAGATTTGGTTTACTCTTAACAGGGTGAATTCCGGCTCTTTTCTAATGTGATTTTTCTTCTTGCGATACAACATAAATGATTCTGGTGCAAAGTAGAGAAAAAAGGTTGACGGACGCCTATATAGCAAAGCAAGAACATAAAAGAGTCGATTCCTTAGCGTACAGAAAATTGGCTTTTTGTGTAGCATGAGATAGTTATTTTTATCTAAAAAACTAGTGATGGAAATAAAATACAGCTTATGACCCATTTTTACACGTATCTCGGCTGAACCCCATAAATAAAAAAGATAAGACCAGATTTGGTCTTATCTATGGCATAAGGAGAAAGAAAAAGGGTAATAACCATCACTTTTTTATCATATTACATTAACTGTTAAGTTTGAATATTATAGATAAAAATAGTGACAATATCCATATTGAGAAATTTATTACTAATTTGTTTGTGCAGTCTCAAAAGGTACACCTTTTGGAACTGTCAAAATTACATAAAATACTAGTTCCAAAACCTCAAAAATCCATTTTTGAAACGTCTCTAAAAAATCGACACCTTTTGAAACTGATTTGTTATAATATGTATTATAAAACATCAAGAGAAGGAGATTCTGATACCTTGAATAACAGAAAATTCGGATACATCCGTGTAAGTAGTAAAGATCAAAACGAAGGTAGACAGCTAGAAGCAATGAAACAAGTTGGTATTGATGAAAGAGATATTTTCATTGATAAACAATCTGGTAAAGATTTTAATCGTCAAAAATACCAACTTGTAAAAATGATGTTACGGGAAGGAGATATTTTATATGTACAATCATTAGATCGTTTTGGGAGAAACAAAGAAGCGATTTTAAATGAATGGAAGGATATCACCAAAAATATTAAAGCCCACATCGTTGTAATTGATATGCCTTTATTAGATACAACTAAGTACCAGGACAACTTAGGAAATCTCATTACTGACCTAGTACTTCAAATTCTTTCGTGGCTTGCTGAAGAAGAGCGAACAAAAATAAAAATTCGACAACACGAAGGAATTAATTTGGCTAAAAAACAAGGAAAACATCTTGGAAGACCTAAAATAGAAATTACAGATGAATTTGTTACAGTTTATAATGCCTGGAAAACAGGAAAGATTACCGCTGTAGAAGCTATGACACAAGCTAATCTATCTAAAACTACATTTTACCGACTTGTGAAGAGACATGAAAATAAAGCATAAAAAAATTGAGAGGGAAAAAGATGGGTAGAAATGAATTATGTTTTTGTGGTAGTGGCAAAAAACAGAAAAAATGTCATGACGATGTAGATCCGAATAGTTATATCGGAAATCTTTATAAAAAATATTTTAAAATAGACAACATCATTTCAGATTACAAAACAACACATAATGAGTTCGAAAATCACCCTTGCGGAAAAGGATGTTTCAATTGTTGCTATGATGTCTTTCCCGTTTCAATGTTGGAATTTGAATTACTTTTAGAAGAAATGCGCAATATTGGTATAGAATTTGCTGAAACCGTTTTCGCAAAGGCACTCAAACATTTAGATTCATTACGTACCAATAATCCTGGGTTATACAAAAGATTAGAAGAAGATACAACTTTTCAAAATAAGAACAAAACTGACTTTAAAGATGTAGAACAATATCAACAAATAGAAAGATTCCAATTACCTTGTCCATTATTAGATGAACATAATGGAAGTTGTACAGTATACAATAAAAGACCTATGATCTGTAGAACCTTTGGTACTACTCATGATTCTTTTTCACTTATGATAAGTAGTCTTCAATCAGCAGTTTGTGAAAATATCCCTAGTATCCATGCTAATGCATTACAAACACCTGAAATTGAACCTTCAGACTCACAAGTAAATAGCATGCTTAAAACAACATACCTAGGACAAGAAATACTTGTAAGAGAGTATCCAATCGTCTATTGGTTCAAGATATATCACAATAAGAACAAGAAAAAAGGACAGCCTGTTTATTCTTCTTTAGTCCCTTCTTTTTTTCATAAGAAACTAGGAACTATTACAATTGCTGAATTGATGCCCTAATATGCGTCACAACACATCGTCATCAAGCTAACAAAATACACTATGGATGTTTTCGCCCATCCCCCGAAAAGGGGGATTAATACAATTTTTTCCAGGTCAGAGTTAGATTAAATTATACATTTCAAAACTTATACAAGTATATCGACATGTTTCAAATATAGACAAGTTGTATTTTTGAATAGAAAGGAAGTATGATATGGCTAATTGTTTAATGGATGAATTACGTACTTATGGAATTAATTTGGATCATCTAAAAAAAATGAATCAGGAAAAACCTATATTATGTGAGGAATTAGAGCTGTACTATGACTGTATACCAACTGAAAAGAAAAATATGCTAGTAAAAATTTCAAAGATTAGAGGTTTAACAGATACTAGATTAAATACTAATTGTACCTGGGCACAGCATATGACTGGCGAAGCTGGTGTTTTAGCTCTTAATCGTCTAGAAACTCATTATAAATATTTACAAGAAAATGGTCTTGCAGCTTCTATCGAATATTTCCAACAACCCGAACATAAAATCAACCTTTCATATTTTGATAAAGAGGATATTTATGTAGTAACCGATGGAAATCATAGAACAGTATTTGCAAAGATGATAAATGCAACCTATATATTTGCTGAAGTTGTACAATATAAATATAATTACACATCGGAAAGTTACTATTTACATTATAAAAAATTATTGAAAAATTTAGAGATAAGTGCAGAAAAATTAAATTTCCACATACAAGATGGGAGAATCATGTATAAAAACGTCTTTATAAACACCCACGACATTCCATCTTGCTCCAGTTTAAATTTCACTCAAGAAATAATGCCTTTGGTAAATAATCAATTTAAAGACATACAAAATCAGTTGAATTTTATGGAAGAGAGGATGCGTTTATTTCATTTTTTGAATAGCAAGTGGAAAATTAGAATCTGTAGTTTCCTGAGCCATGTGCGCCATGTAGATCATTTAAAAAATGCTATGAATAAAGATTTGCTTTACAGCTCACTGGCCCAATTATATGAGGATGGATATGCATACAAATAAGAAATGTACAAAAATACTTTAAATTGGGGGATAAGGGATGAGTAATTTCAACTCTTTTTATAATCATCTTGGAATTAATAAAAATCAACCGCCAAAATGCATAGATCATAAAATGAATATTTATCTCAATTTCATAGATTTCTGCTGTGATAAGCATGAAGGCC